>NZ_JACHGW010000005.1 GCF_014202505.1 Armatimonas rosea | reverse complement strand
TACAAGCCGAAAGCCCAGGTCGTTCCGTGTGCGAACCACGGTAGTTTTCGTGCCATCGGTGAGCGTCATGGGGACCTGGAGCCGATCTAAGGCCGGCGGCCGTGGCCCTGCGGCAGTCGCCTGGCCTAGAGCCGAAAGGCTAAGAAAAACGAGCGAGTAAAGAATCACGAAGCAATCTCCTGACGACAGGATGAGCGATTCGTGAGAAAGGTTCCGTGTAACCTGTAGCTCAGAGTCCGTGCCAGAGTGCAGAGAGAGGAACGGCGTAGAGTCCCTCGCCAAACGGGAGAAGCGTCTCTCCACTGTAGAACAACACACCGCGGATAAACCGAGTCCCAAGCGCCTCCTGAAGAGCACGCAGTCCCTCGAAATCAGCAGGGTTCACCGTCGAGGCCGCCTTTACTTCAACTTATGATAGGGGCAAACGCAAAAAAGGAAGCAAAACCCATATTGCCGTGGATACTCTGGGCTATCAGCTCACCCTGGTGGTGACCCCAGCCAATGAGCAGGAACGCGCTCAGGTCGAGGCACTGTGCACTCAGGTTCAGGAAGTGACAGGGCAAAACGTGGAGTTGGCTTATGTGGATCAGGGCTATACTGGTGAAGATGCTGCCTCTGCGGCGTCGAATCATGGTATCCGTTTGGAAGTAGTCAAGTTGCCTGAGGCGAAGAAGGGCTTTGTGGTTCTTCCTCGTCGCTGGGTAGTAGAGCGCTCCTTTGCCTGGGTCTCTCGCTTCCGGCGTTTGGCTCGTGACTACGAGCGTCTGCCTGAGACGGTAGGTGGTTTGACTTTCTTGGTATTTGGCATCTTGATGCTGGTGAAGGCAAACCACCTGAATCTACTACCGCAAATCAATGGCCTCAGTTCATAACAACCTCTAGGGAACGGAAAAATCGATGAGGGAGACATAGGCGTTGTTGAAGCTAAAGAGCGCAATACGCTGGGGGCCACACCAGGTCACGTAGTTGCTTCCCGGAACACCCACGTGGCCGATCAGGGTCTTCGTGCGGACAAACTCTCCCCGGGTCAGGTCGATCTCATCCAACATAAACGAGACACTTGCCGGGATTCCCCCCGTGGTTAGGTAGTAGCCCCGGCTACTATCCGCGTTAAATCCAAAGGCTAAACACCCGTAGGCGGTCGTGGGTAAGACCAGCCCTAGAGACCCATAGGTTCGGGCGTCCAGCCGCTGCATATTGCTGGTGAAGATCTGTTTCTTGTCTGAGGCCGCAAAGATAATGTTGTTATCGACATTGCCTCGGATACCCGCTTCGGGCAAGAGGTTGTCCAGCGGGACGACCCCCTGCGCGGTAGCACTCACCCGCGTCATCCAGGACATCGTCCCCAGGCTCCCCGTGACCCGCTGGAAGACAACCACTTGATCCGTGTCTTCGGTTGCCAGGAAGGTTGGCTTTGTCGAGGAGAAGACCTTGGTGCGTGTGGTCTGGGTCGCCGGGTCGAAGATCGCGATATCGTTGGTGGTTAGCCGGTGAACAAACAGGGCCTCGGGGTCGTTGGGGATGGGATAGACAACCGTAAACGGGTTCCCAGCGGGGTAGTTGAGCATGGTGACCGCCCCCGTTGTCGAGGAGAAGTAGCCCAGCCGATAGTCGGTGCCGGCGCTGTTTCGGACGGTGAAGTAGATCCGGCCACGCTCCGGAGAGACAATGAGCTGGGTCGCAACGCCGATTGTCGAGCCGATGGGCGTAAAGGTCCCATCGGTCCAGTTTAGGCGGACGAACTCAGTGCCGGTGGAGATGGGGCGGGTTGAGTACAGCGTGTCGGTGGACGCATCGTAGACCTGGACATAGTGGGGCTTGGAGTCGGTGAAGGTTCGGACTCCGGAGATGGGAGCCGCCGTCTGCAAGGTGAGCTGGGTCGTGCTCGTCACCCCCGACTCGGTATCCCGGACCGTCAGTGTGGCCGTCCCCTCTTTCACATAGAAGAACTTCAGGGGCTCGGTGGTCGAGGGAAGGACGATGGCGCTATCGCTACTCTCCCAGGTGAGCTGTGAGTTGGTGAGGAGGACGTACCGGTTGGAGGCATCGCGCGCCGCCACACGGAGTGTGGTGTAGAGCCGGGTGACGAGGTCGGTGAAGTTCCCCGGATAGATCGTGATGCGCTGGATCGTGCTGGCGAGGGTCAGGGTGACAGGGACGCTCTGCCCCGCTCCCATCACCACCGGGAACTCCGCGCGCGCCAGAGGGGCATCGAAGGAGTAGGGATAGGCCTCCCCAATTACCGTGAGGTTGCCCGCGGGGACATTGGTAAAGGTCACCTCGCTGGTGGTCGCGCCACTGGGGCGGACGAGAGTCTGCCGGTCCAGCTCCAGGTTTCCTTGCATCACGCGCACTTGGATGTAGCCCGTGGCCTGCGGGATCAGCCGCGTCGGCTCTGGCCAGTCCACGCGCAGGACGAGGCGCCCGGGGGTGTTGTCCTGGAGCGCGGAGCCCCCTCCCCCACAGCCCGCAAGGAGCCCCGAGAGCCCCAGAAGGGAGAGCTGAATACACTGCCGTCGTGTCCAGTTCGACATTACTTTATACCTCCTATAATCTGTCCGTTCGTGCTGGTTTGTACGCTATCCGGCGGCATCTGGACACGGTAGATCCGGTTGTCGAGTCCCCGGAAGACAAAGAGTCCGGGACGAAGTAGGGTGAAGCGGCTGCTGTAGTTGAGGTAGTAGGTTGGTGAGGAGAGGTAGGCAAAGCCCCCTCCGACACTCGGTGTGGGCAGGCGGTAGCCCCCGAGGAAGTTGCCCGTACTGGTCTCATACCGAAGCAAGTGCAGGTAGTCCCCCTCCGTCCAAAACAGGATATAGTTTCGGTCACGCTCGGGCGCGACCGTGTGGCCCAGAATATAGGCGGGGTAGACCGTGAACGCACCCGAGAAGGGGCTCTCCAGGGTGCGGACAACCTCCAGCGTGCTGGGGCTCCGCAGCTCCAGCGCGTTGGTAAACAGCAAGGTCGGAGTGGTGGAGTAGGGGAAGTAGTTGGGCACGGCAGACGAGGTAATGCTATGGGTCTGGGTGAGCCCCCCCGCCGCCACGGCATAGCGTCGCAGCTCCCCCCCGATCCCCACAAAGACCGCCTTCCCATCGGCGGTCGCCAGAGGCTGGGAGAGCTCGCCCTGCCCCGCGGCCGTGCGTGCCGTCCCGCTGTCGTAGACCGTGAGGGCCTTGGTCGTGGCGAGGCTAATGAGGCTGCTGGGGCTCCCGGGGAGTGCCGTGAAGTTGTAGTGTGCCTGGCTCGGGGTGAGCGCGGTGGCGCTGACGATCTCCGTGGTCAAGTTCACTGCCCAGACACGGGTACGGTCGCGCTGCCCCACTTGCATCGTCTCGCCATCGGAGCTCAGCGAGAGCAGAAAGGGCGAGAAAGGGAGCGTGATCGAGCGAACCACCTGGCCTGTGTCGGGGTGAACGGCGACCAAGGAGTTGGGTCGTGAGCCGCCGTCGGCCGCGACACTCAGCCAGAGCAGGTAGCGCCCCGGATCGTAGGCAAGGTCCAGGTGAGGAATCTGCCAGGTCTGAAGGCCCTCGACCAAAGGGAGGACACTCCAGGTCTGGGACGCCGAGACCCCGGACTCTCCCTCGGTCGCACGGACCCGGACAGTCGTCACACTCTGCGGGGTCAGCAGCCCTGTCGCGGCGTCCCACTGCACGGTACTCCCCCCCTCTTCGAACGTGAAGGTCAGGCGGTCCGGCGGTGTGAGCACGACATTGCCACTCGCATCCCGTGGCGTGACACGCAGAAACACGGTCTCGTTCTGGATCAGCTGCGAGGGAATCACCTCAAGCCGGGTGATCGTCGTCCCCATCGTGAGTGTCAGAGGTGTCGTCGTGTTCGTCCGAATGACCGCCTCAGCCGTCCCCCGTGCCTGCGCGATCCCAAGCCCTCCCTGCTCGGGAAAGGCAGTCGCCACGACATTGAGCGTCCCACTGGGGAGGGCCGTGAAGGTCGTGGTGGAGATGTCTCCCACGGCGGGTCGGTCCAGAACACGCCGCTCTAGCTCAGAGCCATCGGGACGCTGGATTACCACCAGGATACTCAGCGCCAGGAGGGGGATCAGCCGTGTCGTGCCCCGAGCCGGCCAGAGGATCTGGATGGTCGCACGGCCGGTGGAGGCCTCAGGAACCAACGAGCCGCCCCCGCCACAACCGGCGGAGAGAAGGGAGAGAGCAGTTAGGGACAGGAATTGTCGTCGGGTGTTCATGTGCGAAGGTACGTCCAAGAGCTCTAGTGGTGCTTATTTGGCTCAAATCATACCTCATCTCCCGAATAGTTATGAGTGCCCCCGAAGAATCTTTAAGAATCTTTAGCGCGGCGGCGGCAGTCGATGGGGCTGTGCGCGGGGATTGGAAAGCCCCGGCACAAGGGAGAGAGCGCCCCGTGGGCGCGGCGAATAGGCTTCGTCGCCTACGAATACAGCTCTGCTTCGGAGAGGTGCCGAAGTTCAAGAGCGGCAGGTATGGCAACCATCCCAACCCACTTTTGAAAGTCCATCGGGTCTCGCTCAGACCAGTACACTCCCTCACTAATCGCCGTAAAAACATCACTGAGCACCTGAACTGCATCTTCGGGAGAAGCAGTTATCGCAAATCGAGCGGTATGAGCAGCGGCACTCGCGATAGGCTCCGCGCGGCAGGCATCGCAGTCCACGATAACTCGTCCGTTGCGACGGGCTTCAGCGGGATTACATAGCGGTTCCCAATCGGCGGGCTGGACTTTTCCCTGAACCCATTTGGAGACAGCCTCAATCGTTTGACTGGGAAGATCGCCCTCACACTCCAGAGCTGCCCAACCGTAGAGCACTTTCTGCGAAGCAAGCACGCAGAGCCATGTGACACAGCGATGAGCGTCATTCCCTATTTCCTGAATCCCAAATGCATCAATGAGCTGAGTTTCGGCCTCAATTTCCTCATAGCCCATTTCATCGTCATCTAGCGAGGCCACATAGCTTTGTGCCGCTGCCAAAACAGATTCAATCGTTTCTCTATCCATAAACCATCTATGCCGCATGAGCAAGCTGATGACAAAGCCGCATTAGCTCAGCCGCAGGAACAATCGCCATTGCGTAGGTTTTCCCCTGTGTCCGAAAACTCCACATCGAAGATACCAGGTGCATCTTCGTCCACAATGGCCCCGACCTGCCCACGCACAAGCCCCTCTTCAGGCCGATCCTTCAAAAGCGCAACCACATCGAAAAGTTTGAGTGTATCCATCTCAGTTATCCCAAATAATACGGCGCCTGCCTCAAAGGCGGTATAGTTTTGGCGAGATGACAGCCGCCGTTTCCGCTGCCCTTGAGGCGCTCTACACCGCCTTCGCCGATGCGCCACGGCCGACGGTGATTCCTCATAGCCCCCTCAAGCAACTCGACACCGCTCCGCTCCTCACCAAGCCCCTGCGTGCCCTCACCGACGAAGACCTCTCAGACTACCATTTTGGGGTCTTTAATACGATTACGGAAGACAGCTTCGCCTACTTTCTCCCCCGCCTGGTCGAGCTCACCCACGATGAAACGAGCGTCTTGTGCACGGAGCTGATCTACCAGAAAGTGGCGCAGGATGGCTGGCAACACTGGCCCATGCCGCGCCGCGAGGCATTCCAGAGCTACCTCGATGCCGTGGTTGCCTCGTTTGCCGAAGAGGCGCAGTGGGACACCGCCGACCGAGTCTGTGGGCTGGGAAGCCTGCTTGATGACCTGCCGGAGCGCCTTAATATTCTCTTGCAGGACACAGCTGCCGCTTGTGCGAACCTGCTCACGCTCCATGAAAACGACGGCGGAAATAGCTTCTGGGACAAGCGAAGTGCGGGCTACACGCGCTATGTGGCCTGGCTCCACTCCGACGCAGTCTTTCAGCGTGTGCTAGAGATCTACTCCACGCGGCAATAGCCAGGGATTGTGCGGGGATTGGAAATCCCCGGCACAAGGGAGGGAGCGCCCCGGGGGCGCGGGGAGCGCTTGTGTTCTGCGCGTCCTCGGGACGCTCCTTTTCCTGTGCCGGGTAATTTATTGCCCGCACCCACCCACACAAGAATTAATTGCGAAAATATTCGCAATACGCCTTGACACAACATCCCCAATGTGCGAAAATATTCGCAAATGAACGGTGACTTCTCACGACGTGAGCGACAGCTCATGGACATTCTCTATGCCCGAGGCGAGGCGAGTGTCGCGGAGATCCATGCAGCGCTCTCGGCCCCAGACGGCACTGGCCCCAGCTACAACAGCGTCCGTAAGCTGCTCTCGATTCTGGAGGAAAAAGGACATCTCAGCCACCGGGAGGCGGGGCGGCAGTATATCTATGCCCCGACCCGCTCCCCGAAAACCGCGGCACGGAGCGCTCTGCGTGGGCTCCTCGGGACATTCTTTGGCGGCTCGCCCCGTGAGCTCATGGCGACCCTGCTCAACGACGACGAAACCACGGTCAGTCCGACGGAGCTAGAGGCACTGGAGGCGCTGATCGCGGCGGCACGGAAGGAGAGCGACGATGCTCCTTCTTCTCACTAAGACGACACTCTTGCTGGCGGTGGTTCTGCTCCTGGGCCGACTCCTCCGACGTGCCAGTGCCGCGCGCCGAGCCGCTCTCTACACCGCAGGCTTGCTCGGGCTGGCAGCGCTTCCGATTCTGCACCTCGTCGCTCCGCCGCTGATCTCCGTGCCGCTCCCAACCGAGCCACTACAACCCGCTCCGATTCTGGTGCAGGCACAACCTCAGCCTGTGCCCCTTGTCGCGAAACAACCAGTGCCCACGACAACGAGCACGCCGAGCCTGCGCCCTGCACCAGCCGCCGAGTTCATCGCTCTCTCCGAGCCCACGCCGCTTCCCCCACCCGCCCCGTTTCCCTGGGAGGGCCTCGGTATGGTGTTTCTCGCGTCGGGCAGTGTGCTCTGCCTGCTGCGGCTTGTCTTTGGGCTCATCGGCCTGCAGCAGCTCGTGCGCCAGAGCCAGCCCGCGCCTGCTGCGGTCCGAGACGAAGTCGTGGCCCTTGCACAGCGCCTGCGCTTAGCGCGTGTCCCCCAGGTTCGGATTGCTGGTGAGTCACTAGCGCTCGCCTCTCCGCTGACCTTTGGCTGGTGGCGTGGGGTTGTCCTGCTCCCGGAATCGTCGCTGGCAGATGACGCCGCGCTTCGGGTTGCCTTGCTCCATGAGCTGGTGCACCTGCACCGCCGGGACTGGCTCGTGCTCTTGCTGGCCCGTGCCAGCGCCGCGCTCTGGTGGTTCCACCCTCTTGTCCATCTACTCGTCCGCCAGCTCCGCGCCGAGCTGGAAGCCGCCTGCGACGACCGTGTCCTACGCTCCGGCGTCCAGGCCCCGGACTACGCCGGCTATCTCGTCTCGTTTGCTCGCACTGCCTCGGGAGGAAAGTCATGAAACCGTTACGCTCGTTCTGGATCAAAGAAGCCCTTGGGCTCACCCTCGCCCTAGAGAGTGGTAAGGGCTTGGAGGCGCGGGTGCGCTCCATCCTCGACACCTCGCGCAGCCGGGAGCTCCTCACCCGCCGCGCCCTCATCGGCATTGGGCTGGGCACCGCCGCTTCGGTTAGTCTCGTGGCGCTGCTCGCCCCCAAGCGCTCGCTTCCAGGCAAGGGCAAGCCTGTCCCCGCTAACTCTTGGGAACCTACCTGGCCCAAAGAAGTCCGGGGACGTGTCTCTCTGCCGGATGGCTCGCCTGCGGTGGGAGCCACGGTCTGGTTTCGGAGTAGCACAAGGGAAAACCGCAAGATAGCCCGGCTTGGCGATACCGATACAGAGGGGCGCTACCGGTTTCCCATCACAGACACAGGAGAGAGCTTTACAATCGTGGTCACCAAGGCCGGTTTTGGCCCCGCGGGAACCTACCGAACCGATGCAGACCTCACCCTCACCACCGCTACGAGTCTGCAAGTGAAGGCCGTAGACGAGACAGGAAGCCCCCTCGCCAACCTAAGCATCGGCGTCGAAACCCTCTCAACAGGGGATTTCGGTGGGCCAGAATCCTACGCGACCTACTTACCCTTTGTCACTGCGCACACCGACGCGGAGGGTATTGCGACGCTTACCGATCTCCCTCCCGAGGCACAGCTTCGTCTTGGCATCGGCAGTGAGCTCTACTGCAACGCTGCCAAGCTCCTCGCCTACGACTACCGCCAGGGTGCCACACAAACCACCCCCTCTCCCGTTGTCTTCCCCCACGCCGTCTAGGTCTCCGGGCGCGTCCTCTTCCCCGATGGCACCCCCCGCACCCTCGTCCGAGTCGATGCGCAAGGGATGAACAACAGTGAGGGCTGGGGAACAAGCCTGACCGACGGGCATGGGAACTACACGCTTCGGGTTCCTCCGGGAAACTATAACATCGCGCTCGACCTTGCGGGGACGCCCGACTGGACAACGCGTGCCCACGAGGGAGTCGCGGTGCGCTCAGGAAAAAACCTGACGGGGATCGACTTCACCCTAGAGCGTGGCTGCCTGATCTCGGGCCGTGTCCTCGGTGCCGACGACCGCCCCCTTGTCGGGTACTCCGTCGGTGTCTACGGCCCGGCGCACCCCAAGTCGTCGGCGTGGGTACAGACGACCAAGACCGACCACGCCGGTCGCTACCAGCTGCGCGTCCCCGCCGGTGAGCAGTATCTCTACCTACAAGGCGGCGAGCCTCCCCTGGGCTACACGCTCCCCAAGGAGAAAGACCGCACCTTCACCCTTGCCCAAAATGCCGCCCACACCGAGGACTTTATCCTCCCCACGGCTGAGATTCTCCCACCCGTCACCGGCACCGTGCGCGATACCAGCGGTGCGCCGGTCGCGGGAGCAACCCTACGCATCGAAGGCAAGGAGTTCGAGGACGCGTTCGCCTTTCAGGGCCTAACGACCGATGCCGCAGGGCGCTTCACCATCCCGCTACGCACACGCAAGCCGTTCACCCTCGCCGCGGAGAGCCACGGACGCTACAGCGAGCCTATCTCTATCGCGCCAGGTCAAGCGCTCACGCTCTCCCTCACCAAGAAGCCAGGAGTGCTCACAGGTACCGTAGTTGCCCCCAATGGCACCCCACTCGCGGGTATCCCGGTCCGTCTCTCGCGAAGCCTAGGCGGTCTCGGTTACTCACAGCAGGAAGGCGAGGCAGTCACGGATGCCACCGGACACTACCGCTTCTCCGGGCTTCGTCCGGGTGAGCACTACTGGGTCGGGGCGGGCAAAGAGGGCAAGAATGGAATCAGCCCCAACCACCAGAGTGAGACCGTCAAGCTTCCCTCAGGCGGCACGGTGCCCCTCAAGCCCATCACACTGCCCGGGAAGTAAATTACCCGGCAGAAGAGAAAGGAGCGTCCCGAGGACGCGCAGAGGCACTCTGCTCCCCGCGCCCCCGGGGCGCTCCCTCCCCTGTGCCAGGGATTTCCAATCCCAGCACAATCCCCGGTAAAATCCTGGCATGCACCTGCTCTTGTTTAGTCCACGGCATCATAGTGAGCACCTTCAAGCCGCGCTCACCGCGTTTGTCGCCGCCGAGGGCCAGCCCGCGTTCTTCGTGCAGGATTTCAAGAGCATCCCCACCACCACCGCAAATCTCCAGGCACTACACGGGGCACGGCGCGGAGACGTGCCAGAAGTCACCGTCGAGTTTCCGAGTGGGACGCTCTACCGAGAGGCACTGATCAAAAAAGCCCACCTCCTCGCGGCGAGCTTCACCTGGGCACTCTGCTCCTGGAACTTCAGCTACAGCGAGCACATCACCGCCTTTGTCACCGAGGACGCCGCCCTCGCCGATGCGCTTGTGGCCCACTGCGCCGCCCAAAAGCAGACCCGCAGCTGGAAGAAACTCAATACCCTTGATCACATTATCTCTGCCCGCTACGATAATCTAACCAACCTTGAGGAACAGCTCAAGGGCGCGATCTTCTTCGACTATAAGACAGAGGGGACTTGGGCATGGCGACGGAGCATCGTTGAGCAAAACCCACCGTATCTCCTCTTGAACGGGCTGGAATGTGGCACACCCACCCAACAAAAGGCGCTGCGCTGGTGCCCAGAAGTGGGTCGTCGGGAGTGGCGGGATAGCCATGGACGAACTTTTGGGGCGTTGCTTGTGACCTGCAAAGACCAAACAATCTTTCACACTCTCTGCGGCACGAGTCAGCACGACGATCCCTTCTCAGGCTATGTTCTCTCCGGGCTAGCCAACCCCAGAGCTCTCCTACGCCAACTTGCCGATTGTAACGAGCCGCGAAAGAAGCACCCGGAGGACTATGTTGAGCGCCCCGACCACAGCGACCTACAGGAGCTGATCCGGCTCGGAGAGACAGCCGGCTGGGCCTACAGCTGGAGCTGGGGCGGCGGCGACGGTGAGTACCACGCGAGCTTTTGGGCACGGGAGCCCCTCCTCACCTACGACTTGTGGCAAGAGATCAGAACACTCTCAGAGACAGAGCGCGGGGTGAAGCCACTAGCACGGTTCTGAGCTGGGCAGTAGCCGGGCATAAATTACCCAGCACAGAAGAGGAGCGTCTCGTGGACACGCAGAGACAAGCCCTCTCCGCGCCCCCGGGGCGCTCCCTCCCCTGTGCCGGGGATTTCCAATCCCCGCACAATCCCCGCACAAATCCCCGGTAAAATAGCCCCATGAACTTGCCGCCGAACCAAAAACTTGCCGCGCCGGGGAAGTGGCCCGTGGTCGGGGAGAAGGTGCCGCGTGCGGGAGACACCGCGCCGTGGACCGTAACCGTACACGGAGCCGTGACCGAACGGCGGGTGTTTGGTTTAGAGGCGCTCCTTGCCCTGCCACAGCAGACACAGACCCACGACATTCACTGTGTGACGCGCTGGAGTAAGCTGGGCGTGACCTTCACCGGGATTCTGCTGGCCGACCTGCTCGCGCTCTGTGGCGGCCCGCTCCCCGAGGCACAGTTTGTCTCGTTTGTGGCACGCTCGGACCGCGAGCACAGCACCTCGCTGGTGCTCGCCGAGGCGCTGGAGCTGGGTTGCCTGGTCGCCTTTACCGCCGATGGCGCGCCGCTGGACGAGATTCATGGCGGGCCGGTGCGCATTGTCACGCCGGGGCGGTACTTCTACAAGTCGGTCAAGTGGCTGGAGCGGATCGAGCTGCTTGCGGAAGATAAACTTGGGTACTGGGAGGGGGAGATCGGCTACCACAACGGTGCCGATCCCTGGCGCGAGGAGCGCTATATCGCCTCCACCGTCAACCCCAAGGTGCTGGAGCGCGCGCTCGCCACCCGCGACTTCTCCGGCCTCGACCTGCGTGGCGTGGACCTGCGGGGGCGGGACCTGACGGGCCTCAGGGCCGTGGACGCCAAGCTGCGGGATGCCCACTTCGAGGGTGCCAACCTCACCGACGCCGACTTTACCCGCGCCAATCTCTCCAACGCCCACCTGGAAAACGCCAACTGCACCCGCGCCCTGTTCACCGACGGCGACCTAGAGGGCGCGGCCTTTGAAGGGGCCAACCTCACCGGCACCGACCTGGCCGGTGCCTCGCTCTTCGGCACGACGTTCTAGGGTAGAATTGTCTCAGGAGGTTTGTCCTATGAACCGTTATCGACTACTCGCCGGGCTCGCCTGCCTCATGCTCTCTGGCTGTGGCGGCGGTGTGGCCACCGAGGGCTTCTCGCCGGGAACCAGCCGCGACGTGCGCTACCTCTTCGATTCCCAGGGCAACTGGATCGCGCTCCAGGCGGGCAACCTGCTCTACGACAACCAGGCAAAGGCGATTGGCTGGGTCGCCCCTGAGAGCACGGAGACCTTCCGGCGGGATGGGAGCTATCTTGGCTCACTCACCAGCGACGACCGCCTCCTGAAGCTCCGGCTCCATCCTTGGAACGCGATTCCTGTCTGGACACGCAACTCCAACCTTCTGGGGCGTCCCGAGTTTGTTAGCCCGGGGACGCTCTGGGTGGCTCCGGTTCTCCCACCCTTTCCTCCTCTTAATCCTGACCAGCTCGCCAACCTCGCCCGCCCCGAGCGCCGCCCCGCCATTGCCCTCCCCGCCGATACCCAAGACGCCGGCCTGCCTCCTCGGCCAGAGTAATGCCACCGGAGAATGGGGCGATGCTTCCCTGCCCTCTGCTCACCGATCCGCTCTTTGTGAGTGCACTGCTCTGGCTGGCACTGGCGCTGGGGCGACGGTTGGTGCGCCTCGGGAAAGGTCTCTCTGCGGAGCCGATTTTGGCACTGGCACTGGGACTGGGGGCGCTTCCGTATGTCTTCTTTGGGCTGGGAGCGGTCGGGCTGGCGCGGCCGCTTGCTCTTGTGGTTGGCCTGCTCGCCCTTGCGCTCTGGGCACGACGGGACTTTCTGCCGTTCCCGAAGATTTCCCTTCCGCGTGAGCCGCTGGCCTGGGCGCTTGGGGTTACCCTCGTCTGCTACCTGCCGCTCGCAGCCGCTCCCGTAACCGACCACGATGGGCAGTTCTACCACCTCACGGCGCTCAAGCGCTGGCTGGGGACAGGCCGCCTCGACTACCTCCCCACCCTCACCATGACCCAGTGGCCGATGGGCGTGGACATGCTCTTTGGACTTCCGCTCGCCCTCTGGAGCGATACGGCGGCCAAGCTGCTGCACTTTGCACTCGGGGCGCTGACGCTGGTTGCCCTGACAACACTCGGGACGGCCCTGGGAAACCGAACCGCGGGCTTGCTGGGAGGAGCGGCGCTGGTCTTGCTGGCGCGCGGGGAGTTTTGCTCGGCCTATATCGACCTGGGGGTTGCCTTTCAAGTGTCGGCGGCGCTGCTTGCCTTCACGCTTGCTCTCCAGCGCGACAACCGCCAGCTCTGGCTCTTAGCCGCGCTCCTCAGCGGGTTTGCGGGCTCGTGCAAGCTCACGATGCTCGCCTTGGGGCCGTCTCTGCTCCTTGCCAGCGGCACACGCACCGGCCGAGACCGCGTGCTCTTTCTAGCGCTGGTGCTCGCGCCGGCACTGCCCTACTTTATCCGCGCGGCCCTGCTCACCGGAAACCCGCTCTACCCCACGCTAGCCCATGTCTTCCCGACACGCGACTGGCCGTCGGGGCAGTCCGAGATCTTCATGGCGTTCAACCAGCTCTACAACTGGGGAAGCAGCCAGAGCTGGGACGCCACCACGCGGCAGGGGATTCGTGGGGTGCTGATCGCTCTCACGCTGCTGTCCTTTGGCCTCTGGCGCTCCGCTTCGGTGGTCGAGAGACGGCTCGCGGGGAGCGTGCTCGGGGTGCTCGCCCTGACTCTCTGGCTGGTTGGGCCCTACCCGCGCTACCTGATCCCGTCGCTCCCAGTTCTTGCCCTGCTGGCCGTACTTCGCCTGCAGCACGTGCGCCCACTCGCCGCGGTTGCCGCCCTGCTGGCACTCTTGGTGGGGGCACAAGCGCTACGGGACGTGCCCCGTGCTCTGCCGGCGATTATCGGGGGCAGGGAGGAGCGGGAGCGCTTTCTCCGCCGTGAGCTACCGCTCTACCCGGCTCTTGCCTGGATCAACCAGAACACCGCGCCCACGGCTCGGATTCTTCTTGTCGCGGACACGGCCTACTACTGCGACCGCCCCTGCTGGCTCCCCCATCCCTACCTGCAAGGTGCGATCCGGCTCGTCCGCTACGAAGATTTTGTTTCCGATGTCCGCAAGGCAGGCATCACGCATCTCGTCGTGGGGAGCGCACCGCAGCCTGCCCCGTCCCTCTTTCCCACCGAGAACCAGGTTCGCTTCAGCCAGCGCCTCGCCCAGGAGCGCGGGACGCGGGTCTTTCAGGCCAACCAAGTCGAGGTATGGGAGCTTCGCTAAGCGGGTGGCCCTGCTCTACTCCTCGAACTCCTCGTCGGCGAGGGCCTGGGCATCGTCGTCCTCTTTGTGCTGCGAGCGCAGGGCATCGTCCACTAGCGGGGCCAGAGTCGGCATCTCGATCAGAAACGGCGATGGTCCCAGGGCCTTGGCGTTGTGGTACTGCGGCCATGAGAGGGCGAACTGCTCCTTGGCGCGGGTGATGGCCACGTAGGCGATCCGGCGCTCTTCCTCCAGCGAGTCCGGGAGGAGCTCGCCATCGACATAGCGCAGGCTGCGGTGGTGCGGGAGCAGGTTCATCGCAAAGCCGACCACAAAGACACAGCGCCACTCCAGCCCCTTGGACTTGTGCACCGTCATCAGGTTCACCGCGTCTTGCCCCTTGCCAGCGTCTTTGGCCTTGCGGATCTGCCCGCCCACAAAGGTCAGCATCGCCTCGGGCGCGAAGAAGCGCTGGCTCGCCGCGACCAGCTCATCGAGGTTGTCCAGGCGGCTAGAGCCCTCGCCCTCGTCCTCGCTGTCGCCGTCCTCATTGACAATGAAGTCGTCGTAGCCCGAGAGCCGCGCGGCCATGAGGCGGGTCTGGGCGGTCTCGCCTGCCTCGTGGATCTCCTTGATCTGCTTGCGGAAGTCTAGGATCGCCACTTCTTGCTGGGTGGTGTAGACCCCTTTTTTCAGCATCTCGTAGAACGAGCACTTGTTCTTCTCCGCCTGCTCCTCCACTTTCTTGATAAAGCCCATCCCCAGCGAGCGGGTCGGGCGGCCAAACTTCTTACTGGCGATATTGAGGATACGCTTGCACGCCTCCGTGCCCGCCTCGGAGTTGGGATCGACCGAGAGCTGCAGGTAGGCCAGCAGGTCTTTGACTTCTTTGCGATTGTAAAAACTCGTGCCGCCGGTGATCTGGTAGGGAATCCCCGCGTTGATGAGCGCGTCCTCGAAGCAGCGCGAGTAGGCATTGGTGCGGTAGAGCAGAGCGAAGTCCCGGAAGGCCATGTTGGGCTCGGTGCTCAGCTGCTCCCGCAGGCGCTCCACCACCCAGAGGGCCTCCGCCTCGGCATCCAGGTGCTGCGAGAGCCAGGGCTCCTGCGCCGAGAGCCGGGTGGGCTCCATCAGGAGGCGGTAGCGGTCGTCGAGGTCCGCGTGGGCGATCAGCTCATTGGCGACCGTCACGACAGTCCCTTGCGAGCGGTAGTTGGCGGGCAGGCGGATGATCTCCCCGTTGGGGTAGCTCGCCTGAAAGCCCATCACCGTGCGCTTGGGATCACAGCCACGGAAGCCGTAGATACTCTGCCCCACATCCCCCACAATAAACAGGTTGCCGTGCTTCTTAGCAAGCAGCCGGGCCAGCTGCCACTGCACCTCGCTCGTGTCCTGGGTCTCGTCCACCAAGAGATAGTCGAACTTGCTGAGGTACTCCTCCTGGGCTTTTTTATCGTCACGCAGGAGATACAGCGCCTCCACGAGAAGATCGTCGAAGTCTAGGCGGCGGGCGGGCACCTTGGAGAGGACATCGAACTCCTTCTGCTTGGCCTGCTCGTAGCAGCGCCAGAACTTGGCGACACTGTGTACCTGCGGCTCCTCCCAGTCCGGGTAGATCTTGGTGAGGGCGGTCTCGCCCTGCTCGCAGTCGAAGCCGCTGTTCTTGGCGGTTGAGATCGCCAGGAGCGCCAGCTTGGGATCGAGCTTCATGTTCTGGCCAAAGGGCGGCTGAGGCAGGGACTTGTAGTCGCCCATCTTGCCCAGAATGGCGCGACAGACCCGCTTTTGCCAGTACTCGTCGGCCAGGTCGAAGCGCCCCTCTTTGCCGAAGCGCTCGGCCCATTCTTTTTTCAGAATCCGCAGGCAGTGCGAGTGGAACGTCCCGATCCACAGCCCGACCACCGCCTCTTCTCCCAGGAGCTTGACCAAGCGCTCGCTCATGTCATCGGCGGCGCGGCGGGTAAAGGTCGTGACCAGGATCTTCTCAGGAGGCACGCCCTCCGCGATCAGGCGTGCGATCCGCCGGATGAGCACCGTGGTCTTGCCCGAGCCCGCCCCCGCCAACACAAGCGCCGCGCCCTTGGTGTGCGCGTAGGCCTCAAACTGCTGGGCATTGAGCCCTGCGGAGAGCTCATCCAGATCGATAGATTTTGGGGTGGGAGAGGGCAAGGGGGAGTCGGACATGCGCCTTCATCCTACCGCCAAGCCCGCCCGTTTGCCAGCAAGTTTGCCTCTAGGGTAGCTGGTTTTGCAGGATACGTCGCGCTTCGTCGGATGTTAAACCATCACGAAATCCGGACCGAATAAAGACGACAAAGACAACGGGACCATCCAGCGCCTCCTCGACTCGATAGAAGAGCAGAAATCGCCCTTGGACTAGGAGCCGCCGCACCTCAAAGCCCAGGAGCTCTGATTCACTCTCACGGATGGAATGGCGCTCGGGCAGGGTCGCCAGTGCCCCTGCCGCACGATAAAACGCCTCGTGGAGCGCTGCCCAGCCTGCTGGTCTCCTGTGTGCTCAAAGAGTGCGTGCGCCTCAGCGATTGCATTTTGCTCCGCTTCTTGAGAGAAACGGATAGCATAGCGCTTCACTTTGTTTGTTGCATCCTTGCCACAAGCGCTTCCCGCCCCCGTGTGTAGGACTCCTCTAGTGGCGCTGTACGGCCTGCGACAATGTCCGCGAGCCCGCGCCGAAGCCCTGCAAGCGTCTCCTCGTCAGGAGCCTCGAACGCAGCCTCCAGAAGCTCACGGGCGCGCTCCAGCCCCTCAGGGGTTGCCTGTATCGCAGCAGCCGTTTCCTCAGACACTTCGATCGTAATAGACATGTCGTATCGTACCGTCAAGCCCGTCCGTTTGCCAGTAGTTTGCCTAGCCTTGCCGCCGGCGTCGCAGCAGCCCCCCAGCGCTTGCTACCCCCAAGAGAGAGAGGGCGAGGGTGGAAGGCTCCGGTGCCGCGGCGATCAACCGGAACGCGAGGCCACTATTGACACCGATACTGCGGGCATCGGTGGAGTCGAAGTTAAAGTCGGTGCGCCCCGAGGCGTTGCGCAGGTAGCCGTAGTTGGGGCTGGTGTAGCCGGTAAAGGCACCGATCAGGGGGGCAGGGTTGGTGCCACCGCCCCGAACAGCGACGGTCAAGTTGTCTTGGGAGACGAAGCCAGCTCCGGTATCGGCCTGAAGGTTAAAGACCACACCCAGGTTGGTTGTCGGTGTGGAGGGAATCAGGAGCGGAGTGCCTAGGTTGACCGTGAGCGTCGTGAAGGTTCCTGATGTCCAAGCAAAGTTGGTAAAGTTCACCGAGATGGTCGAGCCTACCGGGCTACTAAAGACAGGAGAGGCACCGGTATTTGCCGCACCGTAGAACTGGGTTCGGAGCCGAAATGTCGTGGTGCTGGCGAAGTTGGTTCCGGTCCCGTTGACAATCGCCACCTGAAAGCTACTGAGCAAGAAGCTCCCCGGAGACGCCACACTAAAGATCTGCCCCATGAACGTATTGGTCGCCGCCGGTATACTTGTCGACGTCCGATTGGTCAAGGAGTCAAAGACAGTCGTCTGCGCTTGGGCAGCTCCCGCAAAGACCAAGGCACACAGCACACCCGTCAAAATCCGATATATCATTCTAAGTTCCCTTCTCCGACATGTGCCACACACTGCCACCTTGCGGAGAGGGCTACCCGGCGATCATACCTGGTTGTCCCACGGCCGTCAACCGCTTCTCAGAAAATTCTCGTTCTGCTATAATAGCCTCGGGACCACTCCAGTCGCCTCCGGTTCACACGCAACTCATGCAAACCTTCCTCTTCACCGATATTGAGGGCAGCACACGTCTCTGGGAGAGCCATCCTGAGGAGATGCGGCAGGCTCTCCAGCACCACGATGCCCTCCTCCGCACCCAAGTCGAAGCGGCAGGGGGGCAGGTTTTCAAGACAATCGGCGATGCGTTTTGTACGGTCTTTCCCGAGCCTGTCGCGGCGCTCCGTGCTAGCCTGCAGATCCAGCGTGCGCTCCAGAGCCAGCCCTTGACCTTCGCGGGAGACTCTGAGCTCCGTGTCCGCATCGCGCTTCATAGTGGGGCTGCGGAGGCACGGGACCACGACTACTTTGGCCCGACCCTCAACCGTGTGGCCCGGCTTCTCGCCGTAGGGCATGGCGGCCAAGTCCTACTCTCAGAGACCACCACAAGCGTGCTGGGCGAGGCGTGTCCTGCTGACTGCACCCTACGCGACCTAGGACAGCACACCCTCAAGGATATCGAGCACCCCGAGACGATCTACCAGCTCTGTCACCCCCAGCTCCTCTCGGAGTTCCCCCCGCTCCGCACCGAGCCCAGCCGACGGTCGTCACTGCCCACTCCGCTCACCTCCCTCGTGGGCCGTGAGGCGGAGCGGGCACTGCTCTGTGAGCGGGTGCCACAAGCGCGCCTGCTGACTCTCCTTGGCGCAGGAGGCACGGGCAAGACCCACCTAGCCCTGGAGGCCGCCCATCAGCTCGCCGCCACAGCCCACTTTCTCTTGGTGCTCTTTCTGGGCATGGAGGAGGAGACCGATCCCTTGCGCCTCTGGCCCCTGCTGGCAAGCCAGCTCGAGCGCCTCGGGGTCGCGCTTCCCAGCCCCTTGCCCGGCAGTGGCCCCGAGGATATCCCCCGCCGCGTGGTCGCAGCACTCGGGCGCTACCCCACCCTGCTGGTTCTCGACAACCTGGAGCAGCTCGACAACCAGACGCTCCACCCCATCCTGCGCTTTCTGCTGGAGCAGGCCCCGTCGGTGCGGCTCCTGGTGACCTCCCGGCGCCGGCTCAGCCTGCGCGGCGAGCAAGTGATCACGCTCTCCCCCCTTAGCACCGAGGCGGGGGTGGCTCTCTTTCTTGAGCGAGTGCGCCAGCTCCGCCCCGAGTTTGAGGCCAGCGACGAGACTGTCGCACAGATACGCACCCTCTGTCAGCGCCTCGATGGACTTCCCCTCGCGCTGGAGATGGCCGCGGCACGCACGGGAGTTCTCTCTCTGGGGCAGATCCTTGCCCGAATCGAGGACCGCTTCGACCTCCTGGTCAACCGCAGCAAGGATGTCCCTGCACGCCAGCTCTCGCTCCACGCAACCATCGAGTGGAGCTACGAGCTGCTCTCCCCCGAGGCACAGCGGTTCCTGCCCCTCCTCGCGGTCTTCCGGGGCGGCTGGTGCTTGGAGGCCGCCGAGGCCGTGGGAGGAGAGCTCGCCCTCGATGCCAGCGATGAGCTCCAGGCGGCCTCGCTGCTCGTGATTGAGACCACGCCGGAGCCGCGCTACCGCCTGCTGGAGGCAGTTCGTAGCTTTGCGCGCTCCCAGCTCGCCCCGGAGGCGTGGGACGAAGCACGCCAGCGGCACGCGGAGTGGTACCTCGCCCAGCTTCGCCAGGACTCCCCGCAGATGAAGTCGCCACGGGAGCGGGAGAATATCCTCCAAGCCATGGCGCACCTTCGGCAGACCCAGCAGCTCGACTCCCTGGCTACGATGCTCCTGAGCCAGCTGGGCTACTGGTGGGTCTACGCAGGCTTCGACGAGGCACGCGAGCAGCTCGGGGGCTACATCGATGCTTGCTTGGCGGCAGGAGCGGGGGGCGAGACTCCTCTCTCCCTCCTGGCACACCTGCTCCACCTCGAGCTCTACCAGCAGCGGCTGGAGTCCGCAACGACCTGGCTGGCAAAGGCGGACTCTCTCCTGTCGGCTTCCGAGCGCGAGAACAATCCCGAGTGGCTGCTGGCGCTGGCACACTGGCATGAAAAAGCGGGGCAGCTCGACGAGGCCCTGGTGCTCAACGGTCGCTGCGAAAGCCACCCCCAGACCCCCGCCCATATCCGCGAGCAGGCACGCATTAGCCAGATCTGGACCTATCTGCGGCTCGGTCGGGCGCAAGAAGCACTCCAGCAGTGCCAGCAGACCCTCACTCAGCACCTCCAGAGAACCACAGCTCCCGATAGCCAGGTCGCCACCCTGTACTACCTGCAAGCGATCGCCCACCTCCAGCAAGAGGCACTGCCTGCTGCACGGCTCCTGCTCGACAAGAGCCAAGCGGTGCTGGACACGCTCCGCTTTACCTCGGTGGAGAACATTGTCTGCTCGATCGAGGCGACCTGGCTCCTGGCATCGGGGCACTACGAGGCGGCGTGGGAGCGTGCCACCGCGTGCCTGCTCCCCCTGTGGCAGCAGCGGGACTTTGGGCGTGTCTTGGTCTGTCTCGACACGCTCGCCGCTGCTTCCTGGCTCCCAGATCGCAAGCACCTGACGCCCGGTTATCTACGGATCTTGCTGGCGGTGGAGACGCTTCTGCCCTACCACCGCACGGCCTTTGAGCGCCAGGGCACCCAGCAGCTCCTAGAGCGTGTGGGGCCTCTGGGGGCACTTCCCGCCTCGCGGGAGGAGCTCGATCAGCTTGTCCACGCACTCCCCAAGGCTTAGCCCCCGCTCAGGGCTCGGCAGCGCTCCCAGGTCAGCCGGGTAAGGACAGCGTCTTTGGTGCTCTCCCCGCGGTAGACACTCCAGAACGCGACCTCGGCATCGCGCCAGGCCAGCCAAGCCCGCTGCGGCCCCCGGCTCGTCCCCTCATGGGTCTTCCATAGGGCATTGAGCTGGGCATCTGCCGCCGCGCGCTCCTTGCCCGAGCCCAGTGCCGACTTGCCCGCCAGCGCCAGCAGGAGCCAGGCATTTCTCTCCTGAAGCAAGCGCCCCAGGGTCCCCGCCTCTACCTGACGCCGCCCGGTGCCCTCGCCAAAGGCCTCGCCCGCCGCCTTTACCTCGGCATCGCGAAAGACCAGCCAGGCACGCTGGGCACTGCGGAGCGCCGTCGTGCCCTTCGGATTCTTCGCAAGCGCCGCCACCAGCAGCCCATACACCCGGTTGAGCTCGTCATCGGCGCGCGCCGCATCGGCCTCTAGGAAGGAATTCAAGGGCTGCTGAGCGAGGCCTTGGGTCGGACTCACTTCGGCATGTCCGAGCGGAAGGGGTTGGCGGGCAGGCCTTCCTTGTTCCAGAGATTGGTGATCGGGAAGTTGATAAAGGCGTAGCGCACCGCCTTGGGGCTGGGTACCTGAGCGCAGGTCACCACGACCCGGTCCGTCCCCTCCAGCACGGCCTCGGCGGGGTAGAAGACACCGTCACTGCCCGCGACCGTAAAGCCGACCACCTTGCCCGCCTCGACACTATTGCCCAGCGAGTCCGTGGACGCTGCCATTAGGCCCGTGCCCGTGTTCTCAAAGGTCACGACCGCCTTGGCCCCGTCGAACGACACCTTCTTCATGCTGGGCCCCTGAGCCACTAAGCCCTTCTCTTTGTAGAGATCGCGCCGCGCCAGTAGCGCCAGGCGCTCCCCCACGGGCTGCTTCTTCTTGGGGTGGATATCTTTCTCCTCCCCCACGTCCGTGATCACCGCCATCCCCACGTTCTTGAGGCGCTGGGTCGCGAGGGTCTGGGCCTCCCGAAGCTCGGCGTACTCGGTCTTGGGCGAGCCGGTTCCCTGGTAGGGAGCGAGCTGGACGAGATAGAACGGCATGTCCTTCTTGTCCCAGACCGAGCGCCAGCTCTCGATCATGGTCGGGAAGAGCTCACGGTACTGCATCGCGCGGCTGGCATTGGACTCGCCCTGGTACCAGATCGCGCCACGAATCCCAAAGTGGGTGATCGGGGCGATCATGGCGTTGTAGAGCTCGGAGTAGCGCCAGAGGTTGGGGCGGTTTGGTGCGCGCTTGCCCTCGGCCTTTGCCTGCGCGGAGTCCGCCTCCCACTTTTTCAGCTGCTCGTCGTAGCGGGCCCGGGCCGCGGGGTAGCTCTCGACAATCTTCTTCAGCTCGGGGTTGCTCGTGAGCCTCTCTTCCGGGGTCCAGGCCTCTGCGGGGGTGCCGCCCCAGTCGGAGGAGATCAGGCCGATGGGGACCCCCAGCTTCTCCTGGAGCATCCGCCCGAAGTAGTAGCCCACCGCCGAGAACCCCGCGGCGGTCTCCGGCGAGGCCGCTCCCCAGGGCTGCTGGACCTCGACATCCTGCTTGGGGCTATCGGAGCGGGTGTTCTTGACCATGAAGAGCCGCAGGTTCGGGTTGGCAGACTTGGCGATATCGCCGTCGGACTGGAACGAGTTCTTGAGTGTCCACTCCATGTTGCTCTGCCCCGAGCAGACCCAGACCTCTCCCACTAGAATATCCTTAAACTCGATCTTGTTCTTACCGGAGATGGTCAGGGGGAAGGGGCCGCCTGCGGTACGAATGGCCTTGAGCGTGAGCTCCCACTTGCCGTTCTTGGCCGTGACCGTCTTCTTCTGCCCGAGGAACTCTACCGTCACCTGCTCCCCGTCATCGGCCCAGCCCCAGAAGTTCAGGGGGGCGCTTCGCTGGAGGACCATGCCCTCGTTGAGGATCGCGGGGAGCTTGACATCGGCGTGCGCCGCTGTCGCCAAGGCAACCGTTGCGGCAAGAAAAAGCAATCGTTTCATGCCGGAGAGTTCGGCGACTCGCACGGGGATTCCTGCTGTGCCAGCCAGTCTTCGGCGAGAATCACGGCAACGAGATCGTCGTAGGGGGCACTCAGAGGGAGAACGCGCCTCCACCAAGGCAGGCTTCGACGCAGGCGCTCACGGGCACGCTGGCTGGTGTAGGCCTCCTTCACAAGCCGCGCCTCTGGCAGAGCGGTGAGGAGCGCCCCACTCTGAGTGCCATCGCCCAGGACAATCACATCAGGAGTAAGCTGTGCCCGAAGCGCTGCGACCCTGACAAGAAGCTGGTCCCGGGCGACAATCTCCCGGTGCAAGAGCTGGCCGGGCTCCACCACTGCGACTCCGCACTTGGCGCTTCCCGGATCGATGGCGAGAACTCTCACGGCTGGTGCTGGAACGGGGGCACGACCGGTGCCTCCACGGGCTTGATCTCGAACTCCAGCGCGACCGGGTCCGCGGCACGCAGGTCACGGGCGGCGCGGACAGTCACACGGGCGCGGGCGTGCAGGGAGCGCACGGAGTCGAGCGCCTTCAGGAGCGTGTCCAAGCTGGTCTCCCCCACACTCTGCTCCCCTGTGTCCCCGATGGGAATCGTCCCCGCCTCCAGCAGCCGCTTGCGCACCTCACCACGCAGAAACCGTGAGAGGGTCTCCGCCAGCTCCGCCCCCGGCTTGTTCCCATCGACCGTCAGCTCCCCCAGCGACTGTCCCGCCGTGAGGATGAGCGGGTTGCGCCAGGTCTTGATGTCCACGGGCACGGGCTCCCCCACCACCGCATTGCCCACCGCCGTCACCACGACCACCACTTCCTCTTTGGACTTGCTGATGTTCTTGGCCGCCGTGTGGAGGGCATCCACCTCGGCCAGGTTCTGCACCTTGCCATCGTCGCCCTGGATCTGCCGCTCGGGGATCCAGACCGCCCGAATCCCTCCTGGTGCCGTGCGGGCACCCCGCTTCTCTGCCTGGCGGGATGCGGTCATCAGCAGGCCCTCGAGGATGTTGTGCACCTTCCACTCATTGCCACTGGGCACCGAGAGGCGGGCAACCTCTTCCCCGACACGGTAGCTAATCTGCCCGTTGCGGAGCGCAATGGTAACCTTAAGGACCTCGTTGAGCGAGTCCTGGGCCTCGTTGCGGCGCTTCTCCAGCTCCTGCCGCTGCTTCTCCAGGAGCTCCAGCTCCATGGCGAGGCGCCCTACCTCACGCTTCTGCTGGGTGGCCTGAGTGCTCTGGTTCTCCAGAGTGCGCTGCTGGTCACTGAGCCGCTGTGTCTGCTCCGACACCTGAGTGTTGAGGCGCTCCAGCTCCCCGCGCTGCCCCTCTAGACGCCGCTTCTGCTCCTGAACCACGAGGTTGAACTCGCTTGTCGCACGGTCCGCAAGTCCCTGCGCCTTGCGGGCCTCCTCACGCGCCGCCGCGAGCCGTCCCTCCACCAGTTTCGCTGCGACCTCGGCGTGCTCGCGGCGCTGACGGGCCTCATCGAGTGCGCTCCGTGCCTGCGCGACCCGCTCCTGGGCGGCCTCCAGCGATGCCTGAGTGCGCCCGAGGCGGCTCTTCTCCTCCAGCAGGCTCACCTCAGCCAGGGTCAGCGATGAGCTCGCGCTGGTAAACTTTGCCTCCGCTTCGTTGCGGCGCTTGGTCGCCTCAGCCCGTGCCTGCTCCGCCTTCTTTTGCTCTTGCTCGGCCAGGGTCGCCTCGTGCTGGAGAAGCCGAACCCGCTGGCCGGACTGGCGAATCTGCTGGCCAAGCTCCTCGTTCTCACGCCGGAGCTGACCGCCCCGCTGGATCACATCGCGGAAGCTGGCACTGGAGGCAAACATCATCCCAAACGAGGCCGCCGCGATCCCGACACCCGAGAGAATGGTGACCAGGGTCGCGGTGTGACGAGGCCGGAGCCCCAGCAGGGAGTGGCGACGCTTGCCGATCACGTGACCGATCTTGTCCCCGGCCCAGGCAATAAAGCCCGAGACTGGCACGAGGAGCGTGAAGAAGATCAGTGTCGTGTTCACAGTATCCTTAGTTTACCGCGCCCTTTTGCGCCACACGCCAGATCAACCAGATTCCCGCGACAATCCCCAGCACATTGGGAATCTCGCAGGCCGCCACGGGAGG
Organism: Armatimonas rosea; assembly: GCF_014202505.1. NCBI lineage: Bacteria > Bacillati > Armatimonadota > Armatimonadia > Armatimonadales > Armatimonadaceae > Armatimonas > Armatimonas rosea. The sequence goes on along the minus strand of NZ_JACHGW010000005.1, from coordinate 290,410 downwards.
AAGCCCTCCGCCCTTGCCCACTGCCTGGAAGATCTGCACCGTTGTCCAGTACACAAAGGTAATCAGCACCGAGAACCCAAACCCCATCCCCTTCCCCGAGCGTGTCCTCTGCACGCCCAGCGGCGCGCCCACCATCGCAAAGACCAGCGCGGCGAGGGGAAACGAGATGCGCCCCTGTTGCTCGATCTCCGCCTCGCGTGCTCCAGGCAGGTCCCCGTTCTCCCGAAGCACCCGCGCCCTGGTCGGTAGCTCCGCGCTGGTAACTTCTGTCACCTTGGGCGCAAGAGTAGAGAGGTCTTTAGGCTTGCCCAGGGTCACCTCGCGAAAGGCGACACTCTTGCTGGTATTGACAAGCAGGGTAGCGCTGTCGGCCATCCAGAGGGGGCTCTGCTTCTCATCGACCAGGGTCCAGGTGTTGGTTCCCAGCTTCCACTCCGCCCGCGCCGCTCCCACGGCCTTGACGGCGAGGCCGTGCTCAAAGATGAGAATCCCCACGCGGTCCAGAAACGCGGTACCGTCTTTGCCAAAGTGCACCCCGCCCTCGGAGCGCACCAGGTAGCGCTGGTCCTGCTGGGCACCGTTGACCACGAGCGTGAAGGCGTCGCTGGTCGCGGCGGCAGTGGAGCCACGCTGGCGGACACTGCGGGCCATCTCCTCCCGGCGCTGGTTGGCGATCGGGATCATGCTCTGGTTGACCACGATAATGGGCAGGGCGATGGCTAGCGCGAAGCCAATCACGGGCACCATGATGCGCGGAAAGCTGGTCCCCGAGGCAAACAGCGCGACAATCTCCGAGTCCCCTGAGAGCCGCCCGAAGCCGAGCAGGGTCGCCAGGAGCATGGCCATGGGAATCGTGTAGGCCAGGACATAGGGCATGGTGTAGGCCACCATCGTGAGCAGCTCGGTGACCGGGACCCCTTTTTGCGCAAACTCCGCCAGCTTCTGCAGCTCCCCCGCCGCCAAAAAGAGGCTGGTAAAGAGAAGCACCGAGCCAAAAAACGGCCCGACGATCTCTAGGAGGACGATGCGGTCCGTGCGGGTCACAGCTTGAAGTTCTCCCCCAGATAGAAGCGCCGGACATCCTCGTTCTGCGCCACTTGGTCGCGCGTGCCCTCGAAGACCACCTTCCCATCGACAATTACGTAGGTACGGTCGGTGAGGTTGAGGGTAGCGGCGGCGTTGTGATCCGTGATGAGGACGCCAAGCCCACGGTTTTTCAGCTCCTGGACCATCTCTTGGATATCGTCGATTGCCCGCGGGTCGATCCCCGCAAAGGGCTCGTCGAGGAGCAAGAACGAGGGATTCGCGGCCAAGGCTCGGGCGATCTCGACACGGCGACGCTCCCCGCCCGAGAGCTCGGCACCGCGGGCGCTGGCACGGTGGGTGATCTTGAGATCCTCCATGAGCTGGTCGGCGCGGGCGGCACGGTCTTTGCGCGGGAAGCCCGTCATCTCAAGCACCAAGAGCACGTTCTCGCGCACCGTGAGCTTGCGAAAGACACTCGCCTCTTGCGCCAGGTAGCCAATCCCCCGTCGGGCGCGCTGGTACATGGGCATCCGGGTGACCTCAGTGCCATCCAGCAGGACCTTGCCGCTATCCGGGCGGATCAGCCCGACAATCATGTAGAAGGTCGTGGACTTGCCCGCGCCGTTTGGCCCGAGCAGCCCGACGATCTCCCCCTGCTCGAAGCTGAGCGAGACCCCATCGACCACCCGGCGCTTCCGGTAGACCTTGGCGAGCTCGGTCACCTCAATGCGACGCGTCACCGGGCTCATCACTTCTTCTTGCCCTCGGTCTCGCGCACCTTTACCGCCCCGCTGAGCCCCTCCAGGCTAAAGTTCAGAGGCTTGTTCTCGAGGTCATCCGGGTCGCCCAGGTCGATCCAGCCGCCTGTGGTATTGAGCTCGCCATCTTGCAAAAAGCTCATCCCATAGGCCCAGACCTTGGCATTGCCCGAGAACTCGACACGCCCGGTCTTGGGCTTGGCCCCCGCCGTAAAGACCGCCTGGTCGCAACGCACCTTGAGCGTCGACTTTTGGCCGTCGGTGTTGACTTGCTCCACGAGCACCATGACCTCGTTCTTGGCGATCGCGTCTTTGAGCTCGGTGACCTTCTGCTTGCCTCGCGTGACCTCTTGGGCGTGGATGACAATACTTCGCGCACTAAACTCTCGCCGGATCGAGCGCACCTTGCTCCCCGAGAGGCGCTTTGTCCCGCTCTCCTGACCCACCACGTGGGCGGGGCCACTGCGCCCCACGTAGGTGATGCTCAGCTTCCCCGACGGGCGAAAATTGCCCTGGAAGGTTCCCTGGGAAAAGTCGATCTCATAGCCCTCAAGCTGGATCACTCCGGCTTGCTGAGCCAGTGCGCTCACGGCCAGGGACGTAAAGAGTAGTGCGAGTAGACGAGTTTTCATGGTTCTAGTTGAAAGGTTCCCAGGAGGGTATCGGTGGTTAGCCGCGAGCCATAGACTGCCATGCCCGCCCCCGACGTAAACGCGACATTTCCCGCCCCAGTAACAACGCCTAGCTCGTCGCGCCAGCTCTTGGCTTTGCTTTTCAGGCTCGCGGCGAGGTTTTCTCCCGCAACCCAGGTCAGGGTATCACAGCGCACCTTGCGACCGTCGGCGGCCTCCGCGGAGACCCCTCCCTGCGCGGTGAGCTTGTGGCTCACTCGCTCGACCCTGATCTCCTTGGCCGCGATGGCCAGCGACGGTAGCCCGGCGCGGTAGACCGTCGCGTGGGTCCCTCGCAGGGTGGCCTGGGCCGCGCCCGGTGCGAGCTCGAAGCGCCCGCCGGTCAGCTCCAGAACTCGCCTGCCCTTACCATCGGAGAGGACCGTCCGGTTCTGCGTGAGCTCCCCGGTCACGGACAGCGGGCTGGGGGCTGGCTTTGGGGTCGCCAGAGGCTTGGGGGTCGGAGTGCCTCCCGGACGCGGCCCACACCCCACGGAAAGCAAGGGAAGCAGGCAGAGCAGAGGGGCGGCGTATCTCACGCTTTCTTGAGACAAGCGCCAGCCGTCGGGGTCGCACGTATTTCTCACACCGCCACCGGGAGGACACCGTAGACCACCCGCCCGGACTTGCCTCCTACCAGCTCCGTGATCCCAAACTCAGCAAGCTGCTCGGACCAGCGGGCGGTCTTGACCACCACCCGCCGCCGCGCGATACGCCGTGCCTGTGTCAGGGCCTCGGCGGTGAGGGGAGCGTGCTCCCCAAAGGCCTTGAGCGGCACCAGGGTCTCCTCCGTATCGACCGGGACATCGAAGAAGGGATCGAAGTAGACAATATCGTAGCGCTTATCCGGGCAGGTGCGCAGAAACTCCAGGTGGTGCCCCAGGTGCACGACACGGACCCGGCGCATCGCCGCGTTGAGCAGGGCCTTATCGGTGACAAAGACCTGGAGCCCCTCCCGCACGACCAGCCCTACCTCCGGGTTGCCCTCGATCCCATGCACCTCCCCCGCGTCGCCCACCACATGGGCACACAGCGATGCCTCGCCGGCGTAGCCCAGGGTACAGTCCAGCACCGAGTCGCCCGGCTGTAGCTGCATCGCCTCCAAGAGATAGTCCGGCTGGCCGCGGAGGATATTGCGCAGGCGCATCGCCCCGAGGTTAGGGTGAAAGAAGAACTGCGTGCCCGCGCGATCCACCAGGAGCAGGCGGTGGCTCTGGACAATCAGCGCGCGCTGGGCATCGGGGTAGCGCCCAAAGACCACGGGCATTCCCTCCGCATGCCGGCTCGCGAGCGGACAGGCGAGCTGGGTCGCGTAGGCCTCCGCCCGTGCCCAGAGGAGCGCATCGGGCTTGTGGCTGGTCGTGACAAGCAGGTCACTCCTCACCCAGGATCACCTGCGCGGCGGAGATCGCTCTCAGCTCCCCTTCCTCGGTCTCCACCACGAGCTTCCCATCGGCACCGAGCAGCACCACCCGACACCGCTGCGCACGCCCCTCCAGAACAAAGACCCGTGTCGCCTGGGGAGCAAGCAGTCCGTGCCAGCGTGCCAGCCAGTCCTCGGCCGGCAGCTCCCAGAGCCGTCCCAGCGCCTGGACAACCTGCTCGGCGATCGGCTCGGTGATCTCCCGCTCCAGCTCGCGGCGCAGCGAGGTCGCCTGGGTCTGTAGCTCCAGAGGAAACGCACTGGCTGGCACATTGACATTGACCCCGATGCCAATCAGCGGCGTGCAGAGCTCGGGCTCTCCCGGGACACTCATGGTCTCGATCAGCACTCCCGCCAGCTTTCGCCCACTAAGAAGCACGTCGTTGGGAAACCGCACCCGGAGCCCACACTCGGGGAGGCACGCCTCGATCCCCTCCACCACCGCGACACCGGCCATGGGCGCCAGCCGCCAGGCATCCCGCAGCGCAACCGGGTGGCCGATCACGGTCATGCTGACCTGAGTTCCCTCCGGCGGGGTGAACCACGCCTTCCCCTGCCGTCCACGCCCGGCGGTCTGTGCCTGTGCCTGGACCACCGCGCCGTACTCACCGGACTTAGCGAGGTGCTCCCGCGCGACATCCATGGTCGAGAGGACACTCCCACACGCCAGCCATGTTCCCCCAAATCTCACGACTCGTCGAAGTCCAGCGAGATATCCAGCGCCGCCGCCGAGTGGGTCAAGGCCCCCACCGAGATAATATCGACCCCGGTCTCCGCGATCCCGCGCACGGTCGCAAGATTCACCCCACCCGATGCCTCGGCCAGCGCACGCCCCGCGATCTTTTCCACGGCCACGCGGAGCTGCTCATTGCTCATGTTGTCGAGCAAGAGAATATCCGCCCCCGCCGCCACGGCCTCGTCCACCTGCGCCAGGGTCTTGCACTCGACCTCGATGCGTAGCGGATGCGGCGCGTGCTCCCGCGCCCGCGCCACACACGCCGCAACCCCACCGCCCGCCGCGAGGTGGTTGTCCTTGATGAGCACGCCGTCGCCCAGCCCATACCGATGGTTGTGCCCGCCGCCACAGCGCACCGCGTATTTTTCGAGTGTCCGCAGCCCCGGTGTGGTCTTGCGCGTATCGACAATCCGCGCCTTGGTCCCCGCCACGGCGTCCACAAAGCGCCGGGTCAGACTTGCCGTCCCCGAGAGCCGCTGGGAAAAATTCAGCGCCACCCGCTCGCCCGTGAGCAGGCTCTGCGCCGGACCGGAGAGCTTGGCAACAATATCGCCGTAGCTCACCCGCGTGCCGTCGACGACCAGGGGCGTAAACTCAATGGCGGGATCGACCAGCCGAAACGCACACGCCGCGACCTCCAGCCCACAGAGCACGCCCTCCGCCTTCACCAAGAAGACGCCACGGGCGCGATTCTCCGCCGGCACCGAGAGCAGTGTCGTCACATCCCCCGCCCCGATATCCTCGATCAGGGCCGCGCGGACAGTCTCTTCGTACTGAATGGGTAGTAATTTCATTTTCACCTCGGCTCCGAGTGGTTTCGAAACCAATTTGCAAGCTCCTCTTCGCTAAGCTCTCCCGCCGCAAGCTGCTCAAAAACAACGGCATTTTCACTCTGTGATGTCGTCATCTTATAGCCATTTACCCAAAAGAAACCAAAGGATACCACAAGCGCCGTGCGTTTGTTTCCATCCACAAAGGCGTGGTTCTTTGCGATACCATAGGCATAGGTCGCCGCAAGCGCTGCGAGATCAGGCGCAGGCTCACCATAGCTCCAAAGGTTCTGAGGACGAGCAAGAGCCGACTCTAAAAGCCCATCGTCACGTACTCCTGCTCCCCCTCCATGCTCAGCAAGTTGCTCATCATGAACGGCCAAGACCCAACGCCGGGATACCCAGCGGGGCTCAGTCATCGTGCCCTGCCAGTCGTCGGAGTGCGTCGCGGTTCTCACGCATGATAATACGGGCTGCTTCCATATACTCATCGAAGTCAGGATCGTACGGGGAGACTTCGTAGCCACTCACTGTTTCTCGAATATAGAGAGTGTCTCCCTTCTCCACCTTCATTGAGTCCAGTACTTCCTTAGGCAAGATAATCCCCGCCGAGTTTCCCACACTAATAATCTTTGCTTTCATAGCAAAAATTATAACATTAGTTATAACACTTGTCAAACTCAGGTACACTAGGGCTATGAGTACTACAACTATCCTCTCTGTGATTGCTCCCGGTGCGGCTCTTGAGAAGCTGGCCGGAGAGTTCTCGTTTACCGAAGGCCCGACCGCCGATGCGCAGGGCAATGTCTACTTCACCGACCAGCCCAATGACCGGATTCTTATCTGGAGCACCGACGGCAAGCTCTCGACTTTTATGCAGCCCTGCGGACGCTCCAATGGAATGTACTTCGATGCCGCCGGGAATCTCTGGAGCTGCGCCGACGACCTAAACCAGCTCTGGTGCATTGGAAAAGATAAGAAAGTCACGGTTGTGGTGCTGACCGACCCGGCGGGGAAGCTACTCAATGGCCCCAACGATGTCTGGGTGCACCCCAAGAAAACCGGTGGCCTCTACTTCACCGATCCCCTCTATGCCCGGCCGTACTGGAAGCGCGATCCTAAGATGCAGCCCGCCGGACAGTATGTCTACTACCTAGCCCCCGACCACAAGACCCTCCGGGCCGTCGCGACCGACCTCACCCAGCCCAACGGGATCACAGGGACGCCCGACGGAAAGACGCTCTATGTCGCCGATATCGGGGCGGGCAAGACCTACTCCTACCAGATTCAAAAAGATGGCTCGCTGGCCAATAAGAAGCTCTTCTGCTCACTGGGCTCCGATGGCATGACGCTCGATAGCGAGGGCAATCTCTATCTCACGGGCAAGGGCGTGACGGTCTTCGATAAAACCGGCAAGCAGATCGAGAACATCCCCGTGCCCGAGGGCTGGACCGCCAATGTCAGCTTCGGTGGCAAGGACCGAAAGACCCTCTTTATCACCGCCAGCAAGGGACTCTACGCTATCAAGACCCGCACCCACGGGGTCCACAGCAAGTAGACGATGAGAACAGCTCCCAGAGAACAAGTCTCCGGGCTTAAGAGGGCTACGGCTGCCTTCGCAGCCAAGAGAATCTACTGCGTCCGAAGGGACGCGTCGCCCTCTTAAGCCTGAGGACTTGTTCCTTGGGCTCTTATGGCAACTTTGGCGCGACGTACATTGAAGGGGAGCGGCAAATAACGGCTCAAAAGAGCCATGAACGTTGTCGCTCCTCTTCTCTTTACGCTTCTCTCCCTCAGCGCACAGCCCAAAGCCGAGCAAACCCAGCTGACGATCTACAACCAGAACTTCGCCGTGGTTCGCCAGCTTGTTTCCACGGACCTCCAAGCGGGAATCAACACGCTCACGCGCACCGATGTGACCCGAACCCTGGAGCCAGACTCGGTGGTGCTCCGCGATCCGACCGGCAAGCGCGCTCTGCGTGTCCTAGAGCAAAACTTCCGCCCCAGCGCCCTCACGCCCGAGACGCTCCTGGAGCGCTACGAAGGCAAGCTACTCGACTTTGAGGTCATGGAGCCGGGCGGTCGCAAGCGCAAAGTCACGGGCAAGGTGCTCCGCAGTGGAGGAGCTGCCCAGTACAGCCGCTACGGTCAGGTGATCTCCCAGGCCGCACAGCCCGTCATTGAGGTCGAGGGCAAGACGCGCTTCGGCCTGCCCGGTGTCCCCCTCTTTCCCCCGCTGAGCGGCGACGATATCCTCAAGCCCACCCTCTCGCTTGTCGTGGAGTCCGGGCAGGCTGGCCCGGTCGGGCTGGAGCTGGCCTACCTCACCAGTGGCATGACCTGGGAGGCGGCCTACAACCTCGTCGCGCCCGAGACCGGCGACACAGTCAGCTTGACGGGCCTGGTGACCGTGAAAAACCGGAGCGGGAAGGTCTTTCCCAATACGCAGATTCAGCTCATGGCCGGCGATGTGAGCAAGCTCCGTCCCGCGGGAATCGACGAGATCATCAGCAGCGATGGCGATAATACACTGATAGGTGGTTTTGGAGGAATGGGGGGGGGAGCCTTTATGGGACCGCCGCCCGTTACCCAGAAGTCCTTCGATGAGTACCATCTCTACTCGCTGAGCCGCAAGACAACGCTCCAAGACGGTGAGACCAAGCAAGTCGAGTTTGTTCGCTCCGAGACGATCGACTCCGAGCGGGTCTATGTCTACAGCGGAGCGTGGATCGATCCCAACCGCTACCGAGGCTGGGGCTACGAGAACATCCGCAGCTCCCGAGAGTTTGGCACCCAGAGCAACCCGAAGGTCTGGGTGATGCGGGAGTTTGAGAACACGGAAAAGAACCACCTTGGCATCCCGCTCCCCAAAGGCCGTGTTCGCTTCTACCGCAAAGACGGCGAGGCGCTCCAGTTTGTGGGAGAGAACACGATCGACCACACGCCCCAAGGAGAAAAAGTTCGGGTCTACACGGGCGATGCCTTTGACATTGTCGGGGAGCGACGCCAGACCAACTACGCGGACAGCTCCGGCAAGAGCACCATTGATGAGAGCTTTGAGATCAAGGTGCGCAATCGCAAGAAAGAGGCGGTCACCGTGCGCGTTGTCGAGAAGCTCTACCGCAGCTGGAACTGGGAGATTAAAGAGCCCTCTGAGAAGTTTGCCAAGAAAGATAGCAACACGATCGAGTACACCGTGACAATCCCCCCCGATGGTGAGAAAGTCATCACCTACACCGCGCACTACTGGTGGTAGCTCAGGTAAAATGCCAGTATGAAACGATGCGTACTGTCTGCCTTTGCTCTGCTGGGCCTGAGCGCCCTCACCCACGCCCAGGAGCCCGTCAAGCCCGCCTTTGGGCACTCGATGCAGGGCGAGGCCTTCAACGAGGGACCGCGCCAGAAAGCCGTGCTGATGAAGGGGATCCCGAAGATTGAGTTTCCCACCAGCACCAAAAACAAGAAGGCGCAGCAGTTCTTCGAGCAAGGAGTCGCGCAGATCCACGCCTACTGGTACTTCGAGGCCGAGCGCTCGTTTCGCCAAGCCGCCGACCTCGATCGGGACTTCGCAATGGCCTACTGGGGCATGGCACGCGCCAATGTGAACAACCGCACCCGCGCCAAGGGCTTCGCGGAGAAGGCGGTTGAGAAGCGCGGCAACGCCAGCAAGCGCGAGCAGGGCTATATCGATGCCATCGCGCTCTTTGCCAACGGCAAGAACGACGAGTATATCGCCGCGCTTCGCAAGCTGGTCGCGGACAACCCGCTGGATATCGAGGCCACGGCGCAGCTCGCCCATGAGCTGCAGGAGCGGGCATTTGACAAGCCACGCCAGGACGAAGTGGAGCGCCTAGCCCAAGAGGTGCTTGCCACCAACCCGATGCACCCGATCCACCACTACCGAATCCACCTCTGGGACCGCCCGGAGAACACCAATGCACTCGACTCGGCGCACAAGTCCGGGCTGTCGGAGCAGGCCAGTGCCCACATGTGGCACATGGAAGGGCATATCTACACCCAGCTCAAGCGCTACGGCGATGCGGCGGTCTCCCAAGAGGCTTCGGCGCGGGTGGACCATGCCCACATGAGCCGTGTCCAGATCATCCCCGACCAGATCTTCAACTACGCCCACAACAACCAGTGGCTCGCGGAGAGCTTGGAGTTCACGGGGCAGCCCCAGAAGGCGCTGGAAGTCGCGCGAAACCTGGTCGCCAACCCGCGCCACCCCAAGCTCAATGTCCCCAATGGCTTCTCCGGGAGCGCCAGCCAAGGCCTCCCGCGCCTGATCGAGACCCTGGAGCGCTACGAGCTCTGGGAGATCGCGCTTGCGGAGAAGATCGAGAGTGTCCCGAGTAAGACCGAGCAGGAGCGCAACCGCCTGCGCCTGCTAGGCTGCGCCGCCTACGCCACCGGCAAGCGCGGTCAGGGCATGGCCTACCTCGACGAGCTCACCAAGCTCAAGGACAGCGAGAAGGCAATCGCCGCGGTGAAGTGCTACGCCGCGCTCGGGGAGAACAACACCGTGGAGGCGAGCAAGCACCTCGATGCCGCCGGACTCCCTGCCGAGCGCGAGGCCCTGATCCGGCTCCAGCTCGGGGAGCGGGAGAAGGCGCTCACTCTCGCCCAGAGCGCGGTCAAGAGCCGCCCCAACCAGGTGCTTCCCCAAGCCGCCCTGGTGCGCGTCCTCCACGCCAACGGCAAGCTCGACCAAGCCAAGGCCGAGCTAGAGAAGCTCCGTCCCCTCGCCGCCCGCGCCGAGCTAGACACGCCCCTCCTTGCGGCGCTCGCTCCGGTCGCCCAGCAGTGCGGGGCCGCAGGCGACTGGCGCGGGACACCGCCCGCCGACCCTCTCGCCCTTCCCCGCCCGAAGATCGAGGGGTTGGGGCCGCTCTCGTGGGTCCCCCCCGTGGCTCCTGGCTTCTCGCTCAAGGACGGCAACGGCAAGAAGGTCTCCCTCAAGGACTATGCGGGCAAGCCAGTGATCGTCCTCTTCTTCCTCGGGGCCGCCTGCGAGCGCTGCATGGAGCAGATCAATGCGTTTGCCGCCGAGGCGGAGAGCTTCCGCAAGGCCGGGTTTGAGATTGTCGCCATCAGCCCCGACCCGCAAGACGAGGTCAAGAAGATGAAGCCCTTCCCCTTCCCCATTCTTGCCAACCCCGACCTGAAGACCTTCAAGGCCTGGCGCACCTTCGACGACTTCGAGGACATGGCGCTCCACGGCACCTTTGTGGTCGATCCGGCGGGCAAGCTGCGCTGGATGGACACGGGCTTTGCCCCCTTCACCGATGCCAAGTTTGTCTTGGGTGAGGCCCAGCGCCTGTTGTCGCGATGAGCCTGACGCTTCGGCCGCTCGCGCCCCTGCGCCCCTACGAGGTCTGGGAGCGGGTTGAGCTCGCTATCGAGCTCGCACCGCTCCCAACCGGCAACCCCTTTGCCCTCGTTGTCGAGGGGTATCTGCTGGGGCCACAAAGTCAGAAGCTCACGATCCCGGCGTTCTGGGATGGCGCAAACTTCCGGCTGCGGGTCGTGCTTCCGGGGCCAGGTCGCTGGACCCTGGTTGCACGCGCCGGTACGGAGACCAGCAAGCCTATCCAACTCCAAGCAGTTCCTGGCACGCGCTCCGGCTTTGTGGAGCGCCCCCCAGGAAATTCCCGCTACTTCCAGCTCTCCAACAAGAGACCCTACTTTCTGGTCGGGGAGAATATCTGCTGGGCGGGCAAGCGCGGCCTCGCCGACTACGACGACTGGTTCTCGGCGTTGCGCAAGGCGGGCGGCAACTTCGCACGGCTCTGGATGGCCTTTCAGCCGCTGGAGACCAAGGCAACCGGCCTGGGGCGCTACGACCTCGCAAGCGCTGCCTACTTCGATTCGGTTCTCGCGCTCGCCGAAAAATACGAAATCCGCTGCATGCTCTGCTTCATGACCTACGGCGAGCTGGCGACCGGCGGCTACTTCAACGAGGGCAAGTGGCCCGAGAGCCCCTACAGTGCCAAGAACGGCGGCCCGGTCCCCGAGAAGAACCCCGAGGCCTTCTTCACCGAGCCTGCCGCCAAGGCCGCCTACAAGCAGCGCCTACGCTACCTGGTCGCCCGCTACAGCGCCTACGCCAGCCTCGGGTTCTGGGAGCTCTGGAACGAGAAAGACGCCCCCATTCCCTGGCTGTCGGAGATGGCAAAGACCATTAAGCGGCTCGATCCCTACCAGCACCCCCTCACGCACTCCTACTCCACCACCGGCCCCGCCGCCGCCTGGCAGCTTCCCGAGTTTGATCTCACCCAGACCCACCGCTACGGCGACGAGGGCTCGGTGCCGGATATCGCGCCGCTGGTTGTCACCGACACGCAGGCGCACGAGGCGTTCCAGAAGCCGCACCTGATGGGTGAGTTTGGAATCTCCTGGCGCGGCCCGGACACGCAGTTCGATCCCAAGAACACCGCGACCAACCTACACAATGGCCTCTGGGCGAGTGCGCTCTCGGGAGCCGCCGGGGGCGCGGCGATCTGGTGGTGGGATAGCTATGTCCACCCCAAGAACCTCTACGCGACCTTCACGGGCCTCGCCAAGTTCGCCGCAACCATCCCCTGGAACCAGCGCCACTTCGAGCCGCTCGCGCTCCCCGCCGCCCACATCCCCGCCAGCGGCAAAGAGACCTTTCGCGACCTCGTCCTCACCCCAACCGGCGGCTGGGGCGATAAGGCAACAGGACTCACCACCATCGCCTCCGACGGAGCCGTAAACGGCGCTCTCCCTGGTTTCTTCTACGGCCCCGGCAAGCCCGAGCTACGTGCGCCGCTCTTACTCAAAGTGACACTCCCCCAGCCCGCCGAGCTGATCCTGCGCATCCTGACAGTCTCGGATCGTGCCAAGCTCGTTGTCTCCATCGACGACAAGCCCGCCGCGAGTTTTGCCTTCAACGCCGCCCCCAACACGGGCCAAGACTACACCTCCACCAAGCACTTCCCCGAGTACGGCGGGATCTATCAGGCGCTCTACAACAAGGACCGCAAGGTGGCGCTCCCCGCGGGAACCCACACCCTCCGCATCGAGAACACCGACGGTGACTGGGTGAGCCTGGGTGGCTACACGCTTACCGGAGCGTGGTCATCGCGCTTTGTCCACCTACGCACGGTCGCCCTCCAAGACGCCGCCTCAGGCGAGACCCTTATCTGGATTCAAGACCCGGAGAGCAACTGGAAAAACGACCGCGACGGCAAGACTCCCCAGACCTTCACCGGCGTCCAGCTCACCGTCCCCGTCCCTAAAGCTACCCCGTACACCGCTCAGTGGTGGGATACCAGGCGCGGCACGATCATCAAAACGGAGCGCCTCTCGCCCCCCCATAAACCCCTCACGCTCACGCTCCCCTCGTTCACACGAGATATCGCGGTACAGCTACGGCCAAGCTAAACCCCTTCCGTCGCGGAGCGACATCGTGGCGGGACGCCAGCAGCGAAGCGGTGCCGTGGGCGTTAATGCCCGCCAGAGCGTTTTCGGGGATCGAGCGCGTCCCGGAGGCCATCGCCGAGGAAGTTTAGGGCGATGACGGTGAGCGAGAGACAGACCGCGGGCCAGACCACGAGGCGCGGCTCGGAGCGGTAGTAGTCGAGCGCGTCGTTGATCATGCGCCCCCACGAGGGAAACGGGCGCTGGACACCGATCCCCAGAAACGAGAGGGTCGCCTCGGAGAGGATCACGCCGGCGGCATCGACCGTCACCGCGACAATGATCGGGGAGAGCAGGTTGGGGAGGATATGGCGCAGCAGAATCCGCCCATTGCTCGCCCCCATTGCAATCGCGGCCTCCACAAACTCGCGCTTTCGCAGGGAGAGCACCTGGCCCCGCACCAGACGCGCCAGCGGGGGCCAGCCGGTGATCCCCAGCGACATCACCACCAGAAAGAGCGAGACCTCGGGCTTGGATGCCGCCGCGCCGAGGGTTCCCAAGAGGAGAATGGCGAGGAGCACATCGGGGAAGGCCAGGAGCGTGTCGGTGAGGCGCATGAGCAAGGTCTCCGCCCAGCCGCCAAAGAACCCCGCGATCAGCCCCACGGTGACGCCAATACCCACCACCACGAGTTCGACCAAGACCGCCACGGACAGAGAGATCCGTGCGCCGTAGATTAGCCGAGAGAGCACATCGCGCCCTAGGTCATCGGTGCCGAGCCGGTGTGCCGCGCTCGGCCCCTGCATCCGGTCGGCCAGCTTCTGTTCCGCAAACGGGTAGGGCGCCAGCACATTGGCAAAGAGCGCGATCAGCACCAGCACCCCGAGGAAGATCAGGCTGGCAAAGGCGAGCTTGTTTTTCTTGAGCTCTTGCATGGCTAGCGCTTCCCTCCCGCCGCACGTGCTCGGGGATCGAGGACGCCGTAGAGAATATCGACGATCAAGTTCACCACCACAAAGATAAAGGCCATGAGAAGCGCCAGCCCCTGGATCACCGGGTAGTCGCGCTGCTGGATCGCAAAGATCGACTGGTAGCCCAGCCCCGGAATCTGGAAGAAGGTCTCCACCACAAATGAGCCGGAGAGCAAGTACCCAAAGGTCGTCCCTGCAACCGTCATGATCGGGGGGAAGGCGTTCTTCAGCGCGTGCTTAAAGAGCACCACACCATCCGAGAGCCCCTTGGCCCGTGCCGTCCTAATGTAGTCCTGCCCCAGCACATCCAGCATCGCCGAGCGGGTCATGCGTGCCATCAGCGCCGCCGAGCGTGCGCCCAGGACAATCGCCGGCAGAATAAAGAACTGTGGCTGTGCCCGGACGGCGTCTCCCAGCGCGAAGCCCATCGGGGGCAGTAGGTTCCGCTGCACCGCAAAAAAGAGGGTCAGGAGCGGCGCGAGCACAAACGACGGCACCGCGACCCCGAGCAGCGCCACACTCATCGCCGCCCGGTCGATCACCTTGTTGGCCTTCACCGCCGCCAGAATCCCAATCGGAATCCCAATCCCCAAGGAGAAGAGAAGCGCCAGGGTCGCCAGGGTCCCCGTGTTGGGAAAGCCCCGCTTGATCAGCGCGGTCACTGCCTCGCCGTTGTTGTAGTACGAGCGCCCAAAGTCCCCGTGGAAGACAATTCCCGTGACATAGTTGCCGTAGCGCACCAGCGGCGGCAGGTCGAGCCCCAGCTGGTGCCGAAGCTGTGCCCTGCTCTCTGGGGTCGCGTGTTGCCCCAGCAGGATATCCGTGGGATCGGCGGGCGAGAGGTAGGTGGCGAAGAACACCAGAAACGAGATCGCGAGGAGGGTCGGGATCGCCAGCCCAAGACGCGTGAGGATGAGGCGAATCATATCTTGGTATGCCCCTTTATCGCTGTATAGGCCATCTCGAAATACTTTAACTCGCGGAGCGTCGCCCCCTCGACCAGCGCTAATATTTGAAATGCCATCCCTTTTCCATAAACTTTATCTCTCACACAATCTCGGGTCACATGTCGCAGTATATCGAAGAGAGTGTGACGGTGGCGTGTTTCCATCTCAAATTTGGAGGGCAAACCACTTTCCTGTAAACAGCTTCCGTAGAACGTCCTGAGGCCGTTTCGTTCGTAGATCAGCCATGACTCCATGCAGGTTGTCATTAGCTGAACCTGTCGTTCGGTGACTCCTTCGGGGAACTTCCAGCCATCTCTTTTGGTGAGGTGTTCAATTTTTGATGCATCAACCACTTCGTCCTCACTATCTACAAGCAAGACTGGCCAAGTGCCATCGGGATTTTTGTAGGCCACCTCAAAATCATCAAAAGCTTGTTTCCTACCACCACATGGAACGAATACAACATGCCTCATCCCAAAAAGTTCGGAGAAGCCACGGCGGCAATCATTGACCAGCTTTTTGTTTTTCTTCTCAGCCCCTTCTAAATAAACTGTCACCGTCTTCACCAGCGCGTTCCCCCAATCTGACCACGGTTCCAAAGCTGCCCTAAGCTATACTCTTCCAGCCAAACTTTGAGAGAGTCATGGCTTAGGCGTTTCATTTTGGTGATCCCATCTTCTTTATCAACGACAACAACGCATTCTGGATTCTCTGAAAAGCCATCCACAATAAACTCTGAGTGTGTCGTGACAATCATCTGGGTTCTCTCGGAACATTCCTTAATGAGATCAACCAAGCCAGAGAGCAAGTCCGGGTGCAACCCCAGTTCCGGCTCCTCCAAGCAAATCAGCGGCTGTGGCTCCGGGTTACACAGAATCGCCAGCAGACACAGATACCGAAGCGTCCCATCCGAAAGCCGCGTCGCCGGGATACGATAGTCCCCCTCGATCAGATAAAGCTGCGCCGTCCCACCGACAACGGAAACATCAAAATCCGTAATCCCCGCAAAGACATTCTGAAGTTTCTCAATCAGCTTCCGCCGAACCGGTGGAAAGCTTCGGAGGTAATTCAGATACATCGCCAAATTCGAGAAATCTTCCTCTAAAACCTCATGCCGTAAATCCGTTTTATGAGATTCCCGCAACTCACTATTTCTTCCAAATTGCCATTCACGATAAATCCGAATAAATTTATATTTCTGAGTCAAAAAATACAGTTCAGGAAGCCTTTTCGGGTCTTGTCTTTGATATAAAATTGATGAATCTTTTAGCAAAGGTTCATTTACCAATTCATCATCACCAGAAGCACTTCTCAGAATCGCAATATTTCCATCTCGTGTATAAAATGTGCTCTCGTCGTCGTTTCTATAAGGTATCCCTATAACTTCGTTCTCTATCTCAACAAACGGCCTTTCTGAGTCAAATCGTAACGAGTGTACAAGATCAAACTTTTTATCGGCAGCATCGTAACGAATAATGGCACTTAGTTCTGGCGATTCAGTCGGATTCCCCTTCCAAATCCAATCTGCAAATCCAGGGCTGAAAGCTTTCCTTAAATTTATTGGAGTGGAGCGGAGGACGTGGATGACTTCAATGAGGTTGGACTTACCGGAGCCGTTGGCTCCAATCAGGATATTGAGCTGATTGAGCTTGATAGGCTCCGGGTTTGGGCCGAAGGAGAGTAGGTTTCCGGGAGTAATCTCGCGCAGAAACGGTTCCGCCACGACTATTTGACCTCAACCGTGACGAGCGGAAGGTGGCCGAGGAGGCCGTCTTTGATGCCGGTGACGTGGGGTTTGATCAGCTCCATGTCGCGCTGGTAGTAGACCGGAATCCACGGGGCATCGTCCACGACCATGCGCTGGGCCTTGGCGTACATCTCCAGGCGCTTCTTGGGATCGGTCTCCACATCGGCGGCGGCGCAGAGCTTGTCGTACTCCGGGTTGGAGTAGCCGACATGGTTCTCCGCGCCCGTGGTGGTCAGGAGCAGTGAGAGGTAGTTCTGCGGGTCGGGGTAGTCCGCGCCCCAGCGGTGGAAGTAGACAACCTCATCGCGGTCCATGGCGTTGATGAGCGAGGCGTACTCCATCTCGCGCAGCTCCACCGGAATCCCGACCTTGCTCCACTGCTCCTTGAGAACCTGGGCGGTCTTGACGATATCCGGCTGCTGCTGGCGGAAGCAGAGGGTGAGCGGCGGAAGGCCCTTGCCATCGGGGAAGCCTGCCTCCGCAAGCAACGCCTTGGCCTTGGCCTCGTCGTAGGGGTACCCCTTGAACGCGGGATCGTAGCCGGGCATGCCCTCAGGGACGACACACTCGGCGGCGGTATTGACATCGAGGAGGACGCCCTTCTTGATCTCTTCCTTATTGGTAGCGTGGGCAAAGGCCTGCCGGACCTTGGCGTTCTTGAACGGGGCGTAGGCCTTCTGATTCAGCCCGACATAGTAGGTCGAGGCGCGGTTGAAGGTCTGCACCTGACCGGCGTACTTGGGGTCGGACTTGTCCTTCTCGTAGTCGCCCTTCTCCAGCGCGATAATGTCCACGAGCCCCGAGTCGTACTGGAGGCGGGCGGTCTTGGTGTCGAGGATGATCGGGCGCTCCACTTTCGTGAGCTTGGGCGCCCCGAGCACCCAGTCCTTGTTGGCCTCCAGGGTCACGGACTTCTGGGGCGTGTAGTTGGTCAGCTTGAAGGGCCCACAGCCGACAGTCGCCGCGTTCTCGGAGCCGATCGTCTTGGCACCGCTTGGCAGAGTCGGGCCTTTCTCGATCTCCTCTTTGGCAAGGATGTAGGCGGTCGGATAGGTGAACTTGCCCAAAAAGTACGGCCGGGAGCCGACCAGCGTGATCTCGACCGTGCTCTTGTCGATCACTTTCACGCCCGTGAGCTCGGTGGCCTTACCCGCAGCAAGCTCTTTGGCCCCCTGGATATCGTCGAGGTAGCTCCCTGCCACGGGCGAGGCGAGCTTGGGGTCGAGGGCGCGGGTCAGGCTGTACTTCACATCATCGGCGGTCACCGCGCGGCCATTGTGGAACTTGAGGCCGTCGCGCAGCACAAACGTGTAGACCTTCCCATCGGCGCTGATCTTAGGCAGCTCCTTGGCGGCGAGCGGGGTTACCTCGGTCTTGTCGTTCCAGCCCACCAGGCCCATGTGGGCGTTCTGGAGCAGGTCGATGGTCGGGCCATCTTGTGCGCGGTGCGGATCGAGTGTCGAGGGCTCCGTGGCGATCGGGTAGCGCAGGACGCCGGGGACAGAGCCCCCCCCTCCGGCTCCCCCCCCGGAGCTATTGCTCGACGGGCAGCCGGTCAGCGCCAGCGAGAGAAGGGAGAGACTGAGTGCACAGAACCCACGCCGGGTGAGGGTGGAGGATTGAGGAGGATTAGACGGTGTCATGACGGGGAAATTATAGCACGTTCTCACCAAACCTGAGTCGCCCGAATCGCCCGAGGAAGCCCTAAGAACAAGTCTTTGGGCTTGAGAGGACGACGCTCGCCTTCGCGAGCAGTAGATTCGGTTGGCTGCGTTTCGTAATTGTTGGCTGCGAAGGCAGTCGTCGCCCTTTTAAGCCCGGACACTCGTTGTCCGGGCATACCTCGTTGCCCAGGAGCACCCCTTCAGGAGTATAATGCCCCCATGAACACCAGCGCTGCGTTTCTTTTCGCTCTCGCCACCCTCGTGCTCCTGGCTCCGGCCAAGGCACAGCCCAAGTCCCAGGTACTCCCGCTCTACCCACCGGGCCACCCCACCCTCCAGGGGCAGAACGAGAAGGAGATCCTCACCCCGCCCAACCCGAAGCCGGGGCAGTACTTCAATATCAAGAATGTCCACAACCCGATTATCGAGGTCTTTCTGCCGCCGCAGGAGAAGGCCACGGGGACGATGATCATTGTCGCGCCGGGCGGGGGGCACCGGGAGCTGGGCTGGCCCAACGAAGGCACGCAGATCGCCAAGTGGCTCAATGAGCGCGGGGTCGCGGCGGCGGTCTTGAAGTACCGGCTGGCCTTCACCCCCGGCTACAAGTACACGGTCGAGGGCGAGGCGCTCCAAGACACCCAGCGTGCCTTCCGACTCGTGCGCGCCAACGCCAAAGCCTGGGGCGTCGATACCAAGCGGGTCGGGATTCTGGGCTTCTCCGCCGGGGGCGCGCTCGCCGCGCTGGTCCACATGCGCAACGACACCGGAAAGCCCGACGCCACCGATCCCATCGAGCGGGAGAGCTGCTACCCCAACTTTGTCGCGCTGGTCTACGCCGGCTGGGCCCCGATGGAGTTCAAGATTCCCGCCGGTGCCGGCCCCGCGTTTCTCACCAGCGCGGGCCTCGACGATGCCTTCCACGCCAAGCAGACGGTCGAGTACTACAACCTCCTCTTCGATGCCAAGGTCCCCGCGGAGCTGCACATCTACGGCCACGGCGGCCACGGCGGCGCGATCAGCGAGCGCAAGGGAATTCCGTTTGGCACGTGGCAAGTGCGCTTCCAAGAATGGCTCGCCGATCTGGGGTACTTAAAGGTTGGGGCACCGTAGTACATCCCTCCCCCCTGCCTCCTCCCTTCCCCTGAAACCCGACTTCGTCGGGGGGAAGGGAGGAGGTGACTAACTAACCCACCCCCACTCGTTCCTCGTCTCCCCTCCCTTCGTCCCCGCGAAGCGGGAAACAGAGCGAAGGGAGGGGCCGGGGGAGGGATGTCCGAGGGGCTAGGGATCTCAGAGATGCTTGAGCGCCTCGCGCACCGAGAGGCGGGAGAGTTGTGCTTTATTCGCCTCGACAAACGCCCGAACCGCGAGCGGGTCGGTGTAGGCGTAGGTGCGAAGCGCCCAGCCGATGGCTTTTCGGACGAAGAACTCCGGGTCGGCGGCGTTGTCGCGGCAGTAGGCAAAGAGGCGCTCAGAGTCGGTGGCTTGGTGGTGCTTGAGCTGGTGCAGGATCGCCGCCCGGCGCACCCAGAAGTTATCGTCGCGGCTCCAGGCATCCATAGAGACTTGCAGCTCGGAGAGACGCAGCGTGAGTGGGCTGAGCGCGGCCCCGACCACCCCATCGACACTGTCCCACCAGGAGTGGGTGACGATCAGCTCCTGCAGGAGGGGGAGGCTCTGGGTAGTGAGCCGCTTCTCATAGCGGGCAAGAAGGTCCAGCGCGGTGTACTGGTACTCCCGCTCGGGGAGCGCCCAGAGCAGACGTGTGGCCTCGGCGAGCCAGGCTTCGTCGGCGACTGGCTTTGCAGCAACAAGCAGCGGCCGGACGAGCGGCTGAAACTCCGGGCGCTTGAGCCCCAGAAACGGGAAGCGATTTTTCATGTAGCGCGCCATCGGCGCGGCTTTTTCGGGGCTACGGTGTCGCTCCAGAGCGGCCTGGACCGCCTCAGAGAACGTCGTGGGACTCATCTTCCATGTCCTCCGTAACCGTGAGCTCACCGGCGATATCGGTGAGTAGGAAGTCACGCGCGTCGATCCCACGCCCCAGTGCGGCCATGAGCTTGACCTGAGCCGCAACATCAGTCAGGTCTCCCGTGGGAAGCGCCCCCGCATCGAGCGCATCCCGCCCCGGCTCGTAGAGGCCCATACGGGTGGAGCCCCCCACAAACTTGGTCGTCACCAGCACCGGTATGCCGGCGTCCGTTGCTTCTTGGATCACGGGAACCAGTGAGAGCGGCCCCACATTGGGAACATTCCCCGTCCCCAGAGAGCGAAGAATAATGCCATGACAGTGCCTTGAGTGGAGCACCGCACGCAGCACCTCGGGCGGCAGTCCTGGGGTCATGTCCACGGTTAAGATCGCCCCGTCGAAGCGCGTGTCTGGGACAAAAGGCGCAGTTAGGGTACGCTCGGTGTGGAGCCCCGTGAGCCGAATCCCCGCTGCCGTTACCTCTCCCAAAAGAGGAAACGCGGGTGAGTCGAAGGCGGGAAAGTGAATCTCGCTGGTCTTGATGGCACGATTGCCACGCAGAACACGATCCCCAAAGACAATCATAACCTCAGCGATCTGGCGACGAATCGCAAGCCGTAGGGTGAGCAAAGCACCAATGAGATTGCGAGCCGCATCCGTGTGGTCACTTTTCAGGGGGAGCTGCGAGCCCGTGAAGACAATGGGTAGGTGCCCACCACGCGGCAGGGCAAGCGAGAGCGCTGTGGCAGTGTAGGCCATGGTATCGGTGCCGTGCAGAACGAGGACACCATCGCATCGTTCTTGGACTTGGGCCACGACGTCGATCAGCGCGGTCCAGTGGCTTGGCGCGAGATTGGTGCTGTCCAGCGATGCCAGCGGTACGAGCGTGAGCTCGGCGTAGCGTGCAGCGGCGGGCACCTGGTCCAGTAGCTCCCCCACCGATGCGGCGGGACGAAGCGCCCCATCGCCCCCACGCACCATGCCGATCGTGCCCCCCATGCCAATCACCACAATACGAGGGAGGGTCATTGCCCGGTCATCCGATACAAGTGTACGTCGTCGGGGGCAAAGGTATCCCTCACGGAGACCGTGCGCCCTTCCCCAAGTACCTCCAGCTTGCCGCACGGGTCCAGCTCGATTGTCACCGTCCTCTCCCCCGTGGCAGCAGCAAGGATATAAGTCGCCCCCTGGTGCTCGACCGTGAGTAGCTCAACACCATTTTGCACACGTCGCTTACCCCGGGGGTTATTGATAACCCCAGCAAGTTCTCGGATTTGCTTGTTCGTGGCAGTAACCATGGCTAGCATCTCAGGGTCATCGAGGAGTGCGTGCTCATTGAACTTGGGCTGAAACTGGTGCACAAAGTAGATAATGCCCCGCGAGCCATGGATAATCGCCCGCCAGGTCTCGTTGCGTACCTGTCGAGGTGTGGCTTTCCCCTTACCGTCGATGCGCGTGCACTCTACACAGTTCCAGATAGGCTTCTTTCCCTCTGTCCATTCGACGAGCCGGTCTACGCCTTTTGGGACGAGCCCCAGTGGGAGGTTATTTGCAGCAGGATAGACATCAAACGAGATAATGTCCCCCCCTTGGACATAGGTCTCGTAGTCGGAGAGCTTCGCGCCCGCTCCACGCCCCTTCCAGGCATCATTGGCGACTCCTTGCCCTAGATTAAGCAAGATAGGTCGGGTCGGGTCGGCGGCACGAAGCCGCTTGTAATCAGCGACGATCTTCTGCGGAGGTACACAAGGGCCCCAGCTCTTCTTGCCTGTCACGGGATCGCGCACTAGCTGTGCATTATCGGGCTCGTCGCCGTGCATCCAAGCCGCGATAATCGGGTCCTCTTTGTGGGCCAGTCCCACGGCATTCTGCTCACAGATCACCGGCATCTTCGCCGCGTTCAACGCCGCGAGCTGCGCCTCGGTTGGCCCCTGCCACAGACCTACATAGAGATTGATACCCGCTGCCCGGTATCGATGTGCGTTCTCTGGCGACTGTAGCCACACCGCGATCGGGAAAGAGTCTGGCATCCCCAAAACTTTCAAATTTCGTTGTTGTCTCATAACACTTTCCGGATTGTACCTGCCTTCACCCTCCTGAGAGAAACGCCCAATAAGTGTCTAAAATTTGCACGTGTCTTCTTTACTCTGCACTTTGGTATTGGAGAACTCATGGATATTTGGAGAGCGGTGGCGATTCTCAACCGGCGTAAGTGGTTGATCTTATTTAGCGTGGTGATTACAACCGCTCTGACCTTCGGTGCGACACGTCTTGTGGGATCGAAGTGGGAAGCAACGGTAAAATTGCTAGCTCCTCAAACTGCCTCGCGGGCAAATGGTACAGAGCAGGGACATGATGGTTATGATGTCAATCCTACCAACAGCAAAGCAATCACCTCCATGTACAACTCAATCCTCCTGAGTAGGGAGGTAGTTGAGCCCGCTTTTAAGAAGATTCAGGAGAACCTCCCAACGGGAGGAGAGCTCCCTAAACAGGTTGAGTTTGTCGTGGTAGGACCGCGCCTTTTCGAAATTCAGGTTACGACCAATCAAGCTGAAAAAGCAGAGCTACTTGCCAATGCCCTTGCTGAAAGCTTTGTAGAATATAACCACGTATTAAATACCAAAGATACATATAGCGTTGTCAAAATACTTCAAGAGCAACTCAGAAAAGCGGATGCTGAGCTTGCAAAGGCGCGTACAAAGTACAGCAATTACTCACAAGAACATAAAGTCATAGGGACATCTGATGACGAAACACGAAGTGCCCGTACCCAGATCGATACTTACCGGGCTGAGATTAATGGAGTCCAGCAAGAGCTAGCAGTCTGTCAAACGCGTTTGAGCAATAATCAGCGCCGTCTAGCTGAGATTGAGTCATTGTTGCGATCGCCTAGACCTGCGGTTACGGGAGCAAATTCAAAGGCGATCTCAGCAGAGATCGACCGTATCACAGGCACTTTAGCCTCCCTACAAGCACGATATGGTGCAGAATACCCCGAAGTCAAGCGGTCTCTCATCACCAGAGATGATCTTATTAAGCGTTTAAAGACAGCACAAGACTTAGAGCGCACAATTCTTACTTACGATGAAAAAGTATCTCAGCAAGCAGATATTCAAAAAAATAATAAAGATACACAAGCACGAATTTTAGAGTTACAAGCACGGCAAGAAACGCTTTCAAAAGCAATTACGAACGAAGAGAGTCGTGCAATGGAATCAAAAAACCTGAGCGACCCTGTAAATTCTCTAGCGAATGAAGTCAATTCGAAATCGGAGTCAAGGGCTGCGATATTAGCCCGTTTAAATGCAGCATTAATGGCCCACGACGTTGCCCAACGAGAAAATCCACTCGTCATTTTAGAGCGTGTCAACAGTCTTAATCCTCCAGTCAATATCAGTTCAGGCCGTACATTTAAACTGATTGGCCTGTCCGCAATATGTGCATTACTTGGTAGTTGTGCCCTAATTATCGCCTTGGATAGTGTCGACAAACGAATTAAAAGTGTTTCAGAAGCAGAACGTTCCTATCCTGTTCGCATACTTGCAACTATTCCTCAACCCGAGGGCACAATGTCCTACGCAGATTTAGCAAGAATCGCGGAATTAAAGCCACGAGCATTAGCAACAGAAGCATATCGTTTTTTAGGATTACATATGTTAAATGATGTGACTCCTAATATGCGATCTATCATGGTGATTTCAGCAAAGGCAGAACAAGGCAGTACAACAACTATTACAAACCTTGCTATCACTCTTGCTCAAGCGGGTAAAAAAGTAGTATTAGTCGATGCAAACACAAGAACTGCAGAGTTACATCAAGTTTTCAAGACACCAAATGACTTTGGATTCACCGATTTATTAATGAATCCGACAATTAGTTCGTTTGAAAAAGCGTTAATGCAGACAACCGTTGAAAATCTCCAGATCATCACAAGTGGAACGTCACCCGAAAACCCCTGGGAAACATACCGATCATCGAATTTGCGGATGGTATCGAAACAGCTAAGAGATATTGCTGATTATGTATTAGACGTTATCCTGATTCACCAAGGCTCTCCCGGCATAGGGACTTTTTGCCAGGGGTAAAGCCGCAAACGCAGGTTATGCAAACCACAAGCAATCTCCATTACCATGTCCGACATCTCGGCACGAATCAGGCGTAGAGAGTCACGAACGGCTCGACACCGCTTGATACTAGAGATGGCGTGTTCCACGTAGACACGAGAGCGACTGATGATACGATTGACAGCTTTCTCAAATGGAGTCAGTTCACGCCCACGAGGTTTCTTGTGGGGCATCAGGGTTTCCACATCAGCAACTTCAAATCCTTGAAAACCAAGATCCTGTAGAACGGCACTATCGGCAGGCAACTCATAGCCCACCGACTCAGCGATCTTTTTGTCAGCCATCGTGCCTTTGACCGTCTCACTCAGATGCACAATTCGGCAGTCCTCATCTATTAGGATCGCATTTTTGAGGGTGTGGCGCTTCTTTTTTCCACTGTAAAGATCGCGTTGACGCTGCTGGTCGGTTGGTCGGGGGACGGGACGTTCCGTAACGTCCAGACAAAAAGGGGGCTGTTTTCTGCTTCCACGCTTGCTTTGAGCTCCTGTACGGTTCTGCTGGGAGCATCGCCACTTTGGCGAAGTGCTTCTCTGAGGACCACTACAAGGAGCTGTAGCCAGTCGTTGACTTTAGGCTGCGACATATCGAAAAGTGCTCCCATGACCTCCTGAATGAGGTTCTGTTTGACGAAGGTCAGAACGAAGAGCAACTTATCCTCCGTGGTAGGCAGGAGAGCATTTTTGTAGACGGAAAAGCTCTTTCCCTCTCTTTGTTTGCCCTCGACGGTGACGTTCTCTAGGTGCGCTTCTAGGGCACTCTGAAAGTAGGGCAGTAGAGTTCTGAACTCGCTGGGCTCCAATCCCGTGAGGGCCAATAGTCTTCCCGAGGTGGCGCATGCTTTGGTATAAGTTAATCCCGACATGCCGAAATAATATCAGCAATTGAGAACAGCGTCACCACGCATGGAGGGACAATGAAACAGGATAACGTCTATTATATGATACCCCATCAGGAATTATGTTCACGGATGCACTAAACCTATCACCAATTATCGATGGTGCATTTTTGTGTGTCCGGGCCCTTGAAACACCAACTGGAGTAGAAAAACATTTACTAGATCTCATTAATGAGAGCAATGTAACGGTCTTAGGCGGTGTCCTTACAGATGTACCTGTTTCTATGGTGGCTGGTTATGAAAACTACCAACACTACTATGCCCCAGGAGTCTCAACTGTTCCCAATGGAATTTCGAGTGGCATACAATCTCAAAATCTATTAGATATACCTCAGGATCAAGATACTAGAGTTGATGAAATACAGGGGCAAAAAAAGGAGCCACTCTAAAATGGCATTCCGATCCACAGTCCCAAGACAGCAAGAGACAATTTCAGATCAAATAATGTCTCAGCCAGACTCCCCCATTTCTGAAAACGTATTTCAAAAGTCAGAGCCTTCATCATCTCGTCAACGGGTTCTCATAGTAGGAACAGGTTTTGTTGCAAGATCTCTTGCAACAGAAATCGCTGCAAATACAAAATTTGAAGTAGTAGGTTTTGTCGATGAAGGAGGCGTCGCCCTTGACAGCTGTGAGTGGCCGGTACTAGGCTCAAAAGACGACATCCTTGAGATCAGTACTCAATATGCGATTGATGATATATTCATTGCATACTCTCCAACATGGCAACAAAAATTACTTGATGAAACACTCATTCAAAAGAAGGATATTAATATCCACATATTACCTTCTTCTTATGACATAATTCTAGCTTCCAGTACTTTGTATAATCTAGGGGAATTCGGGATATTACGAATTACTGAAACTAAAAACAAGATTTCAGACACAGTCAAACGTTTTTTCGATATCACTATCGCGTTATTATCAATTATTTTACTATCGCCAGTTATTATTGCCATTGCATTCATCATCAAAGTGACATCCCGTGGCCCAATACTATTCACACAAGTTAGAGTAGGAAAACACAATAACTGTTTCACTCTTCTGAAGTTCCGTACAATGCATGTAGATGCAGAAAATAATACTGGCCCTGTATTGTCATCAGGAAAAGCGGATGCTCGCCTAACATTGGTTGGTCGCTGGTTACGATTGGTACGATTAGATGAGATTCCACAATTGATCAATGTATTACGTGGTGAAATGAGCATTGTCGGACCACGTCCAGAGCGACCTTTCTTTGTTGACAAATTTGTTGCCCACACGCCAACATATAATTACCGTCATCAGGTGAGACCAGGTATTACGGGACTTGCGCAAGTCTATGGAAATTACCACACCGATGCACGCGAAAAACTTAGGTTTGATCTATTTTATATAACTCATAGATCACTAATTCTCGACATCACAATTATTTTAAAAACCCTTCAGTATATGATTTTCAAACCTAATGGGTGCTAAGCACTCACAATCAAAACTATAAACTATTTCAAGCAAAAAAATGCCATCGTTATTCGAAACAGCTCCAGCACAACAATCCGACCCAACCAATCCTTCAAAAACCCCACCAATATTGATCTTTTTGATAGTATTAGTGGTTCCAATAATACTATCCTATGAATTAATTACCGTCAAGGAGACATATGTTTTTTCGATAACACTTGCCGCAATTGGTGGATTAGTAATTTTCGCACGTCCATTCTGGGGGCTCATTTTATTCGTTATGCTACTGTATATACGTCCTGAAGAATCAATTCAGGAAATCCAAGGGATCAGATTACCATTTATCATCTCTGTAACAACCCTGTTATCTGCTTTAATTCATAAATTAGTCAATCGGGAAAAGATACAAAATTCACCGTTAAATTTTTTCATCGTGGGTTTTTCCTTTTTCGCAATTGCATCTTCAATGCAATCAAATCAATTAGAATTAGCCATGACAGATATATCTAAAAACGCCATATTAGTATTACTTATCATCAATCTCGTCAATACTCCCAAGAAATTCAGAATCTTTTCTCAATTTTTGATTTTACTAACCGGATATCTTGCGACTTATTCAATATATCTGTACCAAACAGGAAGTGTATTAGTACGTGACAACGAGTTTCAAGCTCTAGCAACGGGTATTTTTTCTGACCCTAATGATCTATCGGCAACTATCGTCGCAGGGTTGGGGATGTCCTTATTTCAAACTCGATCAGATCAAAAATCGGTCAAGTTTATCAACTTTGTGCTATCGATCTTGTTCTTTTTTGCGATTACCCTAACAAATTCTCGTGGAGGTTTATTAGCCACGATTCTAACAATTAATATGTTCATATACCAAACATCACAAAATAAAAAGATATCTATCATTATCATCATAATGTCGTCTTTACTTATCCTTGCTTCACTGGGTGGTAGAATTGTTAATTTTGATTCCACTGAAGCATCTGCAAACAGTAGATTTTGGTTTTGGTCCACTGGCATTGAAGTATTTATACAAAGACCATTATTAGGGATTGGATATGGCGGATTTCCCGATATCAATGGTGGTATGACAGCTCATAATTCTTTTGTGCTATGCTTTACCGAAACGGGGCTAATAGGTTACTTCTTTTGGGTTGGTTGCATTTTATACAATCTGACAATTTCAATCTCAAAAAACCCCAAAAAAGACTACACATCAAATAACTCCGAAACACTTTCGCTAGCAGGATCAAAATTAGCTCTCTCAGGATACTTAATTGCCATATTCTGGATTTCCAGAACATACATTTCTAATTTCTACATATTGATGTCTATGCCTACAGCATACTATATATCGCATACGCAAGTAAATACCACGCACAAAAGCCATACTATTAAACCTTTAAACATAATTTCCATATGTATTATTTCTATAATTACAATATACATTATTGCGATTATAAAAAGATAGTGGAGATAAATTCACAGTATTCCTTCGACTAACTTATTGGCTTTATCTTGTTCCAAGTGTAATGCCTTTTATTTGTCCAGCCACCAATAGCCGTTCTTTTTGATGACGACACGCGACCGGCGCGAGGTAACCCATGCTGCCGCGCTGCTTCCTGGGCCGAAGTCTCTCCTCGAAGAAGTGAAAGCACTAAGGAGGAGGGACGCTTGGCGGTCCAGCGGCTTGCCTGCTCCTCTTCAGCGACTGCCGACTTACCCTCGAGCGAGGGCGATTCCCTTCCAATACTGCCATCCTGAACCTCTAAATCGGGACTATCCCGAGGATACCCAGAACGACTAAAACTGGTCTACTTCAAACTGGGGGCAGTATAGGGAGGCAGTATACAGAATCCATCCACAAATTTGGATCATCAACGCTGACAGAGCCCGATGAAGCCAAGGCTCACCCGCCCAAGGTCTGCCCGCGATGCAGAATATGAGGGTGCTCAGAGCACCTTGGTGTAGGGTACAATGCACCATGCGAAAGTTAGGAATCGTGGCTTGCGTTGCCTTGGGTACCTCGGCACAAGCGCAGACTTTCCAGGCATCGTTGAACTATACAGTGGTCGCGGATCAACTCGGAGGAGCCCCAAATGAGTCGAAGGGGGCCACGATGGAGGGTTGGCAGCAACCATTTGCCGGTTGGGCAGGTTTAGACAATCCAAGCGCGGGGCAGGCGTCCCGGAGCGATGTAACGGTCTGGGTGGCACGGAGCAAGGCCCATATCGGCCTCGCGATCACGAATCCTAGTACCACCGAAAATGCCCTTGTGGCAGTGAGTCTAAAACTCAAACGTGGTGCCTGGCGACTAGAGTTTGCAGCGGGGAGTCCTGACGGGCCGGTTCGAGCTTGGAAGGCAGGTGGGGTCTTTTTCGGACAACCAGGGATAGTCACTAAGACGATCTTTGTTAAGGCAGGTGAGACCCTCTTTGTCCGTGCAATCGAGACCCTCGCGGAGGCGGATACTGCCTGTCGCGCTGCGCAGGAGGCACTGCCAGGGAAGCTCGTAGCGCCGCGTACAAGAATTGGAGAGGCGCAAGAGTTCTGCTCACGGGGGAAACCGGAACGGGTCGTGGAGAAGGTCCATGAAGCCCTCTCCGATATCGATACGCTTCCAGGAATCCCTGTCGCGCGACTCAGAGCAGCACTCTCTGAGGTCAGTGCGGCTGTCTTAAACCTTCGCCTTCAAGCAAAGGTCGAGGGGGATACCACAAAGCTTCTCTTAGTCAATGGAGAGAGCCGAGCGCTTCCGGGTGGTCGGTTCTTGGTGGGTGGGAAGCTGAAGCCTTTTGCAACCATTGGCCCCAAGCTCACGGCATCCGCAGTGGTTCCCGGGACAGGAGAGGCCTTCGCGCAGTATAGCATCGGAGGGGGAATGGCAACCCTCTCTGCTCGTGTCGGACCAGGTACTCCCCTTCCTCTAGTGTTGGGGCCGCCCACTGGGATAGCCCTCCCCGCCACTCCTGCTCCTGTCAGGTCAGCGCCCCCTATCGTAAAGCCCACCCCGACTCCCTCGCCCACCAAGAGAACACCCCCCACTCCCGTCCGGACCACTCCCCCCGCTCCGCGACCGAGCTCGATAAATCCAATGACCAAAGTAACCTACCCTACCTCGCGAACAGTGGAGGTTGTTGATACCTACCACGGCACGCCTGTCGCTGATCCCTACCGCTGGCTGGAAGATGCCAATAGCGCTGAGACCGTCGCTTGGATCACGGCTCAAAACGACACGGCTGGTGCCATCCTCAAGTCGCTCCCCGCACGAGAGGGGCTACAGAAACGTCTGACGGCACTCTGGAACTATGAGCGCTTCGGGCTACCGAGCCATCATGGGAGCCGCTACTTCTACTCCCGCAACGATGGCCTCCAGAACCAGGCTGTCCAGTATGTCGCGGAGAGCTTGGACGCTGAGCCCCGGGTCTTACTGGACCCCAATATGCTCTCTACCGATGGAACGGTCGCTCTGGCAGGCATGAGTGTCTCGGAGGACGGCAACCTGCTGGCCTACTCAATCGCACGCTCGGGCTCCGACTGGCAAGAGTGGCATGTTCGCGATGTCACCACCGGAAAAGACCTTGCAGATAAGATTGAGTGGAGCAAGTTTAGTGGTGCCTCGTGGCTCAAGGATGGCTCGGGCTTTTTCTATAGCCGCTACGCCGCCCCCGATGCCGGAACCGCCCTTCAGGGAGCCAACTACAACCACAAGGTCTACTTACACAAGCTAGGAACTCCGCAGAGCGCCGACACCCTGGTCTATGAGCGGCCCGACCATCCTGACTGGAACCTCGGGGCGATGGTCACCGACGACGGCCGCTGGCTTGTTCTTGTAGCCAACAAGGGAACCGAACGGCGCAACTACCTGTTCTTGAAGGACCTGACCCAGCCCAGTGCCCCGGTACAAGACTTCCTGGCGGCAGGCGATGCGGCCTACAGCCCCGTGGGCAACGACGGCAGTGTCTTCTACCTCGTGACAGACCGTGATGCTCCGCTCAAGCGGCTTGTCGCAGTAGATAGTAGCAACCCGGCTCCCAGCGCTTGGCGGACGGTCCTCCCCGAGAGCAAGGAGACGCTCCAAGGTGCCAGCCTCTTTGGCTCGACCGTGCTGGCCACCTACCTCAAAGATGCCCGCTCGGTCGTGCGGCTCCACAATCTCTCCACGGGGGAGCTTATCCGTGAAGTCGCGCTTCCCGGGATCGGCACCGCGGTGGGCTTTGATGGAAAGCGCGAAGACACCGAGACCTTCTTTGCCTTCTCCAGCTACACCAGCCCCACCACCCTCTACCGCTACGACCTCACCGAGGGAGTGAGCACGGTCTTCAAGGCCCCCAAAGTGGCCTTCGATCCCCGGCAGTTTGAGACCAAGCAGGTCTTTACCACGAGCAAAGACGGCACCAAGGTTCCGATGTTCCTGACCTACAAGAAGGGCCTGGAGCTCAATGGTAACAATCCGGTCTATCTCTATGCCTACGGCGGCTTCAATATCTCCCTGACACCAGGCTTCTCCGTGGCCGCCCTGACCTGGATGGAGCAAGGCGGGGTCTATGCCGTGGCGAACCTGCGCGGTGGCGGTGAGTACGGTAAGGAGTGGTACGAGGCAGGGACCAAGCTACGCAAGCAGAATGTCTTTGATGACTTTATCGGCTGCGCGGAGTGGCTGATCGCCCAGAAGTACACGCGCCCTGAGAAGCTCGCGATTGCTGGAGGGAGTAACGGCGGCCTGCTTGTTGGGGCCTGCATGACCCAGCGCCCCGATCTGTTCGGAGTCGCCCTGCCGGCTGTAGGCGTGCTGGACATGCTACGCTTTGACAAGTTCACGATCGGCTGGGCCTGGAAGAGCGACTACGGCGACCCAGCCAACGCTGATGAGTTCAAGGCACTACTGGCCTACTCGCCCTACCACAACCTCAAGCCTGGGACGCGCTACCCGGCGACTCTCATCACGACATCGGATCACGACGACCGGGTCGTGCCGGCGCACTCCTACAAGTTTGCCGCACGGCTTCAGGCCGCCCAAGACCCCAACGGCCCACCAACCCTCATCCGAATCGAGACCAAGGCGGGACATGGTGCCGGCAAGCCCACGAGCAAGATCATTGAGGAGCAGGCGGATATCTTCGCCTTCGTGATGCGTGCCCTTGGGATGGAAGCTGTGTTAAGATAGTCCCCAAGGAGAAAAGATAATGCGATCTTTACTAACTGTCACTGCCGTTCTCGCGGCCCTACTTGCCCTTGTCGGCTGCAAGAGTGAGCCCACCCCTGCAGACTCTCTCAAGAGCGATGCCATGCCACCTGCTGCCGGTGCTCCCGCCGCTGGAGCTGCGCTTCCCAAGGGCGTGGATGCCAAGGATGTCCCCGGAGTCGGGGCCCCGCCCCCCGCAGGTTCCTCCGCCGCGATGCAAGGCGGCGCTCCCGCGGGTGGCAGCAAGATCACCCAGTAGCAAACCACAAGCTAGCTTGAAAGTCCCTTTGGAGTGTTCCGAGGGGACTTTTTTATCGTCTCAAGAAAACGCTATATGGCCACGCAGGTACATCGGACTGTGCCGCCGTGGTAAACGCCTCCAGAAATGCTGTCAAGTCAGGTGCGATCACATTGGGCTCTTCCCACTCCGGCGCGAAACCATGGACAATAGCACCAAAGCCTTCGTCAGTAAGACGTACTGCGAGGTAGTCGTAGTTGGAGTGGACGGCATAAAGAAAAGGAAAGTGCTGATCCCAGAAACAGCTCGCACCGCCCATGCGCTCCAGCTCATTCCAGTCAAATACCTGGTTGCTAGGTGTTCGTGCATAGTCATCTGGCATAAGAAACCAAACACTCTGCGAGGGATTATGGCAGATTGCAAGTGAGCTGAGAAACCGAGTCACTTCCCCAGGCAGGTTTGGGTATCGGCTCACTATTGCCTCAGGAAGCACGGCATCGGGCCTGTGCTGGATCACCCAATCACGCTCATGGAGAGCCTCTGTAAGAGCCATCTCTGCCTCTGTGGTTCGTAGCCGCAGCAGAAACGCCGTAAAGCCGGGCGCATACTCCGACCAGAGTTTTGGCGCATCGTCAGGCTCTTCGGAGTACTCGATATTCCAGTAGAGCACGGGATAGTCACCGCTTTCCGTGGGCCGCGTGAGGTCGTAGCAGAAGACGCTGCCTCCGGCATCCACCGCAAAAGGCAGGCGTGTCTTCTCCGAGACGCCCTCGATAAAGCGGCTCAGAAACGCAACTTGCTCGGCAAAATCCAGCGCATCGTCTCTATCAATCCCAAAGAGCTTGACGGAGAGAAACTCCAGCTCACCGCCGTTGGTGTGCAGGAGAAATGCCTGATGCGCTGGTGGCAAGGCCGCAGCTAGCGGATTGGTCACATCTTACTCCTGCCCGGAGGGCATTCGGCGCGAAACGCCTCTAGCGAGGGATTTTCAACCCCTCGCTCATCAATCTACAATCGCGGCGCAGGCCATCTCCAAGACGCGACGGAGGCCGTCGTCGCCGCCGAGGGTACCGTCGTGGAAGAGGCTGCGGGGAGTCGGCTTCCAATTGTCGCGGCTGGTGTCTTGTGGGGGCTGTGGGATTTTTGTGTAAGACGGGTCGTACTGGAAGTTACCACCGCCCATCTTGTAGAGCACCAGGTCCAGCGAGGGCACAACATAGAGGCAGAAGCCGCCCGCGCCGGACTTCCAGAAGGCATCGCGGGGCGCACCGGCGACGTGGCCGTCGGCGTTGTGCTCGAACTGGAGGCTAAACGGGGCGTGCGGGTTGTAGGGGAGCATCTTGTTGCAGAGCGCCAGGTACTCCGGCGGGACGAGCTGCTTGCCCGCCCACTTGCCGCCCCGTGCCAGGCAGTAGGCAAAGCGCACGGCGTCGGTGGCGTGGAGCGCCGTGCTGCCCGCGCCGTTGGCGTGCGGCATGAGAAAGTCCCCGCGCTGGAGGCAGTAATCCCATGCCCCCCAGCCCTGCGGCTTGGCGAGGCGCGTGTCGATGTACTCCCGAAGCTCCATGCCCGTCACACGACGCAGCACCATCGACGCAATATGCGGGGCCGGCGACGAGTACGAGTAGCCCTTGCCCGGATCGCACCAGAGCGGGGTCCGCAGCGACGAGCCATCCACATCGCGAATGTCTTGGCCAGGAACCGGGGTCAGAGGGACGATCTTACCATCGGCGAATCCGGGGCTACTCCCCTCGCCGTGAAAGCCTGCCGACATGCACAGCAGCTGCCCCAGCGTGATCTCCGCCTTTCGGGGATCGTCGAGCGGGAAGGCCTCGGGGAGAAACTCACGGGTGAAGACCTTGGTATCTAGCCCCTGGGGAATCTTGTCTCTAAACTCCTTGAGCATGATCCCACAGGCGATACTCGTGAAGCACTTGCCGGTCGAGGCCATGTCCGGGTTGCACATCCGGCTAGCGCGGCCCGCGTAGTTCTCCGAGACCAGCCAGCCACGCCGGACGATCACAAGGCCGGAGTTAGCGCTGCAGCGCTGGCACTGCTCCCATGCCTGCTCCAAGCGGGTCTTGTCCACCCCTGCCTTTTGTCGCAGTCCCTTCGCGTCTTTGAGCGTTCGCCAGCCACCGGCACTATCCGGCGGCGGAAAGTAGTTGTCCATAGCGCGATTGTACCAAAAGAGAGGCGCACTCTAGAGAATATAGAAATATGCCAACTATAGGTCTGGAGAATCACTACCATAATGTCTACTGTTGCCATCCCCGACGAGCAAGCACGCCTCTCCCTCCTCCATGCCTACCGTCTCCTCGACACCCCACCCGATCCCCTCTACGACGAGCTCGTCCAGCTCGCGGCCCAGCTCTGCGGTGCGGAGTTTGCGGCGATTACCTTTCTCGATGCCGAGCGTGTCTGGCTCAAGGCGCGTGTGGGCTTCCCCATCACCGAGGTTCCCCGCAAGGGCTCCTACTGTGACCGAGCGGTGCAGCACCGACAGCTCCTGGTGATCGAGGACGCCACCTGTGACCCGCGCTTGGAGGGTAGTGTTCTCTGCCTCGGCAGCCGCCCGCTTAGCTTCTATGCCGGTATCCCCTTGGCGCTAAAAAACGGTCTCGTGATCGGGGTTCTCTGTGTGGGCGACTTGGAGCCACGCACCCTCTCCCCCGAGTCGCAGAACCACCTGCACACCCTCGCCCGCCAGATCGTCACCAATATCGAGTACCAACTCCTCGAGGCACGCCTGCGCGAGGGTCAAGCCATTGCGCGGATGGGAAGCTGGGAGCAGGATGTTATCAACAACCAGCTCTTTTGGTCCGAGGAGCTCTTTTCCGTCTTGGACTTTCCGCGGGAGGACGGTACACCGACCCGCGAGGCGTTTGTCAGCCGAATCCACCCCGATGACCTCGAGCGAGCCTTCCTGGCATACCATACCATTCTCCAAGACGCGTCCTCGTTCTCCCAGGATCTCCGGTTTTTACGCAGAGACAACAGTGTCCGCTGGATGCACTGCCGTGGACAGGCCATTACCGACCACCATGGCAAAGTCCTTAAGGTCGTTGGCACCACGATGGATATCACGGAGCGTAAGGAGGTCGAAGAGGCCCTGCGTGCCATGGAGGAGAAGCACCACCTGACCCACCAGCGCCTGGAGTCCACCCTCAACCAAGCACGCCTGGGGACGTTCTGTCGGGATGTGGAGACAGGGCAGTATATCGAGCTCTCCGATACCTGGTACGCGCTCTTTGGGATTCCGAAGGGAGCTCAGGCAACCTTGAGCGACTTTCTCCAGCGCATCCACCCCGAGGACCAGGCACTGGTGGCGCGCAGTATCCACGAAGCCCAGCAGCACCGCGAGGGCTACGAGGCCGAGTACCGGATCCTGCGGCCCGATGGGAGCCTGCGCTGGCTGCATACATCGGCAGTTCCTCTCTACAATGCCGACGGGGTGGTGCGCTATCTCAGCGGTGTCACCCAGGACATCACCGAGCAGAAAGCGATCGAGGCCGAGCGGGAGCGGGCGCTCTTCGAGGCGCAGGAGCGCGCCGACCGCGATCCACTCACGAACTTGCTCAACCACCGAGCCTTTCACAAGCGCCTCTACGAAGAGACCGAGCGTGCCCAGCGCGAGCGCCGTCAGCTCGCCGTGGTCATGTTCGACACCGATAACTTTAAGTTCTTCAACGATGTCTATGGCCATGCGATCGGGGACGAGGTGCTCCAGCTGATCGCGCGGCGGCTGGAGGCGATCTGTCGCCCCTACGATATCCTGGCACGCTTTGGCGGCGATGAGTTCGCTCTTCTCATGCCCGGTGTCGCCATGGAAGCGGAGGCACTGGAGGAGCGCCTCTTGCAGGCGCTCCAAGGGCTGGTCTACCAGCCACAAGGACAGGCGGTCGGAATTCCGCTGACCCTCTCGCTCGGGCTCGTGCTCTTTCCCGACCGAACGGCAGACCGCACCCGGTTGATCCCGCTCGCCGATGAGCAGCTCCGCCGCGCCAAGACGGGAGCGGAGCGCAAGAACGAGGCCTACTGTGCCCGTGCTCTCTTTCAGAGCCAGGTAGAGGGCTTCTCTATGCTGGATGCCCTCGTGACCGCCGTGGACAACAAGGACCGCTACACCCGCCGGCACTCCGAAGATGTCCTCAGCTACTGCCTGCAGATCGCGCGCGGGCTGGGCCTCGACAGCAATGTCCAGCAGACCCTCTCGGTGGCGGCCCTGCTCCACGATGTGGGTAAGATCGGCGTCCCGGACTCGATCCTGCGCAAGCCGGGCACCCTCACCGCCACCGAGTTTGCGGTGGTCAAGCAGCACGCGGAGATGGGTGCCGCCATTGTCAGTGCGGTCCCGGGTCTTGGGTTCACCCTAGACTGTATCCGCCACCACCACGAGCGCTGGGACGGTCTGGGCTATCCTACCGGTCTAGCCGGTGAGCAGATTCCCTTTCTGGCACGCCTGATGGCGGTCGCAGATGCTTTCTCCGCCATGACCACGGACCGCCCCTACCGCCAGGGCATGCCAGAAGCACGTGCTCTGCGCATCCTAGAGGAAGGGGCAGGAGTACAGTGGGACGCGGAGCTGGTTCATGCTTTTTTGACAGCAAGAGAGATCAGGGTTTGATATGCTGTAGCCAGACTGGCCCTACACCTTGACCGATACCCTCTTTCTTGCCGACTTTCGCCGCGCGGCGCAGAGCCCCACTTGCCCCTTCTGTGCCCTCCGCGACACCACCACCGTGCGCTATATCGGCTCTTTGCTCACGGAGCTGACTCTCGCCGCCGATATCCACCAGCGGCTCGCACGCTCACGGGGGTTTTGCTCGGCTCACGCCACCACCGTTCAGGCCCTGGTTCGCCAGCGCGGCGGCGAGGGGGGCGGTGTCGCGACCCTCTACTCCAGCGTGCTACAGAGTGTCCGCGCCGAGCTGGCTGCCGGTCTCGTAGAAGCCCCCTTGACCCCCACAAAATCGCGCTGGCGCCGCACCGCTCCCCCCACCCTTGGGGCGAGCCTTGCCACACGCTTGGAGCCACAAGGTCCCTGCCTGCTCTGTGAGCACGCGGAAGAAAACGATGCCTTCGCGCTCGGGCAGCTTGTCGAGGATCTGAGCGAGCAGGGTGGCCAAGCCCCTCTCGCCCAGCTCTACCAGGCGAGCCCCGGTGCCTGCCTGCCCCACTTCCAGCGCCTGCTCCGCCTCTCCCACGACGAGCCCTCGGTACGCTGGCTCACCGAGACGCAGCTTGCCAAGTGGGAATTATTAGAGTCCGAGCTGGAGGCCTACCGCCTGGGAAGACGGGAGGGCAGCGAAAAAAAAGAGAGCTGGGAGCGCACGCTCGCCCAGCTCTCTCCGTAGCCAGCCGCGCCTCTAGCGGCGGGTCATGCGTAGCTCCATGATGACAAACTCCTTGCCATCCGGCCCGGGGACATACTGGCTGTGCACCAAGGTCTTGCCACCGTCTTCCAGGCGGGACCAGGTCCGGGAGTGACGCGCATCCGCTCCCCCGTTCTCCAGGGTCTTGCCGAACAGGAAGATCTCCTTACCGTTGAACTTGTCCTTGCTCTGGCGCAGGGAGATCTTCGTGGAGCGCGAGTCGGTCCAGGTGCTGGTGAAGGTGTCGGTGGTCGGCTCGTAGCCCAGCACCCCAAGCCCGGTGGACTTGGAGCCATCGGGCTGCTCAAACGTGAACTCGGACTGTAAGAAGCGCCCGCCGTGGATCATGGTCTGGCGGCACTTGCCCTTGCTCTTGACCGGGTCGCGGCCGGGGGGGGAGAGGGTCTTAAGCACCTCCCAGTTCCCCACAAGCTGCTCCATGTACTTCTGTCCCGCCCCCGGCCCCGAGCGCGGCTCGAACGACTGCGGGTCTTTCTTGTCCTGGGGGGCAGGCTTGTCTTGTCGGAAGGGCATCACCACTTCTCCTCAGCATCGGTCCAGGGGAACCACTGCTGGTACTGAGTTGCTGTCGCGGTGGGCAGGTCGTTCCAGAAGGTCGTGGTCGTGCTCCAGCTAGGCATCTTGTGCCACTTGGCGTGGCCGTCGGCGTAGAGATAGTTGCTCCCCTGGGTGTGGCGGGTCAGCGCCCAAGGCCGTGCCGGGTAGACCAGCTCCTGGCCGCGTCCGGACTCCACCTCAGCGATATAGATCTTGCTGGCGGGGTTGGCCATCTTGGCATACGACGCGCTGCCGTTGTAGTTGGTCCCAAAGAAGTTGCCCTCCGGCGTGCGGTAGAAGTAGGTGTTGAGGCCGTAGGAGATGGGCTTGCCCTTGTAGAAAACGCCGCCTGCGCTGGGGTTGCCCGTGCCATCATCGGGGCACTTGAAGACATCGGTGCTCTTGATGTAGGGCATGAAGAGGTCCGCCCAGCAAGGAAGGTTCGGGCCGGGGGGAACGGTTCCCCCACCCGCCCAAGCGAAGGCGCTCCGCTCAGGGCCGCTGGTGGCAGTCACGGCACCCCAGTCCGGCGCGGGCAGGGCTTCGTCGTAGTCCTGAAGGTACATTAGGAGCGCGTTGCCGATCTGCTTGGTGTTGGAGAGGCAGGCAATCGTGCGGGCTTTCTCCCGCGCCTGAGCAAAGACCGGGAAGAGGATCGCGGCCAAGATGGCGATAATGGCAATGACGACAAGAAGCTCTATCAGGGTAAAGCCTCGCCGCAGGGAGGTGGCTCTAGACATAACGAATGTTACTTGAAGCCACAAAATCTTAGCAAATTTTACCCCCTGCCTTCGCCGGTTATCCTTTGTTTAGTGGGTCTTCTTCTCCCCCGCGGGAATCTCAATCTTGAGGTAGTTGGCAACAGGAGGTAGCGGACAGGTCGCGAACTCCGTGAAGGCACAGGGGGGATTGACCGCCTTGTTGAAGTCCAGCACCACCTTCCCGTTGGTGGGCTTCTCGGTCTCAAGAAAGCGCCCGGCGGGATAGGTTGTCTTGCCGCTGGTCAGGTCGCGGAAGTTAAAGAAGAGCCCGGTCGGTGTCCCTTGCGCCTCGAGCCGACAGAGCCTGCCGTTGAGCGGGAAGGTGACATAGCCGGGGCACGGGACGGGCTGGGTGTCGCCGAGGACATTGGTGATCGCGAGGGTCTTGCCTTGCGGGTAGGGATGGAACTCCGCCGTGAGTTTGTAGGCCTCGTCCGGGGCATACCAGTGCTGGCCCTTGAAGTTCTTGCGAGCCGGGCTCTCACGATCGTAGACCCGCACCCCAAACCGCTTGCCGCGCTGCAAAATAAACGCCGTCACCGAGCCCTTGGCCAGCTTTTCGTCGCTATTGGGCCGCAGCAGGCGCCGCTCGCCCTCAGGCGTGTAGAGCCGCACCGTCTCCCCCTGCCGCACGAGCTTCCCGAGGCTGCGTAGCGCGGGCGGCAGAGCGTTGTCGCCCTCGCTCAGCCAGTAGAGCCCCACCACGCTCAGCCAGCCACCGTCCTTGGTGAGCTCCTCCTCTTGCGATTTTCGGAACGCCGCCAGCTCGTCGGAATAGGTTTGCATACGGATATA
Source organism: Armatimonas rosea (assembly GCF_014202505.1). Classification (NCBI taxonomy): domain Bacteria; kingdom Bacillati; phylum Armatimonadota; class Armatimonadia; order Armatimonadales; family Armatimonadaceae; genus Armatimonas; species Armatimonas rosea. The sequence continues at coordinate 250,962 of NZ_JACHGW010000005.1, read as the reverse complement.
ATACCGCCATGCCGACCGCCTTTCCGCTCACCGATGTCCGCCTGCTTGCGGGACCGTTTCAAGCCGCGCAGGAGCGCGATGCCAAGTGGCTCCTGAGCCTCCACGCCGACTCACTACTGGCGAAGTTCCGCACCGATGCGGGCCTGAGGCCCAAGGCGGTCCACTACGACGGCTGGGAGAGCCAGGGGATCGCGGGGCACTCGCTAGGACACTACCTCTCGGCCTGCGCGCAGATGTACGCGGCCACGGGCGAGGTGAAGTTCAAAGAGCGAGCCGCCTATATTGTCTCGGAGCTCATGGCTTGCCAGAGCGCCCGCAAAGATGGCCGCCTGACGGCGTTTGCCGATGCCGACCGGATCTTTGGGGAGATCGCCCGCGGTGAGATTCGCTCCCAGGGCTTTGATTTGAACGGCTCCTGGGTGCCCTGGTACACGCTCCACAAGCTCTTTGCCGGCCTGCTCGATACCCACCAGTGGTGCGGCAACACCGACGCGCTCAAAGTCGCCGAGCGGCTCGCGGACTGGGCAATCGACGTGACCAAGAACCTCGATGAGACCAAGTGGCAGAAGATGCTGGCCTGCGAGCACGGCGGGATCAACGAGTCGCTGGCGGAGCTGAGCCAGCGCACGGGCCAAGCCAAGTACCTAGCGCTCGCCCGCAAGTTCGATCATAAGGCAATCCTCGATCCGCTGGGGCGCGGCGACGGTGGGATTCTGGCGGGCAAGCACGGCAACACGCAGATTCCCAAGATTGTCGGGGCCGCGCGGCTCTACGAGCTCACCCACGAGGAGCGCTGGAAGACCATCGCCACGACTTTTTGGAGTACCGTGGTGCACGAGCACAGCTATGCCATGGGCGGCCATGGGCTTGGGGAGTACTTTGGACAGCCACGCAAGCTCAGCGCCCGCCTCGGGGCCGCGACCTGTGAGACCTGCAACACCTACAACATGCTCAAGCTCACGACGCACCTCTTCGCCTGGGAGCCCAAGGCCGAGTACGCGGATTTTATGGAGCGGGCGCAGTGGAACCATATCCTCGCCAGCCAGAGTCCGGTAAATGGGAGTGTCTGCTACTTTGTCTCGCTGGCCCCCGGTGGCACCAAGGCCTTCCAGAGCCTCGACCATGACTTTACGTGTTGTGTCGGCACGGGGATGGAGAACCACGCCCGCTACGGCGCCGGGCTCTACTACCACGATGACAGCCAGCTCTGGGTGAACCTCTACGTGGCCTCGGAGGTGCACTGGCGCGAGAAGGGAGTAACACTGCGCCAGGAGACGCGCTTCCCCGAGGAGCAGAGCACGCGCTTGACTCTTACTTGCCACCAACCCACAGCCCTGACTCTGCGGCTACGTAAGCCCTGGTGGGTCTCGGGCAAGCTAGTGGTCAAGGTCAACGGGAAGACCGAGGCGCTCACGCCCGAGGCCGATGGCTACGTCGCCGTCAAGCGCACCTGGAAGACCGGCGACACGCTCTCGCTCAAGCTCCCCCTCGCCCTCACCACCGAGCCCATGCCCGACAACCCCAAGCGGGTCGCGGCGCTCTACGGCCCGATTGTCCTTGCCGGAGAGCTCGGGGCAGCCAGCGCTCCCACCCCCACCCGAATCCCCGTCTTCCTCACCGAGGGCAAGCCGCTAGAGAGCGCCCTCAAGCCCGCCACGAAGCGCCTGACATTTGAGACCAAGCAGGGCACGGTGCGACCTGCCCCCCTGACCTTCTCCCCGTTCTACGCGATTCACGACAAGCGCTACAGTGTCTACTTCGACCTGTTCACCAAGGACGAGTGGGCGGCGCAGGAGGCACGCTACCGGGCGGAGGAGGCGGAGGCCAAGGCCCTGGCCGCACGCACCGCAGACTACCTCGCCATCGGGGAGATGCAGCCCGAGCGGGATCATCAGCTCAAGGGCGAGAGGACCGAGTCGGGCGACTTCAACTCCCGTAAGTGGCGCCACGCCACCGACGGCGGCTGGTTCTCGTTCGTGCTCAAGACCGCCGGCGATGGCCCACAAGACCTAATCCTCACCTACTGGGGCAGCGATCGCGGCAACCGGGTCTTTGATATTCTGGTCGATGGCACTAAGCTCGCAACACAGACCCTCGAAAACAACAAGCCCGAGGTCTTTTTCGACCAAGCTTATCCCCTTCCCGCGGAGCTTCTCAAGGGGAAGAAGACCATCACGGTGCGGCTCCAGGCACACCCTGGCAAGTGGGCAGGCGGGCTCTATGGGGCGCGTGTGGTGAAGAAGTAGAGAGGGGCGGCTTGTGTACCATCTCTCCGCCTTCGTACGGCTCAGGCACCTCTCTTCCCCTTTTGCTCCTTCGTCGCGGGAAGAGAGGCTCTCCGGTAGCCCCTCTTCCCGGCGAGGGACGAGCCATGAGGGGAAGAGGGGGTGGCCGAGGCACGAGGCCGGGGGAGATGGCCACTAAGTAGAGGGCCTCCGGCGCTCTCACGAAGATTTTCCTGCGTTTGACGCATGGCCGGATAGGGCTCTAAGTGCTATTCTGTGAGCCATGAAGCTCTTTGAACTCGATGCACGCTCTCCCGATGCGGGGGGAGAGCTCTGGAGCGGTTTTCGCCGCGTCGGTAGCCCCACCCTCCGGCTGATGGGCGGCCAGTACGCGGTCTTCTTCGATGGCAAGGGCGATACCTACGAGCACGCCGCGCCCGCGGCGCTGTGCGGCGCACACGCCAGAACCATCGAGGTCTGGGCATTTAAGGAATCGGTCCGCGGCGACGAAGAGACGCTAGTAGCTTGGGGCCGACGCGGTGGGCCAACTGCGAGCAATCTGGCGCTGAACTGGGGCAACAACGGGGCCTACGGCGGCGCGACCCACTGGGCGGCGGACATGGGCTGGCACGGAACGCCGCGCGCGGGACAGTGGCACCACCTGGTCTACACCTACGACGGCAAGACCGCGCGCCTCTACGACAACGGGGCGGAGAAGGCCAGCATGGATATCCGGCTGGTGACCCCCCAGAGCTTCCCCATTCGCCTCGCGGTGCAGAACGCCGCCAACGGCACCCCCGCCTTCAAGAACGAGTACAACGGCTCCGCGATGTCCGGCCCCGTGGGGATCGCGCTGCTTCGGCTCCATGACTCTGCCCTGACCGAGACCGAGGTGCAGGCAGCGTTTAAGGCCGACCAGGAGCGCTTCAAGGCGGTCGCGCCACTCACACTGGCAAGCCTGCGCGAGGGCGGTGTCACGAAGGTTTCGGCGGGCGGGCTGACCCTGACGGTCTCGAAGAGCGAGAACAAGCCGCTCGGCCTGGTCGCCGATGCCACGGGCTTTGATTTCCTTCCCACCGATCGGCTCCTCACGCGTCTTGGCGACGGCTTCCACCACCTGGGCGATGTTCTGGTGCGCGCCAGTGGGCCCGTCGAGACCAAGACACAGTGGCTCGCCGAGCGCGGGCAGCTGGTCTTGCGCGCCACCGTGACCAACACGGGGAGTAGCGCGGTTGAGCTGGGCGCGGTGGGCTTCCCGGTGATCTTCAACAACATCATCTCGGACCGGGACCTGCCACAAGCCCACGAGAAGTGTGTCTTCTTCGATCCCTATATCGGCCAGGACGCCGGTTATCTTCGTGTCACGCGGCTCTCCGGCGCGGGCCCCGCGCTCGCCGTGATCCCCGATGGCAAGACCCCGTTTGAGGCCTACCAGCCCCTGCGCGAGCCGATCGGCCCGAGCCAGACCTTTGAGGGTGCCTATGCCTGGCTGGCGCACAGTGCGGCCTACGCCGAGAAAGACTGGGGCAAGGCGACTCCCTGGAACGTCCCCACCAAGGCCACCCTCGCGCCCGGCGAGTCCCGCACCTACGGCCTGCGCTTTGTCCTCGCGGAGAGCATCCGGGGGCTGGAGAAGGCAATCGCAGCGGCGGGACGCCCCGTGGCCGTGGGGGTCCCTGGCTACATTGTCCCCCAAAGCTCCGATGCCAAGCTGATCCTCAACTACAGCAAGCCCGTCAAGAGCATGACAGTAGAGCCCGCGGGAGCGCTGGCCCTCACGCCCGCCGGGAAGACCCCCGCCGGCGGGGCGACCTACGCGGTGAAGGCCACGGGCTGGGGCCGCGCACGCCTGACCCTGACCTACGCCGATGGCCTGACCCAAACCGTCCACTACTGGCTCACCAAGCCCGCCGCACAGGCAGTCGCGAGCCTAGGCGAGTTTCTCTTCACCAAGCAGTGGTACGAGAAGCCCAACGACCCCTTTGGACGGAGCCCGTCGGTGATGAGCTACGATAGGGAGCTCAACCAGATTGTCGAGCAGGACAGCCGCGCCTGGATCGCGGGTCTCGGCGACGAAGGCGGCTCGTCGTGGCTGACCGCGGCGATGAAGCTCTTCTTGCAGCCCGACCCCGCGCAAGTCGCAAAGTTCGAGCGCTTTGTGGACGGCGTGCTCTGGGGCAATCTGCAGTTCTCTAGCGGGCCCAATAAGTACGGCGTGCGCAAGACGACCTTCTTCTACGACCCAAAGGTGCTCCCGGACTTTCCCTACCGCAAGGACATCAACTGGGGCTCGTGGACGAGCTGGAACAAGCGCACCAGCGACGACGTGGGGCGGGGCTTCAACTACCCGCACGTGGTCGCGGCCTACTGGAGTCTCTACCGGATCGCGCGCAACACGCCGGGGATGACCAAGCGCCACGACTGGAAGTGGTACCTCGAACAGGCGTTCCAGACCACGAAGTTCCTCTTCTCCGGTCGCGTGGGCTACGCCGAACTAGGCCTCATGGAAGGGACGGTCTTCCTGCGCCTGCTCAAGGACCTACAGGCCGAGGGCTGGACCGCGCAGGCCAGCGAGCTCGAAGCCCTGACGAAGAAGCGGGCGGATAAGTGGCGTCAAGAGGCCTACCCGTTTGGCTCCGAGATGGCCTGGGACTCGACCGGGCAGGAGGAGGTCTACGCCTGGACCAAGCACTTCGGCTACGACGATAAAGCGACGGTCTCGGTGAACTCGATCCTGGGCTACATGCAGCCGATCCCGCACTGGGGCTACAACAGCAACGCCCGGCGCTACTGGGACTTTCTCTACGGCGGCAAGCTCCCGCGCATCGAGCGCCAGCTCCACCACTACGGCTCGGGGATGAACGCGCTCCCCGTGCTCGCAGAGTTCCGCTCCCACCCCGACGACACGTACTTGCTCCGTATCGGCTACGGCGGGATGATGGCGCCCCTGAGCAATATCGACCAAGGGGGCTTCGCATCGGCGGCGTTCCACTCCAACCCAGACACGCTCCGCTGGGACTACTACTCCGGCGACTACGGCCCCGGCTTCCTCGGCCACGCCCTCAACACCGGCTGCTATATCGTCAACGACCCCGAGCTCGGCTGGCAAGCCTTCGGCGGCGCACTCACGCAACGTGGGACCACCATCACCGTCACCCCGCAAGACAGCCTCCGCCAGCGCGTCTTTATCGCCCCCCTCAAGCTCTGGCTGGTGCTGGACGCCGGTCAGTTCGAGCGCGTCACGCTGGACACCAAGACCAAGGCCGTCACCCTCACCTTCCCCCCCAAGACCGAGCACGCCCCCGTCGCCCGGCTACGGATCGAAGGCCAGCACAAACCCACCCCCAAGCTCCCCACCGAGCGCGGCGCGGTTGTGATTGAGCTGGGAGCGAGGGGCCGTACTATAAACCTGATAAATATCTAACGATACGGATAAGCTGCCGGGGCCGCGTGCAAAACCTTCATGCCGCGCGAAACCAAGATGGCGGCCCCGGTCAGCTTCATCCGTTTGTTATGCCTGCTTCCACGCTGGGTTGCTTTCGACCGTGAACGTGTTGAACAGACTCTCGAATTCGGTTCCATCGGGCGCGGTGACAACAATTCCCTTCCCGAGCGTTGAAACCGCGGCATGCAATGATGCAATCGCGTCGACAGCTTCCAGAAGCGACAGCCTTTTCTTAAGTGTTGACCGCTGTTTGTCAATGTCAGGCTGATCCCCGTGCAATTCACGTTCAAGATACGGAGCGACCCTTCGCATCTCTTTGAGCTTGCCTCCTCCAGAGAACTTCAGGAGATCGCGCCAATACGGATACGCCACCATCAGTCGGATGCCTTCTTCGAGATCGCTTGCGATCACGCCGGCCTGGCCTTCTGACGTCAGGTGAATCAATCTCTGGTCCGGACTATAAAGAAGGAAGATGCCGCCGGTCCCGTCGCAGGCGAGGATATTCGTGTCGGCTTCGGGCTTCACCTGGAACCAATCGGCATCTCGTGCGGATACTGATAGGTCGAAATCAAAAGGCCACGAAAGAATATCGCGCACTTCGCGGTCGCGCTTCAGTATTTCGAGCATCTCTTGTTTCGGCATGTGTGCCTAAAGCATAACTAGTGTTTCTGCCGCAGAGGTGTTTGCTCCCTCATGGGGAGTGTTATGCCGCAGCGGTCATAATGACGATTTTGGGGTGTTATGCCGTAGGCAGCTGATGAGTTTCCTATAGGTATCTTCATCCCTTCGGATTATGCCACGTGGCGGCAAAATATTCAAACTGTCCTGCCCCGGTGGGGTACCAGAGAAGGTGTCAGGCGGTAAAATAGCGACATGACTCTGACCGTCTCTCCCGAAGCCGAACAGCTCCTTCTCTCCGAGGCAGCACGCACGGGGATACCTGTCGGAGAGGTTCTTCAACGAGTGGTTGCGGCACACTTCGCCACCGCACCGAATCCCCCTAGTGACGCGGAGCTGGAGCGTATCGCGCGACAGGAGCCTGCACAGCATCTACGAAGTGCCTACCAAGAGCTGGCAGCGCGGCAGCGTGAGACGCCCCTCTCCGAACCGGAGCGCGACGAGCTTTTACGCCTGCTGGAGCATCTCGACTCCCACCACGTCCGGCGCATGGAAGCTGTCGCGGAGCTTGCGAAACGCCAGGGGGTGACGCTACGAAGTTGCATGGAGCGCTTCGGGGTGCGTCCTTTGGAGGTTGCGGGGTGAATGAGACCCTGCGCGCCGCAGTCGCCGCAAGAGCGAGGGGGCGTTGTGAGTACTGTGGCCTACCTGCCGACTACTCGTCCGCAGCTTTTGAGGTAGACCATATCCTTCCACGGGTGGCGCAGGGGAGTGACCACCTCCTCAACCTTGCTTGGGCCTGTCCTTCCTGCAACGATCACAAAGCGGCTGCTACACAGGCCCCCGATCCTGACTCCGGTTTATTGGTTCCACTTTTTCATCCGCGACAGGATAGCTGGGCGGAGCACTTTCGCTGGAGCCAAGATGGTTTCTCCGTCGAGGGAATCACCCCAACAGGGCGTGCTTCAGTCCAGCGACTGCAAATGAACCGAACGCCTTCGGTCAATCTACGCCGTATTCTGGCTGCCTTTGATCTTCACCCTTGATCCCAAACGACGAACGTGTGGCAGCAGGAATCCGCAAAGATCAGATCGTCCCGGGCTTCTCCCCAGCCATGCGCCAACTCGGCGAGTTTACGCATGTCTCGCCCTGACCACCTTTGTACCCGGAAAGCCTTGCGAAGCCGGGCGAGAACCGAACAAGATGGCATCAGATGCAGGGCGAGTTAGGCGCCCTGCACGGGCCATTGTTCATCGTAGCCACGCTGATACTCTTCATCACTTAGTAGCTTACGGACTCCAAAAGGCCAGACGGACAACAAAATAAGGCGGCGGTGCTTCTGTGAATCGAAGCAATCGAGCTGCACCAGCGTAAACTCTGTCTTGACGCCCGTTGGCTCAAGCTGCGGCTGCCATCGGGTTCGGGAAACCTCCAAACCGCTTCGCTGACAAAACCGCTTGGCATGTCGCTCACAAAGGCGTCCCAAAGCGCGATGCACGGTCCAGGCTAGGGTGAGGATAGCCGGAACACAACACACAACCAAAGTAAGAACCAACAGCCCTTGTGTCATGGTGTGCCTAACCTAGTGGGGAGTGTTATTGAACAAATCAAAGAGGTTGGCCCCACTGTGAAAATTTTTAACACAGAGAAAAGTATGGTACAGCAGGATCAGGCCAGCAAGCACCTTTCGGGTTCCACGGCTGGTGAGCGGCTCTGAATAAATTAGGGACTTTTGTCCCATGCCTTGCCATGGGGCCAGGGGTAGGATAGGCTCAGAGAACCACCATGAGCGAAGCCACCCCCCACGATTCCGCCCCCCTGAGCGAAGAGCAGCAGATCGCCGCGTACTGCGAGAAAGGCCGCACCCACTGGCCCGATGAGCCCGTGGTCGCCCTGAAGACCGCCAGTGTTCAGTCGCAGATCGAGGACACGTTCTACGAGCACTACCTGCGCTACTTCCAGAACGCGGAGGCCAAGCGCCGCTGGAGTGTCGTGGACGATATCCCGTGGGCGGAGGCGCGCGGCAATGCGTCGGAGCTGGTTGTCTCGATTATTGAGTCGTTCTGCGCCGTGGAGTCGTTCTTGCCGGACTACACCAGCAAGATCATGGCGCTCATCCGTCGCTCACGAGGCCGGGCACTCTTTCAGGCCAACTGGGGCTACGAAGAGAGTAAGCACTCCCTCGCGCTGGAGGGCTGGCTGATCGCGTCGGGCAAGCGCACCGAGGACGAGATGGAGGACTTCGAGCGCTCGCTACTCGGGGCCGAGTGGAAGCTCCCCTTTGAGACGCCGCGCCAGATGATCTGCTACACCATGGTCCAAGAGCTCGCCACGGGCCTCAACTACATCAACCTGCGCCGCTTGGTCCACGAGACCGGCGAGGGCGACCCCTGTCTCGACAAGGCCCTGCGCTGGCTCTCGTCGGACGAGAGCGCGCACTACAACTTCTTCCGCAAGGGGGTCAAGACCTATCTGGCGCTCGATCCCGAGGGCACGGTCGCGGACCTGAAGTATGTCTTTGACCACTTCGCCATGCCCGCCCACGCCCTCATCCCCGAGTGGGAGCGGCGCGGCGCGGAGATCGAGGCATCGGGGATCTACGGCCCCAAGATGTACCTGGCCAAGATCCGTAAGCCCGTGCTAGAGGACCTCCAGATCAGCCGTACGATGCTCAAGACCGCCGGACTCCCCAGCCACGAGGCCGATGCGCTCGCCGATAAGATCGAGACCAAGGCCGAGATCGCCGAGCAAGCCCTCTATCCCCGCCTGCGCTCGCTCCCCACGATTCCCACGCAGCGCCCCAGCACCACCAAGACTCTCCTGACAGTGTAAGGCCATCTCCCCGGCTTCGTGGAACTCAGCCCCCCCCTCTTCCCCCAGCCACTCGTTCCTCGTTGGGAAGAGGGACTACCGAAAAGCCTCTCTTCCCGCGAGGTACGAGCAAACCGGGGAAGAGAGGTGCCTGAGCGGTGCGAAGGCGGAGAGATGGTACGCGGGGAGAGGGCGCGAAGCGGTACAATAGAGGCGCTATGCCCAAGTCTATCTCCATTGTCCCGCAAGACGTTCGCAAACCGGGACAGGTAACCTTCGACCCGATTCCCGTCAACCAGTACCAGAAGACGCTCTCCGAGGAGCGTGGCCGCTACTCCGACTCCGATCTGCGCCGCATCCACCGCGATATGGCGATCATCCGTGTCTTTGAGAGCCTGCTGCAAGAAGTGAAGACCCAGCGCCAGTTCGGGGGGGTCGCCTACGACCACCGTGGCCCCGCGCACCTCTCCATCGGACAGGAAGCGACCGCCGTGGGGCAGGCCTACCTGCTCGATACCAACGACCACCTCTACGGCTCGCACCGCAGCCACGGGGAGATCCTCGCCAAGAGCCTCTCCGCGATTGAGAAGCTCAACGACGATGCCCTCTTGGAGATCATGCGCAGCTACGACAATGGCTCGGTGCTGCGTGTGGTGGAGAAAGACGCGGCGGCCAACACGGTGCAGGACCTGGCGATTGATTTTCTCCTCTACGGCACCCTGGCGGAGATCTTCGGGCGCGAGACCGGCTTCAACAAGGGAATGGGCGGCTCGATGCACGCCTTCTTCACACCCTTTGGGGTCTTTCCCAACAACGCCATTGTCGGGGGCTCGGCCGATATCGCGGCGGGGGCGGCGCTCTACAAGCGGGTGAACCAGAAAAAGGGCATCGTGATCGCCAATATCGGGGATGCCAGCGCCAACTGCGGCCCGGTCTGGGAGGCGCTCTGCTTTGCGACCATGGACCAGTTCAAGACCCTCTGGCCCGAGCACGTCCGCGGTGGCCTGCCGATTATCTTTAACTTTGTCAATAACTTCTACGGCATGGGCGGCCAGCCCGTGGGCGAGACTGGTGGCTTTGGGGTCCTAGCGCGCCTCGGGGCGGGCCTGAACCCGGACCAGATGAACGCCGAGCGGGTCGATGGCTACAACCCCCTCGCCGTGATCGATGCCATCGCGCGCAAGAAAGCCCTGCTGGAGGCCGGCGAGGGCCCCGTCCTCCTTGATACCGTCACCTATCGGTTTAGCGGCCACTCACCGTCGGACCAATCCAGCTACCGCGAGAAGTCCGAGATCGAGGCCTGGCAGAGTGTCGATCCGCTGGTGACCTTCCGGGAGGACCTGATCAACGCCGGGGTCGCGCTCCGGCAAGACTTTGAGGCCGAGTACGCGCACCTGGATAGCATCCTCTTCCGCGCCTACAAGAAAGCGATCGACCTTGATCTTTCACCGCGTGCCAATCTCTTTGCGGTGGGCAACTTGCTGGAGAGCACGATGTACTCCAACGAGCATGTCGAGAACCTAGACTCCAATCGGACGCCCGAGACCCTGCTGGCCAAGGACGACAACCCACGCACCAAGCAGCTGGCCAGCAAGAGCCGCACGGGGATCGCCGACGATGGCAGCTTGCTCTCCGATGCACGCTGCGTGGGCTTCAAAGACGCGCTCTTTGAGTCGATTATCGACCGCTTCTACGCCGACCCGACCCTCGTGGCCTACGGCGAGGAGAACCGCGACTGGGGCGGGGCGTTTGCGGTCTACCGTGGCCTGACCGAGGCGCTTCCCTACCACCGGCTCTTCAACTCCCCCATCTCCGAGGCCGCGATTGTCGGCACCGCGGTCGGCTACGCCCTCGAAGGAGGCCGCGCACTGGTCGAGCTGATGTACTGCGACTTCATGGGCCGCGCGGGCGATGAGATCTTCAACCAGCTCGCCAAGTGGCAGTCGATGTCTGGCGGGATGCTGAAGATGCCGGTCGTGCTGCGTGTCTCGGTGGGCAGCAAGTACGGCGCACAGCACTCGCAGGACTGGACCAGCCTCGTGGCGCACATTCCAGGCCTAAAGGTGGTCTTCCCCGCCTCGCCCTACGATGCTAAGGGCCTGATGCAGTCCGCCCTCACCGGCACCGACCCCGTGGTCTTCTTCGAGAGCCAGCGCCTCTACAACATGCCTGAGCGCTTCCATGGCACCGCCGGAATCCCCCTGGAGCCCTACACCGTCCCGATTGGCGAGCCCGAGATCAAGAAGGCCGGCAAGGACCTCACGATCCTCACGGTCGGTGCGACCCTCTACCGCGCGCTGGAGGCCGCAAAGATTCTGGAGGACAACTGGAATATCTCCACGGAGATTATCGATGCCCGCTCGCTGGTTCCCTTCAACTACGAGCCGGTGATCGAGTCCGTGAAGAAGACGGGGCGCATCTTGCTAGCGTCGGATGCCTGCGAGCGGGGAAGCTTCCTGCACACCATGGCCTCGCACATCGGCCGCGCGGCGTTCTCGTACCTGGATGCCCCGCCCATCGTGGTGGGTGCGCGCAACTGGATCACCCCGCCCGATGAGGTCGAAGACGCGTTCTTCCCCTTCCCAGTGGACTTCCTGGACGCGGTTCACACGCACCTGCTCCCGCTCGACGGCTACGAGCCCAAGCGCGCCTGCGACGAAGCGGACCTGCTACGCCGCAACAGCGCCGGGGTGTAGGCCCTTAAACGCACATTAAGCTTCCGAAGACACACGCTAGAGGTCTGGGGTGGCGGTGAACAACGTTGGATTGCCACCCCGCAACAGGTCTGTGGTCTGCGGAAGCTTAATATTCGTTCCTAAGTGGGGGGAACTGCAAGGAACTTGAAGACACTATAGACCCTCGAAATAACACTCCCCTTACACTTCGGGTTACACTTAAAATTTTCAAAAAATATTTTCTACGACAAATAGCGAGGGGCACGGGAGACCAAAGCCTCTCGTGCCCCTCTGTCCGGAGTTTTTTGCACCCCACCCACTCGACTAAAGCAGGCTAGTTGCGTCCGACCCCGGAGGCGGACGTGAACAAATCGTTCAAAGTTTGCGCCTCCTTTCGTCTGAAGATACTTCTCTATCGCCAGAAGGCACTGGTCTGCTAAACAGCCTAGGCCAAATTTAAGGGCCCGTCGCCGCAGAAGTCCGGGTTGCCGAACTTGGTGATGCGGTGCCCAAAGCCATGCGCGAGCGAGAGGAGCAGGCGGTTGTGGGGGACGCGCATGAACTTGTGCGAGCGGCCCATGGTCAGGCCAGGCATGTTCCCCACACAGACAAAGGGAATATTGTCCAGCGTGTGCGAGTTCCCCTTGCCCAGCTCGTTGGTCCAGACAATCAGCGTGTTGTCCAGCAGGCTCCCCGTCCCACCTGGCTCCGGGGTCTCGGCGAGGCGCTTGGCAAGGTAGGCGAGCTGCTCACAGTACCACTTGTTGATCTTGGTGAGTTTCTCTTGCGCGTCTTTGTTGGTATCCGGCTCGTGCGACAGATCGTGCTGGCCTTCCTGAATCCCGAGCCACCGCATGCGCGCCTGCCCCACCGAGTTGGTGTACTGAAAGGTCGCAACCCGCGCAAAGTCGGCGGAGAAGCTACGCACCAAGAGGTCGATCTGGAGCTTGCTGAGCTGCGGCATGGCATCGTTGTCGCGGCGGACACCGGGCTCTAGCTGTGGCACGGCGTGGCCCACATCGCTTGCGGCACTGGCGGCCTGGAGCTCTTTTTCCAGATCGCGCACCAGCGCCGTGTGCTCCTCCAGAATCTGCCGGTCCTGCGCCGAGACACTCTTGCGGAGCGTGTCGAGGTCGGCCTTGAGGTCGTCCAAGACGCTCTTGAGGCTCTGCTGGTCCTTCAAGCGCCCGTAGAGCTTGCCAAAGAGCTGGTAGGGGTCGTCGATGGGCGCGACCGGCTTGTTGGCCCCGGCGTAGCTCATGCGGGTCCAGGTATCGGCGCGCTCGGGCACCATGACACCCAGTTCCAGCGAGCCAAAGCGCGTCCGGGTAGCCGGGCTGGCCTGCAAATAATTCTTGATCTCCTGGTCGATGGAGATGCCGCTCGACCAGCCCGCCGGGGTGTCCGAGCCGCCCTGGACATTGCCGGGAAAGAGCTCGACTCCCGTCAGCAAGCACCCGATCCCACGCATGTGGCTGTCGCCATCGCCGCGCACTCTATCGCAGACCCCGTTGAGGATCAGGGTCTGCTTCTTAAATGGCTCCAGCGGCGTCAGGCTCTCTTTGAGGGTGAAGCTCTCCCCCACCTCATCGGGCCAGAACGTGCTGGGAACAATGCCATCGGGCGAGAACAGCACGACCAGGCGCTGCTTGCGCTTGCCCACGGTCTGCGCGTGCGCCAGCGACGGCAGGTTGGCCAGAAATGGAAGCGCGGCGGCACTGAGCCCTAGCTCGCGCAGAAAGTCTCGTCGTGTGTTTTGCATGGTGTTTTATTGTACCTTGTTCCTATTGCCGCATTTCACGGGCGGTGTGTTTCGGACGGGCGGCGTTTCGCGTTCGTGCGGACGAGAACGGGCGGCGGATAAATACGGGCGCATAAATGGGCCCGCTGTTGCGGCAAGACCCATGAATGGGCCTCAAATACCTAAAGAAAGTAGGGGAGTTTGGTGCCATCATCGTATAAGATTTTTTTGTTGTCTACTCGCCATTCGCCTGCCTTCTTAAGAAGAACATATTCGGTGACGGTGCGGGCTGACGGTAACGCTTTATTGGGTTTATGAGTTGAGATAATAACTCTTCGAGGAGATGCATAAATCACTTCTACAATGTGCTCATTCTCAGGATCATAATCCGAAGGGTGTGAGAAACTAGGCAATGAGTTTTCAGAATATCGCCCATAAGGTCTATCTCGCCGCGTGCAATATTTTTCAAATATAGTCTTGAGAGGCTCTTTAGAATCTTCAAATATTGCATAGGCAATCTGATCTCCATTATCTTTTGCTTCTTGGTATGCTTGCCACGTTGATGTCTCCCAAGCGTTCATCGCAATAATAAACTCCTTCAATACATCCTCAGGATTCATCAAATCTCCTCTTCAGGCCCATTTATGGGTCTTGCCGCAACAGCGGGCCCATTTATGCGCCCGTATTTATCCGCCGCCCGAACCCGAGTTCCCCGTCGGTGCGGGGGACGACGCCACCACGGCGATCTCGACGAGGAGTTTTTTGATATTGAACCCGCTCTCCACAAAGCGCTTCTGAAGCTCCAGCGATGTCTTGGGGCCGTAGGCGCGGATGGGCTGCTTGGTGACAAATTGAAAGAGCCGCTCGACGAACGTGGCGTGGACTTCGTCGCTGTCGGCGAGGAACTGGGCGAGCTCGCGGGGGCCGTTGAACTTGGCGAGGGTCCCCTTGCGGGTCTGGTAGCTCCCCGTGGCGTCGATGGGCTGGTCGTTTTCCTTGTCGCGCAGCTTCCCAATGGCATCGAAGCGCTCCAGCGGGTAGCCCAGCGGGTTGATCATGCTATGGCACGTATTGCAGGCGGCAGGCTTGGTCTGGAGCGCGACCCGCTGGCGAGTGGTCAGCTTGGGTTGCAGGTCCGGGGGCGTGGGAGTCACCGCGATAGGCGGCGGGGCGAGGACGCGGCCTAAGAAGTTGCGGGTGATGAGCACGCCCCGGTGGATGGGGTCGCTGGTGGCAAAGTAGGCCAGGCTCGCCAGCATATACGGCTGGGTCAAGACCCCCGCACGATTGCTGCCGTCCAGGCTCACCGCCTGAAACGGCGCGTCCGACGGCAACGACGCGCCGTAGACCTTGGCCAGCCGCCCGTTGAGGTAGACCTTGTCGCTCAGGAGCAGCTCACGGAAGTCGGAATTCTCGCCCCAGGCGGTATTTTCGAGGAAGAGCTCCAGCGATGTCCGCAGGTCCGACGCCGCGGCGTCATCGAACTCTGGGAAGCGCTTCTTGTCCTTGGCGAGGTCGGGGTACTGGTCCACTTTGAGCCACGTCAGCAGGAACTCGCGCACCTTGCTCCAGGCGCGCGGGTCGGCCAGCATCTTCTCCGCCTGCGCCCGAACCGCCTCGGGAGTCGCTAGCTCGGTCTTGAGCAGCGCCTCATCGGGCAGCGAGTCCCAGAGGGTTAGCGCGAGCTTCGATGCCGTGTTGTTCTCGCGGTAGAGGAAAAACGGGGACTTGAGCGCTAGTAAGACCACACGCTTGAGCGCGGTCTCGGTGTCGGGTGCTTGCGAAAAATGCCGCGTCACGTAGCGCTCCACCTCGGGCTCGGTGAGCTTGCGGCGGAAGGCACGCTCCACAAAAGTCCGGGCGAAGACCTTGTCGTCCATCCCCCACTTGCGGCTCGCCACGAACTGCGCGGTCTCCAAAGCCGCGCTGGTCACCGCTTCGTCCCAGGCCTTCGAGACCATGCTACTGCGCTCGTAGCCCATGCTCCGGTCCTCGGGCGGGAACGGCGTGTTCACCAAAAACGTCTCCGGCACCGAGCGCGGCACCAGGCAGCGGCTCGGGATGGGCTCATCGGTGAGGTGCGGACGCTTCCAGGCCAGGGTCACAAAGGCAGGCGGCGCGGGCTTGCCCTTCTTCTTCTCCGTATCGTCCACCCCGACCGTCGATTTTGAGAACTCCAGCCGGATAGGATACGCCCGCCCGCCCAGGAGGTAGATCGGGGCGCGAAACTCCGTGTCTTTGCCGGACTTGATCCAGGCATCGATCAGGGATTTCTTGTTATCGTTGATCCAGAGCTGCACGGCGTGGTCGCTCCTCACCACCAGCTCGTACTCCCCGGTATCGGGCGCGACCAGGCTCCCTTCCCAGCGTATCGAGAACTGGTGCGGCTCAAACTGATCGGGGACCGGGCCAACTATCCCAAAGTCAAAGGCCACCTGCGGGTCGGTGCGCTCCAGGACCCGCTCTTTCTGGTCGAAGCGCTTGGCCTTGAAGTACTGCGCCTTCAGTCCCCGCTCCGCCCCGACAGTCGCACTGCCCCGAAAGCTCCCCACAAGGTCTGCCACCGCGCTCTTGAACTGCCGCGCCGTCAAGCGCGAGAGGCTCACGCGTGCGGGGCGATTGCGCTCCTGGGCAATCGGGGAGTAGAACGCATCCTGCATAAACGCCGCCACAAGGCTCGCATCGGCTACCGCGATATGCTTTGCCCCCGGCGGCATGGTCTTACTCACAAAGCTCGCCAGCTCCTGCGTGGTCTGGGTCCCGGCAAGCGCCTTGGGGTAGCCCGCGCCCCCCTCCCCCTTCGCCCCGTGACACGGCGCACACTGGGCCGCAAAAAGCTGCGCGCCCGTCGGTTTTGCCGCCATCGCCGAGGACTTAGGTTTAGCTTTTTGCTTGGTCTGTGCCACCCCCAGGCCCGTGAGCGCCAAGGTCAGGCTGGTTCCGAGAAGCAGTCGTTTAGAGAGCATAGCTGTTTATATAAACGCAATTTTATCCGGGTGAGTTCACGGAAAAAGTCCCATGGGTGCCCATATCCGACGTGCGCGACACTGAAAATCCGAATTCAAGCGAAGCCGATGGACGGTAGCTCTCCCTGTTGCAGTCTTGCCTTCCAGATGTCCTAGAGTTGTGTCCCACTCAAAATGCTCTTCCCATACCTGCAGGCGTGGGTGAAATAAGGAAACCTCTTGCTGGCTGAGCTCATCCCAGCCTGTGATCGCACCGCCTTTGTAGAGGTTGCACGACTCACACGACAGCGCGAGGTTAGTGAGCACATCCAAACCGCCCAGGTGAACGGGGTAGATATGCTCCACCTGAAAAGCAAAGTTGAAGACTCTCTCAGGGGCGCGGCAGTACTCACACCGATGACCGGCTCGCTCAGCCACACGAGGATAGAACGCATTCATGCCTTGACATGCTGGAGGGACTGTGCCCGTGTAATTGTCGCTTCAAACGAGCGAGCGACCAAGGTCTCCAGCTCACTCTGCTCGTCACTGGTCAGGCTCATTTGGCGCGCTTTCAGCTCTTGTAGGCGAGCCTGTTGCTCGGCACTGAAGAAGTTGTCACCGCGGTTGAAGGGCCAGATTGTAATCGGCGAGGGTAGCTCCTGCGGCAACCGACTCAGGAGTGCCTCCAGGGCCTCGAACGGTGTCCGTCCAAAGCCCTGAATGTCACCTGCACAAGCGCGAAACTGAGCATCTTCCATGGGAAAATTGTATCACTTTCCGCGGCTACCGAACCTCGATCATGGCGTGGCCGTTGACGGTCGGGACGATGAACTTTACCGCACCGCCCTCAGTAGTGAAGGGCAGAGAGTCTCCGCCGGGGACGAGGGTGACGCTACTGACAGGCTGGCTGAGGCGCACGACGACCTCGATGTTGTGCACGGGAATCACGTCCTCGATCACATCGAAGGCCTGCCCACGCCGCTCGGGGATGTAGTGGAGTAGATGGACAATATGCCGCCCCTCGGCCTCTTGCTTGTTGAGCGACGACAGCAGCGACGATGGCCCCTTGACCGTGAGCACGGGCTTGGGCAGGAGCATCGCGATAGCGTCCTTGAGCATGGTCTTCACCCAGAGCGGAGCGCTCTCCTGGTACTGGCGGAAGATCGGGTGGGCGAAGTAGACCCCAGCCCCGCTGGCGACCACCGCGGGGTACTTGCGCTCCCCCGACGACGGCGTGTGGCGGTGGGAGCAGAAGTGGCGCCAGGTGCGGTTGAAGTAGGGAACCTCGGTCCAGCAGAGCACGCTCCCCCCATTGGCAGGCTCGACCTCCAGCGCTTTTTGGTACATCACGTGGCCCGTTTTCGGGAGCCCCTCCCCGATCCCATTGCCAGGGACGATAAAATCTGGCGAGAACGGCGCATCGCCCACGGCCTTAACACCCAGCTCGCCCGTCACAAACTGGCCGTCGTCGCCGAGGCCGGACTTGTACGACGCGATCACGGTGCCGCCGTTGTAGACAAAGGCATCGAGCTTGCTAGAGAGGCGCGTGTTGAAGGGGATCTCGTCGGGGAGGATCAGCAGCTTGTAGCGCATCCAGTCCGACTGGCTATCGACAATGTCAAACTGAACACCGAGCTCCTGGAGCATGCGAATCGCGCCATGGATATGCGCGAGGTTGCGGCCCCCGTGCGGGTGGTACTCCGTGAACTCCTCGCTGGTCATCAGGGCCACATCGGTCACTGGGGTCGCCCCGACACACCAGGGCTCTTTTGCCTTCACCTGACTATACACCCCGCCGATCAGGTCGTAGGTGGCGGCGTCGATCTTGCCCGAGGGATGCAGCTGGTCCCCGATCGAGCACTGCGCGGTGAGAGCGAGCATGTGGAAGCACTCAAACTCCAGCGCCGCCGGGTTCTTAAAGGAGTGGAAATCCCCCCACGACGTGTGGAACTTGCCGGTCATGCCGAGGCAGGGCAGCCCCAGGGTGCGGGCGTAGCGCTGTGCCTGCGGGAAGTGCAGATACCCCCAGCCCCCCGACGGCAGCGACTCCAGCTCCCAGTGCGTGTAGCTCTCCGCCTCGCCGCGGTGGCGGGTTCCGACATGGCCGGAGTTGTAGAAGATCGTGCAGTCCGGGCTGAGCGTGCGCACAAACGCGGTCATCTCCGCCTCCCAGTCCTGGATCACCTGGGTTGCGAAGCGCTGGCGGTCGCCGGCATCCTGGGGGTTGAGCTCCACCGCGTCCATCGCCGCGATCCAGTGGGTCGCCAGCGACGCGCGCGGCTGGACAATGTCAAAGAAGAGGCCATCGACCTCGGGGACACAGGCAAACAAGTCCTTGATGTGGTCGAAGAGAAACTGCCGGTAGCCCGAGTGAAAGACATCCAGCACGCGGTAGAAGCCGGGCTCAAAGGGCTTTGTCCCCACTTGCCTGCCGTCTTCGTCGATCACCAGCCACTCGGGGTGCCGCTCCGCCGTGTAGTCGTCCCACTGGACCGTTACATAGATCGGTACTCGGATATTTTTGGCATGGCACGCCGCGATCTGCTCAGGCAGGAGGTTGCGGTTGCGGAGGTGGGGATGGACGCGCTCCGGGTGGGCCTTGCTGTCGTAGTAGAGCCAGCCGTGGTGGCACCGGGCAAAGCAGGTGATGGAGTCCACGCTGGCCCTCTCCAGCGTGCTGGCAAACTCTGCGGCATCGAACTCGGCCCCGATTCCAGGAATATCGGGCGAGGTGTGAAAGTCGAGGTGAACCTGACGGAAACGTAGCGACATAGGTGATAAAACCCCTTTGGTTATTGGTTGATTTTAATACTTTCGCGCCCTAACCTTCAATGGCCTGGGTTGGCGAATTACTGGTAAAAAATCGCTCTACGGCACCAGCCCCCCCCCCTCGGCGTGTACGCCCTCAGCGACAAGCTGGGCAAGCCGCGCGATTGCCGCCCGGCAGTCCTCTGGGCTCGTGTAGAGCGGGTGTGGGGCGAAGCGGATGAGATCGGGTGGGCGATGATCTGGAATTATCTCGTGGCGGCGCAGGCCGCGACAGAGCGCCGCCGCTTGCGGGTGTAGGATCGCGAGGTGCCCCCCCCGCTGCGAGTCTTCGCGCGGCGTCGCTACCGTAAAGCCTGCCTTCTCGGCCTCGGCCCGGAGTAGGCTCGTGAGGGCCAGCGACTCGGTACGCAGGCGCTCGATCCCGTAGTCCGCAAGGGCCTTTGCCGTGACCTCCAGCGGCGCGAGCGAGAGCACGTGCGATGTCCCTAGCTGGAGCCGCGCCGCGCCGTCGGCCGGCTGGAGCGTGTCATCGTTGGCAAACAGCGCCTCTTTTCGGCTCCCAAACCAGCCCTGGAGCCCCGGCGTTTTTTCGTGGTGCCGCCGGTTGAGATAGAGTCCTCCCACGCTCCCCGGCCCCGCCGCGAGCCACTTGTAGCCGCACCAGAACGCCGCATCGCAGCCCCACGCATCGAGCTGGTGCGGGACGATTCCAATCGAGTGCGCCAGGTCCCAGAGAAGCACCACGCCCTGGGCACGGGCACTCGCCGCCAGCCGCGCGATATCGAGGAGCCGCCCTGTCGTGTACACCACCGACGGCAAGACCGCGCAGGAGAACTCTCCCGTCGCAAAGGCCGCCTCGACCGCCGCTTCGTCGGGGGCGACCGCTTCCAGCGCCCCCGGAACGCCGCGCAACGCGAGATGGCTCTGGAGGGCGTAGCGGTCGGTCGGGAACGCCCCTTCGTCGATCAGCACTTTCCTCTTGCCGTCGTAGAGGGTGGCGAGGAGCTGGTGCAGGTTCACCGTGATCGAGCCGGTCGCAATAACGCTTGCCGCCTCCGCCCCGACCAGCCGCGCCAGCTGCGCCCCGGTGCGCTCCGCCAGAAAGAGCCAGGGGTGTGTCCCCTCGGTCCAGCCATGAATGGCCAGCTCCCGCCACTCCGCCAGCGTCCGTAGCACCGCCGCCTCTGCCTCGTCGGTGAGCAAGCCCAGCGAGTTGCCATCGAGATAGATCATGCCCGGATTGTACCTAGCGCCAATTTTATCTAATCGTTTAGAATCACAGAAATTGTGTATAATATCGGACGATGCGCGTATTTCCTTACGGCCCGGCACCGCTTGCCATCCTCTGTCTCGCCGTTGTTTCCGGGCTCTTCCTGGCCAAAGATCAGGCCAAAAAACCGAAGAAGGCAACCCTGACCTACTGGACGTTTGCGCGTCCGCACTACGAGGCCTACCAGAAGGCGCTCCCCAAGTTCTTGGAGGCGCACCCGGGGGTGAGTGTGGACCTGCAGCTGGTCGATGGACAGGGGCTCAACCAGCGGCTTCGGGCGGCGTTTCAAGCGGACCTGGATGTCCCCGACATGGTGGAGATCGAGATCAGTGCCGCCGGGTCGTTCTTCCGGGGGCCCAAGGAGCATGTCGGCTTCCTGGATATCACCGACCGGCTGAAAAACGACGGCCTCGATAAGAAAATAGTTGCGAGCCGCTTTGCGCCCTACACCAACCGCGGGAGTATCTTCGGCCTCCCCCACGATGTCCACCCCGTGATGCTGGCCTACAACCGCGAGAAGTTCAAAGAGCTCGGGCTCGATCCGACTCAGCTCGACACCTGGGATAAATTTATCGAGGCTGGCGTGCGGGTCAAGCAGCCGGGCAAGCAGTACCTCCTAGAGATGTCTGACTCCAGCGGCTCCCAGCTGGAGCTGTGCCTCTTCCAGCGCGACGGCGGGTACTTCGATGCCGACGGCAAGGTGATTTTCGACAACGCCATTGGAATCGAGACCATGAAGTGGTATGTCCCGCTGGTGGCCAAAAACAGCAAGCGCCAGATGGGCAACGCCCTCTCCAGCTCGTTTGGCCAAGTCATGACCCAGGCGCTGGAGAGCGGCTACTTCCTGAGTGTGGTGACCCCAGACTGGCGCAGCAAGAACCACGAGAAAGATGTCGGCAAGCTCGCGGGGAAGATGGGCCTGATGCCCCTTCCCGCCGCCGTGCCCGGTGGCCGCCGCACGAGCACCTGGGGCGGGACGATGCTCGGGATCACGAAGGCCTGTGAGAACAAGGACCTTGCCTGGGACTTCGCCAAGTTCCTCTATCTGAATGAGAAGGACCTCGCGGAGCGCTACGCCGACACCAATATCCTGCCGCCCGTGCCCTCCGCCTGGAACCAGCCCGCCTTCGATAAGTCCTACGACTACTACGCCGGCCAGAAGATAGGACGCGACTACGCCGCCCTCGCGCCCCAGGTGCCGCCGCAGTACGCCAGCCCGTTTGTCGAGCTCGGCAAGGCCAAGCTTGGGCAGGCGCTGATCCAGTGTGTCGAGTACTACAACACCCACGGTGAGGACGCCGGCTGGGATAGCTTTGTCCGCACCACCCTCACCGCCCGCGCCGATGAGGTTCGCAAGCAGATGGGAAGAGATCCGTTTTGAGAGAGAGTTCATCCTTTTTTAAGAAGCAGCAAAAGCTCGCGCCGTACTGGTTTGTCTTGCCGTTTGTGGTGACCTTTCTGGTCTTCTCGGCCTACCCGTACCTCAAGAGCCTGAGCTACTCGCTCTACGCCACCAGCGGTCCCAAAGACGCCAAGTTTGTGGGGCTGAGCAACTACACCTTCCTCTTCTCGGACCCGGACTTCCACCAGGCGGTCGCCAACACGGCGCTCTTTGCACTGCTCTCGGTGGCGATCCAGCTCCCGCTCTCGCTGGGGCTGGCGATGCTGCTCTCCCAGAAGTGGCTCAAGGGGGTCAAGGTGTGGCGCCTCGCGGTCTTTCTGCCGAACCTGCTGGGGCAAGTGGCGGTGGGTGTCTTGTTCTCCGTGCTCCTTCAGCCCAAGTTTGGCCTGGTCAATATCGGTCTCTCCAAGGTGCTGGGCGAGGCGATGCTGGACAAGAAGTGGCTCTCCGACCCGCAGAATGTCCTGCCCGCGCTGGTGCTGGTGCAGGCGTGGATCAGTATCGGCTACAACATGATCTACTTCCTGGCCGCCCTCCAGAATGTCGACCAGGAGCTGATCGAGGCGGCGATGGTGGACGGTGCCAATGGCTGGCAGCGCTTCCGGGCCGTGACCCTGCCGGCGATCACCCCCGTGCTGATGTTCGTCTTGGTGACCATGACCGTGGGAAGCTTCCAGCTCTACGAGCTGCCGCGCCTCTTGCTGGGCGGTGGAGGGCCGGACAACCGCGGCTTGACGATCATCATGTATCTCTTTAACAATGGCCTCAACCCGGGGAACCTAGGCTACGCCGCCGCGGTCGGCTGGACCCTGGCGCTGATGCTCGCCGCGATCTCCGCCATCCAGCTCTGGCTCTCCGGGGCAGCAAAGAAGGACGCCTAAGCCATGAAGCTTCTTGGAAAAATCGTCACCTACCTCATCCTGAGCCTCTCGGTACTGGGGGCACTGATTCCGGTGGTCTGGCTCCTGCTGGCCTCGATCCGCCCCACGGACCAGGTGTTCTCGGAGATCTTCACGGCATCGCACCCAACTCTCCAGAACTACGCCGACCTCTGGGAACTCCAGAGCCCCAACTACATCCGGGCGCTCGTGAACTCGGTCTTTTTGGCCTGCGCGGGCGTGATTCTCCAGCTCTTCTTCTGCTCACTGGCGGGCTACGCCCTGGCCAAGTACGAGTTCAAGGGGAAGAAGGCCCTGATGGCGGTGCAGCTACTGACGGTCTTTATCCCCGGCGCGGTGACCCTTGGCCCTGGCTACCAGCTCATGTACCAGCTCGGGCTGGTCGATACCTATGCGGGAATGCTGATCGGCTCGGCGGGGAACGTGTTTGGGATCTTTCTCTTCCGCCAGGCCATGCTCGGAGTCCCCGATGAGCTGCTCAACGCGGCACGTATCGATGGCTGCACGGAGTTTGGGATCTACTGGAACATCATCCTGCCCATCATCCGCCCCATGACAGGTGCGTTCTGCCTGCTGACCTTCATGGGAAGCTGGAACAGCCTCTTGTGGCCGTCGATGATGCTCCAGAGCCCCGCGCACCACACGCTCCCCATCGCCCTCTCCAGCCTAGTGGGGCTCTACAGCCAGAAATACGGCATGATGATGGCAGGGACGGTCGTGATGATCTTCCCCGTGGTCGCGCTGTTCCTAGTGCTCCAGAAAGAGTTCATCTCCGGCCTCACCAGCGGCGCCGTGAAGGGCTGAGAAACCGTGCAGCGACAGGAGCAACCAGCCCCCACCGAGCTCACTCCCGAGCAACGTCGCCGCAACTACCGCATGACCCGCTTCGGCTACCGGCTAACCATGGCCGGAGCGGGTGCTCTCCTCAGTATCGCCCTGATCGCCAACCCGCTCCAGTGGCTACGGGTCTACCGCAGCGCTCCAGACGGAATGGAGACCGCGACGATTGTGATTGGGGTCTTCATGTCTGCCGTGTTTCTTGGGCAAGCCTACTGGGTGTGGGGAATCGCAAAGAAACTGAGAGTTCTCCTTCAGAGCTACTCCCTGCCTCAGTAGCGGAAGCGCCTACTTAGCCACAGAGGCAAACGTGAGCTGGGTGACCATTCCGCCGTTTTGGATGATCCCCGCCCCTACTCTGTTGGGAATAGCATCGGCATAGACAATACGGGTCGTGGGGGCATCGCAGCCGTTCACGTAGAAAGTCGCATTGGCACCGCCAAAGTTCCGAATCTCCAGGAGTAGGCTTCCCTCCGCCGGGTTATAAACAAACGGCTTGCTGAGGGGAACGGCGATATCGCACTGCAGCGTACTGCCACGGCTACGCCGCATCCGGGTCCGCAGGGTCAGTGGCCCCTCAAAGACAACGACTTCGTCCCGACCCACGTTTTTATCAAAGATCGTCGAGAGCTCCGCGGGACTTTGCTTGAAGGTTGAGAGGCGGAATTGAATGCGCTCGATCTTGTGCCCTTGGGCCTGCTGATCCTCAACGGGCCGAAACGCGAGCTCCGTGATACGCACGGGGGTCTTGAGGGCCGCAAACTCGCTCTTATCGTAGACCTGCTGGTAGCGGCTGGGGACATTAAACGGGGCTGTCTGCATTTTGCCGTCGGTCTGGAACGTGGCCGCGGTCTGCGGGACAAGCAGGGGCTGGGGATCAGCCGGGGAAAGAAATACAAAGCGCATTGTGGAAATTCCTTAGGAGCTACTTGGTCACGGGGGTGTAGGTGAATTGCGTAATCATGCCGCCTGGTTGCACACGCCCTGCCTGGGCAAGAGTTGGATTGGTATCCGCATAGACAAGCCGCGTGGTGGCATCGACCGTAGACGCAACAAAAAACGCGATACCATCTCCTGTAAAATCCCGAATATCCAGCAGAAGATTCCCGTCTGCAGGATTATAGAGAAACGGTTTTTCCAATGTGACTAGAATATCGTAATTAAAAGCACCTTTACGATTTGTCACGGAGGCTCTAAAGGTAATACTTCCCCGGTAGACAACAGCTTCATTCCCTCCTATATTCCGAGAAAAAGCTGCATCTAAGCCATTCAGAGACTGTTTTGTTGTAGACAGATTAAACTGAATACTGGTGATTTTCCGTCGGAAAGATTCCTGTGCAAATCCGGGACGAAAGGCGATCTTCGAGATCAAAATACCTCCAGGCGAGGCAGGAAATTGGTTGGCATCAAAAATCTGCTGGTAGCGACTCGGATTATTAAAGGGAGCTGTTCCCAACATATACTCCGTCTCCGTATTCGCAAAATTATTGGGCACGACAATTGTTTGTGCAGGCGCAGAGCTCCTAGAAAAAAGACGGTTCATTCTTAAGACCTTTATTCCGAATAATTATACTTTTTTGATAATCCCCCATCCTACCTCAGGCAAGGATTCTCGACAATATCCATGATAAAAATAAAAAATGAATCTCATTCGAATCGGGGCGATGAGCGCAGGGCTTGCTGTGGCGGCGGGGGCGTTTGGGGCGCATGGGCTGAAGGATAAAGTCGATGCGGCAGGGCTGGAGGTCTGGAAGACCGGGGCGCACTA
Organism: Armatimonas rosea; assembly: GCF_014202505.1. Lineage (NCBI taxonomy): Bacteria > Bacillati > Armatimonadota > Armatimonadia > Armatimonadales > Armatimonadaceae > Armatimonas > Armatimonas rosea. Next base: position 225,557 of record NZ_JACHGW010000005.1, on the reverse strand, counting down.
CCACTTGGCGCACGCACTGGCCCTCCTTCTCGTGGCGGCCCTGGCGGGCCAGGTGGAGCTCAAGGTGACGCAGACGGTCGGGAAGCTCTTTCTGGCCGGGCAGGTTATCTTTGCGGGGAGCCTGTACTTGCTTGCGGTGACCGGCATCAAGTGGCTGGGCGCGATCACGCCGCTCGGGGGAGTTTGTTTTCTGCTGGGCTGGGGCTATCTTGCCCTCTCCGCGGGTAAACTCAAGGCGTGAAACACCGCGTCCTTCTTACCGGCCCCGGCGGGCGTATCGGCCCCCATATCCTGCCCACTTTTCATGCGCAGTTCGACCTAAAGATCCTCGACCGGCGGCCTATCGAGGGCGAGCCCGAGACCATTGTCGCCGATCTTTCGAGTATCGAGACCCTGACCGCGGCGATGGCGGGCTGCGACACGGTGGTGCACCTGGCGGCCACCAGCGACGAGGCCCCGTTTGTGGAGGAGCTGGTTCCCAACAACGTGGTCGGGCTGTACAATGTGTTTGAGGCGGCGCGTGCGGCGGGGGTCAAGCGTGTTGTCTTTGCCTCGACGGTCCAAGCGGTGAGCTACTACCCCCACGGCCACACGGTCCAGAACACCGACCTGCCGCGCTCGGTGAGCCTCTATGGCGTGACCAAGGCGATGGGCGAGACCATGGGCCGCTACTACCACGACAAGCACGGGCTGGAGTTTATCGCCGTGCGGATCGGGTGGTTCTTAGACTACGAGCACGAGTGGCTCAAAGAGGGCCGCGCCAACGCGATCTGGCTCTCCCCCCGCGATGCCGCCAGCTTCCTCGCCCGCTGCGTCACGGCGGAGAACATCGGCTACGCCATTGTCCACGCCACCTCCAAGACCGACTTTGAGCTCCTCAGCCTCGCCCCCGCCCGTGAGCACCTTGGGTGGGAGCCTGAGGACGTGGTTCCGGCGGCCCCGTAGCAGAGTTTGGCCATCTCCCCGGCTTCGTGGAACTCAGCCACCCCTCTTCCCCTTGGCACTCGTTCCTCGTTGGGAAGAGGGGCTTTAGGCAGGTGAGGCAAGCCCCTCTTCCCGCGACGAAGGAGCACAAGGGGAAGAGGGGAGGCGCTCTAAGGCGCGGGGAGATGGCTAAACCACGTTACCGGGGTACCGGGACGCTCGTCAGCGCTTGTTCGATAATCTGGGAGGGCAGCAGACCGCCGTACTTGGCCTTGGTGTCGAGCTGGATGCGGTGCGAGAGCACGGGCACGGCGAGGGCGCGGATGTCCTCGGGGAGGGTGAACTCCCGCTTTTCGGTGAGGGCGCGGGCCTGTGCCGTGCGGTAGAGCGCCAGCGAGGCGCGGGGGGAGAGCCCCAGCCGTAGCCGCGCGTCTTTTCGGATCGCCTCGACCAAGTTGAGGAGATACTGCGCCACCGCCTTCTCCACCCGCACCCGGCGCACCGACGCCTGCAGTGTCAGGACATCGTCGGTGGTGAGCACCGCCTTCAGCGAGTCGAGCGGGTGGCCGTCGTTCTGGGCAAAGAGAATCGCCAGCTCATCGTCGTGGGTCGGGTAGCCCAGCGCAAGCTGGAGCGCGAACCGGTCGAGCTGCGCCTCGGGGAGCGGGTAGGTACCATGGTACTCCACCGGGTTCTGGGTCGCGATCACAAAGAACGGCTGCGGCAACACGCGCCGGAGCCCCTCAATTGTCACCTGGCCCTCGCTCATCACCTCAAGAAGTGCGGACTGTGTCCGCGGCGATGTCCGGTTGATCTCATCGGCGAGCAGGATATGCGAGAAGACCGGCCCCTCCCGGAACTCAAAGGTCCCCTCAGCGGGGCGGTAGAAGCTGGAGCCAATGATATCGGCGGGCAGGAGGTCGGGGGTGAACTGAATGCGCCGAAAGGTGCCGTCGATGGAGCGTGCGAGCGCCTTGGCCAGCGTCGTCTTTCCCGTGCCGGGGACATCCTCCAGGAGCACGTGTCCCCCCGCGAGCAAGGCGATCACCACCAAGCGGATCGCCTCGTCCTTTCCCCGAATTACGCTACTGAGGTTGTCTTCTAGCTTCTGAATCACAGTGGCAGCACCTGCACGTGCCCGCTGTCCGCTGCGCGCTTTCCGGCCTCCAGGATCTCCTGGGCATCGCGGGAGACCTTGGCGCTACAGACTCCCTCCAGCGCCTCGCCGGTCTCGATACAGTGGAGCAGGTACTCGGGAGCGTTGCGCTTGGGTGCCTCCAGCGGGGTCGGGTCCAGAATCTCCAGCGGTTTACCCGGCTTCATCAAGTGCACTTTCCCGCCTTGCAGGCAGAGCGCGCCCTCGGAGCCGTAGGCGTAGGGGTTGCCCGTGACATAGCCGGTCACCTGGGTCCAGCTCGCCTCGGCGACGCAGTGCGCGCCCTTGTACCAGGCATCGATTAAAGCGTTGTCATCGGGGATCGGGTAGTCCTTGGCCAAGACCGCGCGCATCCCGATCACCTTTTCGGGGAGCCCCAGGAAGCGCGCCATCATCGCCGAGCCGTAGCAGCAGTAGTCCATAAAGGCCCCCGCCCCGTTTTTCTCTTCGTCGTAGAGCCAGCTCCAGAAGGTCTCGTCGCAGCCGATCTCCTTGGGGCCGTTGTGCGCCGAGCGGTACTTGAAGTAGCGTAGCTCCCCGATCGCGCCGGAGAGAATCAGCCGCTCCAGCTCCTGAAACGCGGGCATCCACGCCGTGGGCCAGTTGACCATGAGCTGGACACCGGCCTTCTCGCACGCCGCGACCATACGATTCGCTTGCTCTAGAGTTGCCGCCATGGGCTTCTCGGAGATGACGTGGCAGCCCTTTGCCGCCGCGGCCTCAGTGATCTCGGCGTGGACCGAGTTCTCGGCGGCGATCTGGACGATATCAAGCGCGCTCTCGGCGGCGAGCATGGCTTCCCAGGAGTCGTAGAGGCGTGCGGCGGGGAATTTTTCGGCGAAGCGCTGGCGCAGGCGCTCATTGGCCTCACCGACAGCGACCACCTCGACGCGTCCCGTGGCGCTCCAGTGGCTCAGCTCTCCCCAAACGTGGTCGTGGACGAGTTTAGCGACGCCCAGCTTGTATGTCTTGCTCATGGGGTGTAGTTCGCCATAGGGTGGAAAAATCCCTTGCTACCTGCCTCGGAGTGGCCTAAAATGCAGGCATCTCAAAACGAAGGAGGTGGTGGCATGCACAATAGTCATAGTCTCCGGGGGGGTCTCGCGGGCTGATTTTAGCCCGTGAGCCAGTCTCATGGGTCATGATGACTCCCAGAGGCGAGGCTCCCCCGACGTGAGCGGCCCGGCGGATTCGCAAGATTCCGCCGGGCCGCAGCGCGTTTTGGACGTTGTTCGTCGGGGCCTGAAAGTCCCCGCCTAGGCGACGCTTCGCGTCAAGCGGCCCGAGGCCGCGGAGAAAGATTCGGTGCGGGCTCGGCCCGCTTCGCACGCAGTGCGGCCTAGCCAGGGACTTTCAGGCCCTATCCCCCCATAGTGGGAGGAGCCATGCCACCGCCCATCTTGACCTCACCGCCCATGGTCACCTCACCGCAGCTGCCCGCCGTGCCATTGACCTTGTGCACCGGGTTGTCGCTGTGGTCGTCGGAGATCGGCTTGGTGGTACAGCACGACGGGTCAACGCCGGCCAACATCATTCCCTGACCGCGGCTCTCGTGGGTGCGGATGCTCGGGGGATCGAGCGGGTCGCGCATCTGGATGAGGAGGGTCGTGCGGGCCTCGGGGCTGGAGTTGATCCCGCTTCCGTGGATCGTCAGGTACGAGAAGAAGAGCACATCGCCTGCCTCCGCCGGGCATGGGGTGGCGTCCTCGACCTTGTAGAGCTCGGGATCGACATGCCACCCGCCCGATGAGTCATGGGGTAGCAGGCCGAGCTTGTGGCTCCCTGGCACGACGCGAACACACCCCTTCTCCAGCGGCGCATCGTCGAAGTGGACGATCGCGGCGATCATCGAGTGGTTCTCGTGTGGGAAGAACGGCGCGTCCTGGTGCATCGGGAACGGGCTCCCCTTCTCCGAGGGCTTGATGAACATCTTGGTGTGGTGGAGCTGGACATTGGGACCGATAATCTGCGCCGCAATCCCGGTGAGGCGCTCGTCCACGATCAGCCGGGCGAGCCCCGCATCGTAGAACTGGACATCGTGGCAGTGCTGGAGCGACGAGGTCTTGCCCCCCTCCACGTAGTCGCGCGCCGCGCCCCAGGTAGCGTCCGAGCCGCGGTTGGTCTCGACATAGAGCCGGTGTGCCAGGTCGTGCAGCGCCTGCCGGTGCCGCGCCATCTCGTCTTTGTTGAAGAGCCCCTTGACAAGGACATAGCCTCGCTCGCGGTAAAACTCCACTTGGTCGTCTGTGAGCATAGCCTTAGTATAGCCGGTGACAGCTTCCCCTGCCTACCTACGCGTCGCATTTTCGCGGATTTGAATCCTCTCAGTCGTCTGTATCAGGTACGATCTATCACAGCCATCGAGAAAGTCAGAATGTCATGAAATCTCTTCCCCTTGCCTTGAGTACCTCATCGTTGCTTGTGCTCACCGCCTTTGCCCAGACTCCACAAGCGACGCCGCCTGTCGCGCCGGAGCCGCCGCTACCCGCTGTGGGAAGTGTCAGCTTTACCGAGCATGTCGCACCGATCCTTCAAGACAAGTGTGAGAGCTGCCATCGCCCTAGTCAGGTAGGGCCCTTCCCGCTCCAGACCTACGCCCACGCCAAGCGCTGGAGCGCGATGATCTCCGAGACCATCAGTAATAACCGTATGCCCCCTTGGCACGCCGACCCACGCCACGGCGACTTCGCCAACGACCGTAGCCTGACCGCCAAAGAGAAAGCGACAGTGCTTGCCTGGGTCAAGCAGGGCATGCCTGAGGGGGATTCCAAGAAACTCCCCGCTCCTAAAAGCTTTGTGGAGGGCTGGAATATCGGCAAGCCGGATGTGGTACTGAAGATGGACAAGCCCTACAAGATCGCTGCAACGGGAGTGTTGCCCTATCAGTGGTTCCGTGTCCCCACCAACTTCACCGAAGACAAGTGGATTCAGGCCGCTGAGGTCAAGCCCGGCGCACGAAGCGCCGTGCACCATATCTTAGTCTTCATCGACGATAAGAAGGGCGGCTTGAGTCAGCCCAATGGACTAGACGGTTTTGTGGCGGAGTATGCCCCTGGTGAGAGCCCGATGGTCTTCCCCGCAGGGGTCGCCAAGCGTGTGCCCAAGGGAGCAGACCTGATGTTTCAGGTCCACTACACCCCTACTGGAGTCGAGCAGACCGACCTTTCTGAGCTCGGTTTTATCTTTGCAAAAGAGCCTCCCAAAGAGATCGCCGACACAATCGGGATTCTTGGGCTGAACCTGCGCATTCCCCCCGGCGCGGAGAGCTACAAGTCGTCACGAAGCTTGACGGTTCCCGTTAACGCCACGATCTATGCCTACACGCCACACATGCATGTACGCGGCAAGGCGTTTCGCATGAGCGCGACCTACCCCGATGGCAAGCAAGAGACTCTACTCTCTGTACCGAAGTACGACTTTAACTGGCAGACGCGCTACTTGCTCAAAGAGCCCAAGAAAGTCCCTGCGGGAAGCAAGATTCTTATCGAGGCCTGGTACGACAACTCGTCCAAGAACCCCTTTAACCCTGATCCGACGAAGACGGTCACATGGGGTGAGCAGACCTTTGAGGAGATGATGATTGGCTTCATCGATGTCGTTGCTGAGGGGAATAAAACCCAACAAATCCGTCTCCAAAACTTTCTTGGCGGCCTTGCCCAGCGGCGCAGTACATCGGCGGGTAGAATACCCGGATGACACCCAAACTTGCCGCCTTTCCCAAGGCATTCATGGACGAGCTCTGCGTCCACAAGACCATGACGGTTTTCGACTGGATCGAGCTGGCATCAACGCTGGATATCGACGGCCTGGAGTTCTACACGGGCTTCTGTGAGGACGATCCGGCGTGGCTAGAGTCCGTGCGCGCGGCGCTGGCGGCCAAGAACCTCGCCATGCCCATGCTCTGTTGCTCCCCCGATTTTACGGCGGATAACCTGGACGCTGAGCTGGAGAAGGAGCGTGGCTGGATCAAGCTCACGGCCGCCCTGGGAGGAAGCTACTGCCGCGTCCTCTCCGGCCAGCGCCGCCCCGATCTCTCCCGCGAAGACGGTGTCAAGCGGGTGGTCGGGGCGATCGCGAGCCTCTTGCCCTTCGCCGCCGCGCACGGCGTGACTCTCATCATCGAGAATCACTACAAGGACAACTACTGGACCCACCCCGAGTTTGCGCAGAAGTCCGATGTTTTCTGTGAGATCGTGAGTGCCCTCGACTCGCCGCACTTTGGGGTCAACTACGATCCCTCCAACGCCTTTCTTGCCGGCGAGGACCCGCTGGATGTTCTGGAGCTCGTCAAGCACCGTGTCGTGACCATGCACGCGTCGGACCGCTACCTGCTCTCGGGCACCATCGACGATCTCCGCAAAGAGGAAGACAGTCTCGGCTACGCGTCGCGCCTCGCCCACGGCGTCATCGGCGAGGGCCTCAACGACTACGATGCGATCTTCACCACCCTCAAGGCCGCCGGCAGCACGCCGCGCTGGGTAAGTATCGAAGACGGCATGAACGGCATGGGAGACCTAGAAAAGTCCGTCGACTTTGTCCGCAAAAAGCTCAAGGAGCACTTCAGCTAGCTCACTTCTCGGGCTCGCAGACGGCGGTCAGGACAACGTCGCCGGCGGCGGCAGCCTGGGAGAAGAGGCCCCAGATCACCTCGCCGGTGGCGGGGTCGAGCTCGCCGTTTGTCTGGAGCACCTTACCGGGGAAGCGCGCCTTGATCAGAAGCGCCACTAGGGTATCGTCGCTGCTGCCACTTCCACTAGGCCCGGCGTTCACCTGCTTTTTAGTCTTGTCCTTCACGTCGTCGGTGAGGGAGGTGACTAGCTTCTGAACCGCGGCGCGGCGCTCGGCCTCGGTGAGCTTGTTGCCGAGAGCGTCTTGCAGTGCAGCAAGGAGCGAGTCGCTGAGGCGCCGCTTGAGACGAAACTCCCCGAGCTCCGGGTGGGTCATGAGCAGGCCGATCAGGGGCTCGCCGGGGCCAAAGAGCGCTTGCCAGACACTCTGGTGGACTCGTTTTTCCACCGCGACCTGCCCCGCTTTGTCGAGGGCGGGCACAGCCGACGAGAGCGCGGCCAGAAACGTAGGATCGGGGGTGGCGAGCTCGCTGGGGCGTGGGCCGCGCCAGCGGATTGTCTCGCGGTAGGCGATGGTACCGTTGGGAAGCTTGGTGACCGCCACGGTGTTGCCTAGGACAAATGTCGGGGGGGTACTTGTCGGCGCGTCTTTTTTCGGCGGCGCCTTGAGTGCCAGGTCATCGGTGAGCGTCTCGCCCGGCGCGAAGGCCTTTGTCGCGGTCAGCACCAGCTCACTGTCGTTCTTGGGGTCCTTCGCGCGAGTCACCTGCCAGCCCGGGGTGCGAGGCGGCGCGACAATGTCGTCGAGGGTCGGTCCCATCGTGAAGCCATCGGTGCTGGGGGCGCTTCCACGGTAGACCACCGTGCGCGTGAACGAGCCATCGGCCTTGATATCGGTCGTGGTTCCAACCTTGGCGCAGCCGCTGAGAGCGATCAGCAGGCTAGCGGCGCTGAACCAGAGTAACCTGCTGCGCAAGCTCGTCCTCACTTCTGAGGCGGTTGTACTCGGCCTCCAGGTCGTCGAAGGCGCTCTCAAACTCCCCTAGGGCGGCGCGGGCATTGAAGACATCCAGCGCGTGGAGTGCCGTGGAGCTCGTGCTCATCGAGGTCGAGAGGGCTTCGTCAACCGGGGCGATACCCACGACCGCGAGGCGAGCCTGCTCCACAATCAGGGCCTCACGAAGCTGGTCGCAGCTCTCCAGGGCGTTGCGGAGGCGCTCCAGGCAGCGGCGGGCCTCAGGGAGGTCGGTGAGGTCCACGCCTTCCCAGTCATCGAGGTACTGCTTGCCCTGGTCGCGCAGGCGCTCTAGCTGGCGCAGGCGCTGGTTACAGGCCTCGTGCGTGAGAGACTCCCAGTCCGAGGCGAGCGGCTCCAGAGCGTTCTGCCAGCGCACGAGGGCGATCTCCCAGAGCTTGGCATGGTAGCGATCGCGCTGCTTGGCGAGAACCCCGGCGGCGGAGTCGATGGTCTGGCGAACTTTATTCCAGCGCTCCTGCGTGGCGGCGTCCCCCCCCGAGACCGCGACCTGCTGCCGGGTCTCTTCCAGGTGCTTCTCGCGCTGGGCAATGTCATTGAGGCGCTGGCGAATCGTCTCTTCGTCGTTGCGGAGACACTCGATCATGCGCTTGGCAAGGTTGGTTAGCTCGGGCGGCGACCACTCTTTGTCGGCCCCGAGGAGCACGCCGAGGCTGATTCCCACCGCAAGCCCCACCGCGACTCCCATTCCCGCCATCAGGAAGCCTCCGATCACGGCTCCGATAAATCCGCCAAAAGCCGCGCGGACGCCATCGGTCATCGGGGTCTCCATGGTGAGGGTATCCCCCTGCGCCACGATCTCCGGGATGCCCCGATCCGGACGCTCATTGCGGGGGTCCGCAATGCCACAGTTAGGACAGCGACGATCCGTCGTCGTCACAAAGTAATCACACGCACAGCAGCGCTTGTACTTCATGCCTTAAGTTGCTCCCGACAGGGTGTTCCAACCATCTCCAAGTAGTCCGGTAGTATATCTCTAAACGTTGGAAAATACCACGTCCCCCGCTTCTACTTTATCTATACGAAAAACGGGGGACGCAGGTTTCGGTTTTCTTAAAAAAAGCGCTACAGACGCCAGCCGACACCGATGTTCAGGCCTGAGAAGTCAAAGTTACGGATCTTGCTGAAGGCATAGTAGCGCCCCTCGACATAGAAGCGGTTTCCCATGGAGACACCCCCAAAGACACTCCCGCCGGCACCCGTCCGAATCCCGCTGGGGATGCTGTCGAGGATGTAGTTGGAGCGGAAGTTGGTCACCAGGAGGTTGACCGATGCCCCAAAGTAGGGTCGGGTCTTTTTCTCCTCGGAGGTCCCTCGGCGGTAGACAAGCCCGATGGGTGCCAGGAGCGCCTCGGCCTCTTTGGCACGGGAGGAGATTAGGTTGACATCGAAGTTGAGCTCGCCCTTGGAGGTCGGCGCTGCCACATCGCCGAGTCCTAGGCCTAGGTTGGTCCACGAGCCCCCAAAGCGGTCACGCACCACGCGCGAGGCGGGTGTGAAGAAGCCTAGCTGTGGCCCAAAGAGAAAGCGGCTGGACTTGCCCGACTCCTCCGCATGGGCTGGTAGAGCAACGAGTGATGCGAGTCCGATGGCCGCTACCAGGAAGAATTTATTGAGATGCATCGTTCCTTTTCCTTTTGGTTCGCGTACGGAGACGCGTCCCCGCGCAAGAGTGCGCCTTATCTATCATTGGCAAGAAACGCTCCAAACTAAAGCGGATGGTATAATTCTCTCCGAACCATGGCAAGAGAGAAATCCCCCCTTGCCGCCCCGGATTGCGTCGTCGCAGCGCTTGGCGTGGCGGCGTTTTTTTGCGCGTCGGCACAGGCACAAGATACCAATGGAAGCTACAGCGATGCCCTCAGCGAGGCAGTCGGTCGGCTTGAGTCGGGAGAGCACCCGCTGGCCCGTGCCGCACTCGCACGGGCGCTGGCAGTCGATCGCAACGAGATCTGCGGGCTCCTGGCAGTCGCGGCCCTTGCGCTCCACACCGGGGATGCCCGCCGCGCCGAGTCCGCCCTTCGGCAAGCACGCGAGCAGGAACCCGAGAACCCGCTGACCGCGCTAGGGCTGGCCCAGGCCCGCCTGCTCCTCAACGACCGGCAGGGTGCAGCGGGCTTCGCCAGCAGCGACCCCAACCTGGCGCTGTACGTTCGGCTTCTCGCGGGGGACAAGCAGGTGGCCACCGAGCTGGGCAGCGTCACCGAGAAAGAGCCCGACCCCCTGCGCCTCCAGCTCGCGGGCATGTCCGCACTCCGAGCCGGCGACGATCCCCGAGGCGTCGCGCTCCTCACGGCGCTGCTCGCGCGCCCGGAGTGGCGTGCATGTGAAGAATCCCGCGCCCTGACCCTGCCCTTTGTCGAGCGACGCATGGCAGAGGGCGGTGCCGCCGCAGTCGAGCCCCTCTCTCTCCCGGAGGCCCCGGCCAACACCCCCACCCTGCGCGGACAGGCGACCCTGACCGCAGGGACGGTCCCCCCTGGGACGGCCCTTGTCACCTACCGCGTGCCAGGCAACTACTCCGCGACTGTCAATAGCGCCCCCTATGTCACGAGCTGGAACACCACCCGGCTCGCCAACGGCCTCTATACCCTGATTGTCACTGCCTGCAACAGCCAGGGCGAGCCACTCAACGAGACCCGCCGGCTCGTCCGAATCGCCAATGGAAACCCGAGCCCGGCCCATGAAGCCAGGGTCAGCCCGGAGCTCCGTGCCGCGCTGGAGCCGCGCCTGCGTGCCCTCCTGACGCCACAGCCCAGCCGGAAAGCCGCGCACTACGCCCTCGCCGAGGCCGCAGTCCGGCAGAAAGATAGCGCCGCCGCGCTCGCCCATATCGAGTCGGTCGTGGCGATCGACCCGCAGTTTCGCTCCGCCTACGCGTCGCTCAAAGAGTACAACAAGAAGTATGTCGGGATCGGCAATGGCTACTGGCGCGGCCAGACCCCCGAGAAGCTGATCGCGCTCACCCTCGACGATGGCCCGAACCCTTTAAAGTACCGGACACCGGCCATGCTGGACATGCTCCGCAACCTCAATGTCAAGGTGACTTTCTTTGTGGTGGGCGCACGAGCAGAGGCCAACCCGGACCTGATCCGCCGCATGGACGACGAGGGCCATGAGATCGCCAACCATAGCTACACCCACCCAAACCTGACCTACCTCACCCCGGATGCGGTGCGCAAGGAGCTCTGCCGAACCAGTGTTGTCGTGCGGGATATCACCGGCAAGCGCCCGCGGTTCTACCGCCCCCCCGGCGGCAACTTCAATGGCGCGATCGCCGATGCGGCGTCGGCGCTGGGCATGCACGGAGCCTACTGGACAGTCGATGGCTTTAAGTTCGAGTACGCCCCGTTCCGCCCGGAAGACCTGACCGACTTTGTCCTGAAGAAAGTCAAGCCAGGAACCATCCTCCTCCTGCACAACGCCCCGGACAATACCATCCTTGCCCTCCCGGAGATCGTCAAGAGCCTGCGCGCCCAGGGCTACGAGTTTGTCACCATGACCGAGCTGGTCCACCGCAGCAAGGCGGCCACTCCCACAAAGCTATGAATCGAATCTACAACTTCTCTGCCGGTCCCGGCATCCTTCCCGTCTCTGTTTTAGAAGAAGCCAGCCAGGCCGTCCTTGAGTTCCAGGGCTCGGGCATGTCCATCCTCGAGCTCTCCCACCGCGGCAAGTGGTACGACCCCGTCCACGCCGAGGCACAGGAGCTGCTCCTCTCCACCCTCGGGCTCTCGGCGAGCGAGTACACGGTCGCGCTGATGGGCGGCGGGGCGAGCACGCAGTTTGCGCTCCTGCCGATGAACTTCCTGGGCGATGGCGAGACCGCGGACTATGTCGATGCGGGTGAGTGGGGTGCCAAGGCAATCGCCGAGGCAAGGCGCGTCGGGCGTGTCCATATCGCGGGCTCGTCGAAGGCGACCAACTACGACCGCCTGCCCGAGATCATCCCCTCCGGCGAGGCGAGCTACCTCCACCTGACCACCAACAACACGATCGAGGGAACCCAGGTCTTCACGCTCCCCGAGACCCAGGGCGCTCCCCTCTTCGCCGATGCCAGCTCCGATATCTTTGGGGTGGACCGCGACTACAGCCAGCTCGACCTGATCTACGCCGGGGCACAGAAGAACGCCGGCCCTGCGGGTGTCACCTTTGTGATCCTCCGCAAGTCGCTTCTGGCGGTCGCGCAGAAGAACCTCCCCCCGATGTTCTCCTACCAGGTCCAGTGCGACAAGCAGTCGCTCTACAACACGCCGCCGGTCTTCCCGATCTATGTCCTGGGCCTGACCCTCAAGTGGATCGCCGCGGAGGGTGGGGTCAAGGCGGTCGCGGCGCGCAACCAGCAGAAAGCAGCGCTGATCTACGATGCCCTGGATGCCGCGCCGAGTGTCTTTACACCCTGTGTCGCGGTCAAGGAGCACCGCTCGTGGATGAACCTCACCTTTAAGCTCGCCACCCCGGAGCTAGAGAAGGCCTTCCTCACCGAGGCACAGGCACTGGGCATGGACGGTCTCCCGGGCCACCGCAATGTGGGCGGCCTCCGCGCCAGTATCTACAACGCCTTCCCCGTCGAGGGCTGCCAGGCGCTCGCCGCGCTTATTCAGGACTTTGCGGCACGGAAGGGCTAGCCGCAGAGTCCTTGGGCTTTTTCTTGAACATGTCCCGGATGCTCCAGAGCTCCGGGACCCGCAGTAGCGCACAGACAATCCCATAGACTGCCAGCGACGCGGCGCTCGCCAGCACCGAGACCGCGATCCCCTGGAAGCGGGCACTGCCCTGGTGCTCCACGGTCGGCAGGTGCCAGAAGAGGCGCAGAAACAAAAACGCCGTGCCACTGGCGGCCAGCGCGGCCAGCGTGATCTTCAGCGCCGCGACCACCAGCCCGCGCAGGTTCAGCCCCCCCACGTGCTTCTGGAGGGTTCGGAAGAAGATCAGCATGTTCACCGTCCCCGCCAGCGAGAGCGCCAGCGCGAGGCCGTAGTTGGCCAGCCCCGGAACGCGGGGAAGAAAGGCACAGAGCCCGGTGAAGAAGAACACCATGCAGGTCGTGATCACCACGGGGGTCTTGCTGTTCTGCATGGCGTAGAACCCACGCGCCAGCACGGCCTGCGCGCTCCAGGCAAAGGTCCCCAGCGAGTAGAGCCGTAGCGCCATCGCCGAAGCGAGCAAGTTTGCGACCGTAAACGCCCCGCTGGCATCCTGGGTGAACTTTCCCTTGAAGTAGATCGCGGCGATAATCGGCTCGGCCAGGGTCGCCATCAGCAGCGAGGCGGGCATTGTCAGGAAGAGAATCCGCCGGATGCCGTAGTGGATCTCCTTGCGAAACTCCTTCCAGTTCTTCTCCGCCGCGAGCCCAGAGATGGTGGGGAAGATCACGATCGCCGATGCCTGCGCGAAGATCCCAATCGGGGCCTGGGTGAGGTTGTAGGCATTACGAAGCGCTGAGAGCGAGCCCTCCCCGGAGGCAAACGAGCCGGTGATCCAGAAACCGAGCTGCGAGAGCGAGAGCCCCAAGAGCGCGGGAAGCATGAGCTTGCCCACCTTGCGCACCCCCGGATGCCCGACCTCAAAGCTTAGCCAGAACTTCCCCCCCGTGCGCTTGAGCTCCCAGATCGGAAGGAAAAAATTCCCCGCCACGGCTCCAAAGAGCGCACCCCAGCACATCGCCGTGATGCTCCGCTGGTTCTCGGGGACAAAGAGCTGGGTGAGCCCGCCAACAATGATCAGCCCATTGTAGGCGATAGGGCCAATCGCGGGGATAAGAAACCGGTGGCGCGCATTGAGGGTGCCCATCATGAGCCCCCCGACAAAGAAGCACCACTGCGCCGGCAAGAGAATCCGCGAGAGCCGCGCCACTTGCTCCCAGGCATCGCGCTGCTCCTGCGGGGCATCATCGGGGTGTAGCAAGACCCGCCAGCCGTCCCAGAAGCTCACGGTGACTTGCTTTTGCAGCCCAAGCCCGGGGTTCATGAAGCGCCCCAGGGGAGCCGCGGCCAGCTCCATGATCAGCACGAGGACCAGAGCGATACAGGCCACGACACTCATCACGGTGCCAAAGACCTTCCAGGCATCGCGCTGCTTGCCCGCGTTCCAGTACTCGGTGAAGACCGGAACAAAGACCGTGGCGAGCGCGCCCCCGGCGACCAGGTACTGCAGAATATCGGGGATTCGGAAGGCGGCGGTGTAGATATCAGTGACGTGGTTCTGGCCAAAAACCTGGTTGATCACCATGTCTCTCACGACGCCAAGGACGCGGGAGAGGAGGACGAAGGCCATTACAAGCAGGGTATTCTTGCCCGCCGAACGTGTCATATAAGCCTTATCCTACCACAAACGAGAGAGGCCGAGAGCATGACCAGCTCCCGGCCTCGGGGTATCGTGCACTTAGCACGCCGTCACGTTTAAGAGTCGCACTCACTCGTTATAACATCTGGTTTTTCCGATAAACTACCGGCCCTCACGATGGGCCAGAGAGGAATCGAACCTCTTTCAGGCGTTCTCGGCGCGACTCGCTCGACCCGGCGATCCACGAAGAAATGCTTAGTCTAGAGCAAGAGTCTAAGTCTGTTTTGGGAAACTCTGCCGCCTCTACCAAGTTGGGCTACCCCTGCAAGGATCAGATGCAGGGGGCAGGACTCGAACCTGCACGTAGGACACAGCTCCCCGTCACGCTACTGCTAAAGCTAAGTCTGGATTGCTCCAAGCACAGTATAGCCGATACTTTGTACTCCGCTAAAGAGACTTCGCGTTCTCCAGGGAGGTGTCTTCAGGGCGGATATAGCGGACATCTTCTTCCGTCAGAGGATTGATCCAAGCACGCATCGAGAGCTCGGGCGAGAAGTGCTCGGGGGACTCTTGATAAACCTCAACTGCCCTCCAGAAATCAGGATTGGCAATACCCAATGAGAGGGTATTTGCCGTCTGGATCGTGGTGGAATTGTCTTCTAGGTACTGTCCCCAAGAACGTCCACAGTGGCAGGTGCGACGTTCAGGGAACAGGCGGACAATGTCGTGGCAGTAACCACAAAAGAGAAGTTTCATAGCCTATCCAAACAGATACTGAAAGACTTTTGCGCCCAGCTTTTGGTCGGTGACCTCCAGGCTATTTGCTTCCTCGCGGGCAAACTTCACGGCCTGCTGGAGCCGCTCGACACGCTCCGTCAGCTCGTGGATACGCTTGGCCGGCAGAGCGCCCGAGAACTTGACCGTGCGCCAGTAGCCAATCGCGACGTCTTCGTAGTAGACCTCGACCTGAGCCGGGTGGTGCTCGGTGGCCTCCGCCTTGACATGGTTGCGGGGAATCTTGCGGGTCTTGACGGTCTGTACGGGCTCGGTGGCGTAGCAGTTGGCCGATGCATCGAACTCCCAGCTCTCGGAGGCATCCAAGGTAGGGAGCTTCTTAATAAACGTATGGAGGTCCACGAGCTGCTTTTCCAGAAAGAGTAAGTAGGTCGCGGGGACATCCTTCAGAAGAACCGTGCCCTCGACCAGAACATCGGCCTTAGCCTGGCAGTTGGCCCACTCCTTGGTCGCGGTGACATCGAAGAGCCGGGTCAGCTCCTCGGTGACTTCCTTGATCACTTCCTCGGTGCGGAGCTGAACCCGCGTGGACTCGGGCGGGAGCGACTCGCCTTCTTCGTCACGGGGGCGGTAGGTGCGCGAGATACCGGAGAGCAGCGCATTCTTCTGCAAGAGCTGGTAGACATCGGTGAGTTTCTGAAACGCGGCGGTCTTGACCCCTTTTTCGACCGCGATGATCTGGTTAAGTTTTGTCATAGTTGCTACAGTATCGCCCGAAACATAGCAAATGTAAAACCTACAGCATCGGGAAAAGCTACGGTATGATGTTGCCGTGACGCCTCCCCGCCCGACCAAGCGCCGAGCACGCCGAGAGCGACTAGGGGACCTCCCTCTTGTCCTGGCGTTTTTCTTGGTGATCGGGCTGGTGGGACAGTGCCGCAGACGCCCCACCCCACCCCACCCCACTCTCCCCCCCGCGTCCGACAAGCACCCGTTTCTCAAGGGAGTCCTGGTCGTGCTGGACCCCGGCCACGGCGGCGCAGACTCGGGGGCGCAGCGCGGCGGGATGAGCGAGGCGCAGCTCACCTACCGCATGGCCGCCACCCTCGCGTCCTCCCTCCAGCAAGCGGGCGCGGAGGTGATCTTTACGGTCCACAGCAGCACCCTCACGCCCCTCCCCAAAGAGGGCCAGCCCGAGCCGCCCCTGCAGGCCCCCCGCGATGCCCGCTTTCTCAGCGACAATAAGTTTGTGGGGATTCGGCACGGCGAGAGCCCCGAGGACCTCTACCGACGTGCCCAGCTCGCCGCCCAGCTCTGGCAACAGCAACAGACGCGGCGTCCGATCTTCTTTCTCTCCCTCCACTACGATGCCCTCAGTGCGAGCAAGTGGCGGGGTGGCCTGATCTGCTACGATGCCCGCTTGAGCCGCCCCCCCCAGCTCGCACGGGAGCTGGCGGTGCGGTGGAAAAAAAGTGGGCTCAGTGGACACCGGCGTGGAGGCGAGCCAAAGCCACGCGAGCTGGGTGTTCTCAATCCCCTCCACAACCCCGTCCCGCAGAGCGTCTTGATCGAGCTGGCGACCATCTCCAACCCCAAAGACCTTCAAGCGGCACGCAGCCCCGCCTGGCGCTGGAAAGTAGCACGGCTCATTCGGGAGGCACTTGCGGGTACGCTAAAGCACCAATGAGCCACGTCACCCTCTACCACAACCCCGCCTGCTCCAAGTCACGAGCCGCCCTGGCCCTGCTTCAGGAGCATGGAATCGCGCCGGAGCTGGTTCTCTACCTGGAGACGCCCCCGAGTGTGGAGCAGCTTGAGGCGGTCCTGCAAAAGCTGGGACAGCCCGCCCGGACGCTCCTCCGCACCGACGAGCCCGAGTACACCACTCTTGGACTGGACAACCCCGCTCTCACCGACACCGAGCTTCTGGCCGCGCTTGCCGCCCATCCCAGGCTCCTCCAGCGCCCGATTGCGGTGTTTGGAGAGCGCGCGGTGATCGGACGCCCCCCCGAGGCCGTTATTGCTCTCGTCGAGGGACGCTAACCCGGAGCTGGTCATAGGCGAGGCGGGTCTCCGGGAAGATCGCCCGGGCCTCGCTGAGGAGGGTCTCTAGGTTGACCTCGCTCTCGCCGCCTTCGTAGCGCGCCGAGAAGTGGGTCAGGAGGAGAGAGTGCACCCCCGCCTCACGGGCCACCTCGGCGGCGACAGTCGCGGTGGCGTGGGCGGCACGGTCGGCGAGGCCCCGGTCTAGCTCGGAGTAGGTTGCCTCATGGATCAGCAGGTCTGCCCCCTTGGCCAGCGGAGCCAGCTCCGGTGCCGGCCCCGTGTCGCCCGAGAAGACCACGCAGCGCCCGGGCCGTGTCGGGCCGACCAGCGCACTCCCCTCGATCACCCGGCCATCGTCGAGGGTGACGGTCTTGCCCGCCTTGAGCTGGCCGTAGAGCGGTCCCGGGGGGATTCCCAGCGCCGCCGCCGCCGCGACATCGAAGCGCCCCGCCTGCTCGGCCTCCCGCACCGCAAAGGCATAGGCCTCGATCCGGTGTCGCACGGGTGCCGCCGTGACCGTGAACTCGCCATCGGTGCAGACCTCGCCGGGCTTGACGGTCACAAAGGTCACGGGGAAGCCAAAGCGCATCCCGGAGACACGCAGGGTCGCCTTGAGCCACGCCTCGACACCGTCGGGGCCGTAGATCGTGATCGGCCCTACCCCGCCTTGCGCGAGCGCCCGCGAGGCGAGCAGCCCCGGCAGGCCAAAGAGATGGTCGCCGTGGAGGTGGGTCAGGAAGATACGCGTCAGCTGGGAGAGCCGGATATGGGAGGCGCGGAGAATCTGGTGCTGTGTCCCCTCGCCGCAGTCGATCAGCCACCACTCGCCGCGCTGGGGCAGGTGTAGGGCCGTCGCCGAGACGTTGCGTGCTCGCGAGGGCGCACCCGAGCCGGTCCCCAGAAACGTAATTTCCACGGCGGCTATTGTATCGCATCTCTTAATGCACGATATTTCTTGGCCTTTGGGAACAATAGCCAGGGTTTGTGTCACTCAACGCCGAAGGAACACAATAGACCATGCTACTCCCCGATCTCTGGCTCGTGCAGCGAGCACGCCACGGCGACAAAGCGGCGTTCGGCAAGCTCTTTGACCGACACAGCCGCCGTGTCTTCCACTTGCTGCGCCGCCTGAGCGACAACCCCAGCCTGGCGGAGGACCTCACCCAAGAGACCTTTCTCACCGCCTGGCAGAGCCTGGAGCGCTGGCGCGGCCGGGGAGCACTCTCGACCTGGCTCTGCGGGATCGCCGTCAACCACTGGCGCACCCACCATCGGCAAGCACACGAGTCGGTCCCCCTCGACGAAGCCCTGGTCGAGAGCGACTCTCAGGCCGATCCCCTGGCACACTGCACCCAGGCAGAGTCCCTCAAGGCGCTGGAACAGGCTGTCGCAGCGCTCCCCGAGAGCTACCGCGAGGTCTTTGTGCTCGTGCGGATCGAGGAGCTCTCCTACCAGGAGGTCGCCCAGCTTCTAGAGCTCCCCTTGGGAACGGTTCAGTCCCGGCTCCACCGCGCCACCCGGCTCCTCAAAACCGCCCTCACCGCCCACTTTTCCCCCGACTCCGATACCGAAAAGGAGACCTGTCATGTCCTTTGATAAGAACCTACGCAAGCGCTCACAGCAGCTTCGTACCCAAGACCCTGCCCTCCCCGAGGGACTGCGTGACCGCACCCTCGCAAGCCTCCCCGACCTCAAGAAAGCGAAAACTCCCATGGCTCTTACCCGACGTGCCGCGCTAGCGGCCCTCGCTGTTACCGGAATCGGTCTGGTCGCCGCCCCGCGCCTCTTCCTCAGCCCCGCCTCCGCCGCGGGTATCGAGGCCGCTATCGGCAAGACCCTCACCTGGCACTTCTCCGGCTGGCGCATCCAGTACGGCAAGAGAGTGCGCTGGGAGATCTGGGGCCGCCGTGCCCCGTTCTTCTACCGCGAGCAGATCGGCGACAACGTGCTACTCGACGATGGCAAGCGGCGGCTCTTCTTCCAAGCACCCGCGGGGCCAGAGGGTTTCCTAGGGCCACGCCCCGGCTTTGTTCTGGTCCAGAAGTCCGTGGGAGCCAATCCCAAGACCCTCGCCGATCCCCGCGCTGGCTTCCTCGCCGGGCTCAGCGGCGACCCTGCAGACTGGACTCGCGACCGGACAGACGGCACACGGCGCACCTTGGAGGCCGACGCGACCTACCTCAGCGATGTGGATATCAAAGAGGACAGGGCGATGCCAAAGGCCTATGTGCAGGACACCGCTCGCCTGGAGATAGACACCAAGACCAGCCTCCCCAGCCGCTATAGCATCCAGCGCCAGGCACGAGACGCCCAAGAAAAACTCACGGGGCGAGAGACCCCACAAGCCGAACTGGAGGCCCACTACGATGTCACGCTCCCCGAGGGAGTTACCCAGGTGCCTCAAGCAGCTCAGCTCCCTCGCTTCGATATGACCACGCCCTGCACGGCCCCGGAGGCACAGGGCGAGAGTGCCGCCCGCAACAAAGGGCTAACCGTCGTGGGTTCCGTGCCGATCCGTGACAATGAGGGCTGCCTCAAGGTCCACCTGGAGCACTGGGTCGGGAACACGCACCTTGCGCTCGGCTCGGGTACAGTCCCTTTCTCGCTCTCGGCAAGTAGCGTGCAGGCCACGGACAACCTGGGCCGCCAGTACATCAGCCTCCTCTGGCCCGGCACGGGGAGCGCCGACACGCTCTATCTCTGCCCCGAGGAGCCCTATCTCGTTACCGACTCGCGCCCGACTAGCCTCCGGCTAACCGTGTCAGTCAGCCTCGAGGTCTACGAGCGCATTGGCACAGGAGGACGCACGGTCGCGCTGGTGAGAGAGAACTTGGAGCTGACGATCCCGCTGCCCCAGACAGAAGGGAGCTTGAGCTGGGACGATCCGGCCAACTTCACCCACCATGTCGGCCCGCACAAGGACTTTGCGACAGAGAAAGCCGAGGCGCGTGCGCTGTACTTCCAGGGGGTCTTAGGCAACCTACCCAACCACGGCACTCCCTCGCCAGAGCGACGACAACGCGCACTCTACTGGTACCGCAAGGCCACCGAAGCGGCGGACCGCCTGCCACAAGGCACGTCCTTTAGCAATATCTACCGCAAGAACATCGAGGTACTCGAGAAAACGCGCTAGCTTAACAAACCCACCGGGCGAGCCGATAGAGAACCATGGTCTTTCATGTCTTCGGCTCGCCCTCTTCGGTTGACTGTGACATCGTCGTCTTTGTCGATGCTCTGCCCACACTGGAAGACAGCAAGGCACTCGCCGCGCAGCTCGCGCCGGAGCTTGCGGCGCAGCTCGGTACGGACAAGAAACTCAACGTCAACTTCGCCGTCCTGCACGAGGGAGTGATTACGGAAACGCTCAAGGGCCTCCCCGACGAGACCAACAACGCCGCTCTTGCGACCTACGGCTTTCACCCCCAGCCCCACCCGCTCGCTATCGCTCGCCCCGTCCCGCGCGACCTAGACGCCAAGCGCCAGCGGGCCGCGCGCATTGTCCTCTCCCTCTACTCCCGCACCCCGCAGCGTGAGGCCGTGAAGCGCGCCCTGAGCGGTGACTTTGTCCAGAGATGCGCGATGCTAGAAGTACTGGACCTCGCCGAGCCCGTGGACTTCGGCAAGAACGGGACGCCCGAGGATATCGCCAAGAGCATCGCCTTTCAGCTCGGGCAAGCCGTGGCCCTCTCCGAGGGGGTCGAGCTCTACACCAAAGAAGCACTGGCCGCGCACTTCCCCGCACTTGCGCCCGCGCTGCGCCGCGAGCCGCTCACGCCCCCAGACCGACAGGCACTGGAGCAGCTCAAGCGGCGATTTTTATCCGCCGATTGTCCTTCCTGAGCCGCGGGGGTCGCTTGCGCCGGCTACCGTGCCATCGGGGGCGAGTAGGATTCCTTGGGCGTCCCCCAGCGAGCGGGGCTTGCCAAACGTGTGCCCGAGGCGCTCCAGGCCCCCTTTGACGCTCTCCGGGAGGTGCTTGTCGGCACCGATCTCATCGGGGAGCCACTGGTGGTGTGCGCGCGGTGCCGCGATCGCGTCGGCGATACCTTGGCCATGGTCGAGGACATTGAGGATCACGTGGAGGACGGTGTTGATGATGGTCGGGCCGCCAGGAGAGCCGATAATGAGCCGTAGCGTGCCGTCGGGGTTGGTCACAAAGGTCGGGGTCATGGAGGAGAGGGGGCGCTTTTTAGCCCTCACGGCGTTGCTCTCGCCCTGGATCAGGCCGTAGCGGTTGGGCTTGCCGGGGTTGGCCGCGAAGTCGTCCATCTCGTTGTTCATCAGAATCCCCGTGCCGGGAATGGTCACGCCGGAGCCATACGGGCCATTGAGCGTGTAGGTGTTCGAGACCGCGTTGCCGTCGCTGTCGAGAATGGAGAAGTGGGTCGTGTGGAGCGGCTCGTGGCTCGCCTGCCCCGCACGGATCGCGCTACTCGGGGTGGCGTGGTGTAAATCAATACTGGCGCGCCAGCGGGCGGCGTAGGCGGGGTCGGTGAGCTTGGCGACAGGAACACGGACAAAGTCCGGGTCGCCGAAGAACTCCGCACGGTCGGCAAAGGCCCGCTTTATCGCCTCGATAACCAAGTGCCAGCGTAGCGGGCTCTCCCAGCCCAGCTTGCCGAGCTCGAAGCCCTCTAGGATATTGAGAATCTCGATTAGTACCGCCCCGCCCGACGACGGCGGGGGCATGGAGACAATCCCGTGCCCTCGGTAGCGCCCCGTGACTACCCCGCGCTCCTTGACGTCGTAGCCTTTTAGGTCGCGCTCGCTGATCCAGCCGTGGGGCCGCATCGCCGCCGCAATGCGCCGCGCGGTCTCGCCCTCGTAGAACTCGCGTGGGCCGTTTTTCTGAATCCGCGCCAGGGTCTCGGCCAGCTCCGGCTGACGGAATTTCTGCCCTTCACCGATCCCCACAAACACAGCCTTGGATGCCTCATAGCGCGAGAGCAGCGCCGTGTAGCTGGCCAGCGAACGGCTCAGCGACGCCGGCGCGACGAAACCCTCCGCCGCCAGCGCCCGTGCGGGCTCGATCAGCGCCGCAAACGAGAGCTTGCCCGAGCCGTATTTTTTGTGCGCCAACGCCAGCCCCGCCACCGTCCCCGGCGTCCCCGATGCCCGCCACCCGACCGTCGGCCCGCCCTCGTCGGTCTTCCCGGCGTAGACCTCCCGAAACGCCGCAGCGGGCGCCATCTCGCGGTAGTCCACCGCCGCGGTCTGGCCGTCCTTGCGCCGCCACAGCAGAAACCCACCGCCGCCGAGATTCCCCGCCTGCGGATAGGTCACCGCCAGCGCAAACCCGACCGCCACCGCCGCATCCACCGCATTCCCACCCCGCCGCATCACGTCCACACCCACCTGCGACGCCAGCGGCTCCGCACTCGCCACCATTGCTCTCATTCGCCTACCCTCTCCACCGCTTTCGTCGTCAATGCCGTCTCCAGAATCCCCTCCGGTGTCAGCTCAATATGTAGCTTTTCCTCGTCGCCAAAGTACACATTGGGCCAGTAGAGAAGGTCGCCAAAGTGTGAATTTCCTGTGTTTTTCTTCAAGCACTCAATCCAAAAGTCAAGGAGAAACTCATTTGTTTCCTCTCCACGAACGTGTTGGATCAGCTCCAACATCTCCTCGCGAGAAAGATCGTCGGGGATAAGGCTGTAGTCAAAGACAAGAAATCGTGCCCAAACCTCCGAGTCTACCGAACCAAATGCCCCCCAGACAGCGCCTTCATCGACCGGTTCTCGAATCAGGTCGTTCAGCCGCGCAATCGCCTCGTTCTTGGGTTTTCCGTGCTGGTGGAGCGCATAGAGCTCGTCGGTGAGGGCTTCGACTTTGGCGAGTAGCTCGGCATCAAACGGCGGGGATTCGAGGAGAGGACGCATGGTGCCTCCAGTATACCGAGCGCGATAAAATGAGAGCACTATGCCCTCTCCGTTTCCTGGAATGGACCCGTATCTGGAAGACCCGGCGCACTGGCGTGGGGTGCATGCGGCGCTGATTGTCGCCTGCTATGAGACCCTAAACGCACTCCTGCCCGATGGCTTTATCGCCCGGATTGAGGAGCGCCTGACTATTCTCACGCCTGAGCGTAGCATCTTACCGGATGTCTCCGTCCACCGCGTCGCGCCGATGCCAGCCGTCCCCAAAACCGTAGCGGTGATTGGTGATGCTCCTGCACGCGTTCGGGCGAGCCTGTTGGAGGTGCCTCAGCGCTTCATTGAGATCGTCTCACTTTCGGAGCCCGAGGAGATTATCACCGCCATTGAGTTTCTGAGCCTCAGCAACAAAACCCCAGGAGATGGGCGTGAGGAGTACGTGCGCAAGCAACAGCGGCTCCTGAGAAGCTCGACCCACCTGCTAGAGATTGATCTACTGCGCGCCGGTCGGCATACGGTCGCGGCTACCAAAGAGGACTTAGAGGCGATCTTCGGACACTGGGATTACGTCGTAAGTCTCCACCGCGCCGGAGAAGGTGCGGAGTGCGATGCTTGGGCACGCACCCTGCGCCAAGTCCTTCCCACCGTCCCCATTCCCCTCACCGCCGAAGTCCCGGATGTACGCCTGGACGTTCAAGCGCTCCTTGACCATGTCTGGGATCATGGCCCCTTCCGCAAGACTCTCGCCTACCGTGACCAGCCCTTTCCTCCGCTCAACGAAGAAGACACTGCGTGGGCCGATGCTCTCCTAAAAGCACGGGGCTTGCGCTAGGCCGAGGGGCTAGCACCAGATAAGCTCGCCGTCGAGGCCATAGGCAGGGGACGAAATGGGGAGCCGTCGGCCTTCGGTATCGGCGAGAACCCAGTCCTCAGAGTCGATCAGGTCTTCGTACTCGGAGTAGTCTACATTTGGGTCTTCGTCCACCGCTTCCTGACGGGTCAGCGCGAGATAGGCGTGGAGCCGTCGGCAGAGCGCCGATTCACAGGGAGTCGTTGTGGGCACGAACTCCCCCACGTGCCGAGGAAACTCCGCTTCGCCCATCGTCACTTCACCCAAATAGACATCTTGAAAGAAAAGCTTGTATGCAGACATGTCCTTGGCACTCAAAAACCAAGCAATCAGACGGAATCCGGACTTTGGCGACGAAGGTCGCCGTCGCCCTTTTAAGACCGGGGACTCGTTCCTCGGGCTTTCAAAACTGGTGTACAATCGGGCCATGAAGAAAACGATGAAGCCGCAGGGGCTGGTGAGCGGGCAGAACGAGTACCTCGCGGGCTACCTGATCTTACCCATTGAGAAAGTCGACCGGAGCTACAACGCGGGGTTCTCGATGTATATCGCGGCCTGGCCACTGCTCTCCAACTACCCGGGGCATCAGTTTCAGACGGGCCTGCCGGGGACCTGGATGTTTGCGCAGTGGGACGGTCCCGCGCCCAAGGACATGTACTCCGATGTGGAGGGCGGCCTCGGCTGGTGGCGGGACACGCGCTTCCCCACCACGACCCCCAAGTTCATCATGGGCGGGGTCGCGCCCAACTTCTCCGAGATCGCCAACGGGCCGGCGCACGGCTGGGGGACCTGGGAGAACCCGCGCGGGCTCTACGGGGTGGCGCAGCTCAGCCCTTGGCTCTTGTTTCCTATCGACGGGATCAACCTCAAGCAGGGGACGTGCGGCGAGCTCTTTGGCTACGGCTACTTCAACCTCCCCTTGACCGATCCCAAGCCGACCACCAAGGGCAAGCCGGTGCCGACCGGGAATCAGTGCTGGACATTATTCTTTAACTCCAATAACTTCAAGGGGCCAGTCGCGTTTTTCTCGCCCTACTTCTGGTCGCACTCCGCCGAGAAAGACCCCAAGCTGGCGGGCCTGCTGCTCGACACGCGCCCGGTCGATCCCAACCGGCAGGTGCAGATGGAGACCCAGTACATTCCCTGCCGCATGGGCACCGACTCCAAGGGCCAGTCCTACGCCCGCATCGCCCCGACATCGTTTCCGCGCAGCACCGACAGCCACTCGACCCTGGTGCACCAGGACACGGTCTACAACAGCACCGCCCTCCACGACTCCGTGGCGGCGTGGTTTTCCGGTGGTGCGCCCAGTAGCGGTAGGGTGAGCGCGCAAGGGGCGTTTGTGCGTACCTTCCGCAGTGGCGGCCGTGCCACCTGGCAGATTCACTCCAAGTCAGGGGGTAAGGAAGAAAAGAAGGTCAATATCGCCTGGACGGCCTTTGCGACCCCGACCACACCCGACCCGCACACCTACGGCTACCAGTGGAGCGCAGAGACCACGAAAAACCAAGGCAAGCTCGTCACCCTCCCCGAGTACTTTATGCTCGAAAACGGCGACGATGAGAAAAAAGCGCGCTGGGTGCCGGTTGCTGCGGAGAGGGTTCCCGCAGAGACCGGCCTGCACGCGCTGACCTGGGAGACCCCCAAAGAGCGTCCTCAGCCCGCCTACGACACCCCAGAAGCGCCCCAGAGTAGCTGGAAGAAACCCGGCCCGGCCGCGGGGCCGTTCAAGGCATTTCTCGGGGATGGGAGTGTGGTCACCTACTACTGGTACCGGTTCGCCGACCAGCCCGCGCTCCTCAACGCCGACCTCACCGATGCGGAGCGGGAGAAGCTGCAGGCACGCGTCGAGAAGCTCCACCGCTCTTGGACCAAGGACCGCGAGTACCTGCCCCCGCCCAAGACCGGCAAGCTCGCCGACCTCGACCCCGCACAGCTGGTCAAGCCGCCCAAGGGGCTGGAGATCGGCTACGTCCCCATCGCCACACGCCAAGAGCTAGCCAAACGCTAGAAGTGCCTGAGGGGAGTCAAAGCTCTGGTCTGCCAGGGGGCGCAGGGTCTCGGGGGGCGATGGTCCCCAGAGGGCGGCGAGGGCCTGCATCCCGGCGGCGCGGGCGGCGTGCAGGTCGTGGACCGAGTCGCCCAGGTAGGCACAGTGCTCGGGGAGAACGCCGAGACGGGCGGCGGCGAGGAGCAGCGGCTCCGGGTCGGGCTTGTGCTTTTGGGTATCGTCGCTGGTGACAACCGCCTGCATCTTCGCCCCGATCCCAAAGCGCTCCAGGGCAGGGCGCGCGGACTGCAGCGACTTTGAGGTCACGATGGCGAGGGGAAGCTTGCCGTAGAGGCCATCGAGAAGCTCTTCCACGCCGTCGTAGAGGCGCACCCAGTCGTCGTGCTCTTGGGCATAGAGGGCGCGGTAGAACGCCAGCATCGCCTCGACATCCCCGACATTTTCTTCCGCGAAGAGGGTCGGGAGCGCGCGGCCGATCTTGGGGACGATCTCCTCCGAGCTTGGCGTGCGGCCCGCGAAGTGGGTGAGGGTGGCTTGGTAGCAGTGCACAATCAGCCCAATAGAGTCGGTGAGGGTGCCGTCGAGGTCGAAGAGGAGCGCGGAGAGAGGCATGGGGATACACTCATGGTATCATGGCAGGCGTGATCGGTCAGGAACCGGATGGAGTCTATGAGAAGCGCTGGACTCTCTTGCGAACGCGCCCCGGTGATTTACTCAGCTTACTCCAGCTCATGGCGCGCCACGATGTGGGCCTGAAGGCGGAGCACCTCCCCCCCGATGTTCGCGTTGTCGATGCCTTCTACGACCAGCAGGCAGAGCAGTGTGTCCTCGTGCTGGAGAGTGCCTTCTACGCGCCTGTCCAAACACGGCTCTTTCGAGGGCGCTGGAGCGGCGGCTGGGAGGAGATCCTCTTCGCGCTGGAGGACGAGGCCCCTGAGCCGCTCCGCCCGACGATCCTCCCCGACCGAATCCGCTGGGAGGCCTACTTGATTCCCCCGGAGCGCATTATCCAGCTCCTCCAGGCCCTCGCCAGCGGTGAGACCTACAACCTTCCCCCCCTCCCTCCCGATACCCAGGTGATGGATGCCTTCTACGACAGCGAGCGCACTGCCTTCGTCCTGTTTCTAGAGAGCAGCTTCTTCGACCCGATCGAGGTGGAGAGCGAGGGCAACGACAAGCACGCGGGGATGCCCGAGCGGCACCTGAACCTGACGCGTGGAGAGAGACCTTCTTGAGAGTACTTGTAACCGGCGGCGGAACCGGGGGCCATGTCTCCCCCGCCCTGGCCGTGATCCAGGCACTGCAAAAACGGGAGCCCGGAATCGTGATCCGCTACGTGGGAAGCGCCACAGGGGTCGAGGCGAAGCTGGCACGTGAGGCAGGGCTAGAGTTTGTGGGAGTCGCCAGCGGCAAGCTCCGGCGCTCATCGAAGGGGCCGCTGGGCCTGCTCACGGGAGCCAACCTGCGCGATGCCTTTCGGGTGCCCCAGGGATTTTTCCAGGCGCTCAAGGCTGTCAAGGACTTCAAGCCCGATGTGGTCTTTGCCACGGGTGGCTATGTCTCGGTTCCGGCGGTGCTGGCCGCGGCATCGCTACGCATCCCGATCCTGACGCACGAGCAGACCGTGACCGTGGGGCTGGCCAATAAGATCAATGGGCGCTACGCCAAGCGGATCGCGCTGAGCTTCGAGGGAGCCAAAGAGGAGCTCCCACCCGCGCTCCAGAAGAAGGCCTTTGTCACGGGCAACCCGGTGCGCGAGGTGATCTTCGCCGGGAGCAAGAACAGCGCCGCCAGCCGCTTTGGCTTCGATGGCGTCGATGAGTGCCTGCCCTGTATCTATGTCACGGGCGGGGCGCAGGGCTCACGCATCCTCAACAATGCGGTCAAAGACGCCCTCCCGACGCTCCTGACCCAGGCGCGCGTCCTCCACCAGTGCGGCGAGAGCGATATCGAGGCGCTGGAGGCCTACCGCAAGACCCTCACCGACCGGGAGCGGAGCCGCTGGGTGGTGCGGGCGTTTGTGCAGTCCGATGAGATCGGGGATGCGTATGCGCTGGCCAACCTTTTGGTGAGCCGCTCGGGAGCGGGGACAGTCACCGAGGTCTGTGCGTTGGGCAAGCCTGCGATCTTTGTCCCCCTGGTCCCCACGAGCGGTGATGAGCAGACCCGCAACGCCCAGCGCCTGGTCGATGCCGGTGCCGCGCTGCTGATCAAGCAGTCCGAGTGTAGCGGCGAGAGCCTGCTGGCCGCGATCCTGCCTCTGCTCGACGATGCCTCACGGCGAGCTTCCCTGGGGGGCAAGGCCAAGAAGCTCGCCACCCCCCGCGCCGCCGAGGACCTCGCCGATGCGATCTTCGCCCTAGGGAAAAAGTAACACCACACACACTTTGCGAACTTTTCGGGGGCTCTGGTGCGTATTAAAGCGCATGAAAGAGTTTGTCAAGAAGCTAGCAGCGTTTGGTGTTTGCTCGGTCGGGCTGGGGACAGGTCTGGGTGTGGGCCTGGGCGCGACCACGGGGACCTTTAGCCTCTCCCCCGCCGTGCAGGCACAGCCCTCGACCGCCAAGAGCACCGAGGAGCAGAACATCGTCCGTGTCGTCAAGAGCGTCTCGCCGTCGGTGGTGCGGATCGAGCAGGGTCGTGGCCTAGGCACAGGCGTGGTCATCGACAGCAAGCAGGGGCTGATCCTCACCAATGCCCACGTGGTCGCCGGAGCCTCCCAGGTGCTGGTGCGCTCCAAGGGTGGCCAGCAGCTCGAAGGGCGCGTCCTGGGCACCGACAAAGAGATCGATATCGCCGTTGTTCAGGTCAAGACCGCACGCCCCCTCCCTGCGGCCCCGCTGGGCGACTCCGACCGGCTTGAGGTAGGCCAGACCACGATTGCGATTGGAAACCCGCTAGGGCTGGACCAGACCGTCACCACGGGCGTCGTCTCCGCGCTCAACCGGCGCCTGAGCCGCCAGGACGAGCAGGGCTTTATCCAGACCGATGCCGCCATCAACCCCGGCAACTCGGGCGGTCCCCTGCTCGACTCGCAAGGCCGGGTGATCGGGATCAACACCGCGGTCCTCCGCGCCGATGGTGCCGAGGGCCTGGGGCTAGCGATTCCCATCCGCACGGCCCAGCAGATCGCCCAGAAGCTCATCAGCGGCCGCTCGGAGCGCAAGACCGACCGCAAGCCCTACCTGGGGATTCAGTTCACGGGCTTCGACGAGAAGATCGCCCGGGCCTACAACCTGCCGGTCTCCCGTGGGCTCATGATCGAGGCCATCGACCCCAGTGGCCCTGCAGCACGGGCCGGAATGCGGCCGGGCGATATCCTTGTTCGGCTCAACAACACCCCCTTGGTCGGCTCGCTGGACCTCCCCCGCCTGCTCCGCGACAAGAAGCCCGGAGAGAGTGTCACCTTCGGAGTTGTGCGTGGAAGCCGCGCCCTCACGGTCAAAGCCGTGCTCGGTGAGGCTCCCTAGGAGAAAACCAGGTAGTTGTTTTGGTTTCTCCCCTCGGAAACCTGGTAATTTTTGGGGTCTCCCCACCTGCCAGAGCCGCCAAAGATTTAATCCGGAGGAACTTTGATGCAGTTTCGCAAGGGATTAGTGATTGTAGCGGCTCTGAGCCTGGTGGGTGGTATGGCAAGCGTGCCTGCCTTCGCAAACAACAACAACAAGACCAACTCGGTCGTCGTGAAGTCGGCAGCGGATGCCTACGGAGAGGCCTGGAAGCTCTGGAGCAAGGGCGAGGGTGAGAAGTCGGAGGCGTTTCTGCGCGAGCAGAGCGTGAAGTTCCCCAGCGACATCCGGCTGAACCTCTTCCTGGCCGCTAGTGTCGCCAGCCACAGCGCCGAGGGTGAGGCAGACAACTACTTCTCCCATGTGGTGGAGCTAGGGGCAAAGTCCGAGAAGCCGGCTCCCTCCGCACTCGCCGCGCAGCACTTCCTCCACCTGAGCGATCCCGATACCGCCACCGAGGCCTTTGCAGGGCTGACCGAGCTCTCCCGCACCCAGGGCAACGACCCGGTCGTGGTCTGGCTCTTTGCGCAAGCTGCGGAGCGGATGGAGAAGCCCGAGCTCGCCGAGGTTGCCTTCAATAGCCTGCTCAAGAAGGCCAAGAACGCTCCCGCCGTGGTTCGTCAGGGCTACGCCGATGCACTAGAGGCGCAGGGAAAGCACTTCTTCGCGCTGGAGCATCGCCTCAAGATCGCCAAGCAGGAGGCAAGTCCCTGGACCCTGCATGCGCTCAGCAGCAACCTGCGCACCCTGGCCCGCTTCTCGGAGGCGGAGGCCGTGGCCCAGATCTCTGCCAAGAACTTCCCGAGCTCTCCCCAAGCCTGGCACGACCTTGGAGTCGCCTCCCTGGGACTGCACCGCAACGATGTGGCCCTCCACCACCTGGCCAAGGCCGCACAGCTCTCGGAGAGCACCGGTGACCGTTTCGACCGTGGCGCGAACCTGTTGGTCTGGGCCTCGTGTCTGGAGTCGCAGAAGAAGTTTACCGAAGCCGCCGACAAGTACCGCCAGGTGGCAGCGCTGAAGGGGGTTAGCGCGGAGCAGGCACGCACTGCCAACCTGCGCGCCCGTGCAGCGGAGCTGGCTCAGAGCGGCACGAACTAAGCGTTTTTTGTCTCATCCACAGCGGGCCGAGCGAGTTCTCGGTCCGTTTTGCTTTGTGTCTGGAAGGCGCTCTTGAAGGGCTCAGGGACCCGGATGGGACGCCCGGTGGTGGCGCTGAGAAAGGCACCGCGAGTCTCCCCCTCGGCGATGAGGGTATCGTCGCGAGTGACCTTGTAGGTAAAGAGGGTGCTAGCGGGCCCCTGCGCGAGGATCTCGCCCGTGATCAGCAGCTCGTCGCCGTAGTGTGCGGAGCGGATGTAGCGAACGCGCGCCTCGGTGATCACAAACTGGGTCTGGGTGCGGGCAAAGTCCGCAAAGGAGAGCCCCATGAGCCGAAGATACTCATCACGGGCCTGCTCGAAGTACTGCAGATAGACCGCATTGTTGACATGCCCGAACGAGTCTAGCTCATAGGTTCGCACCCGGATTCGGGCTGTCAGCAACATGAAACTCCCAAGGACGGAGATCGTCCTGCTGTAGGGCCTTCGGCCGCCTCGCTACGCTCGGACAAGAGATCGCGAAGCGCGGCGGAGGCACGACGCCCCAAAGCCTGACGTTTACCGTCGAGGCTTTTATTTTTTATAGTAATCGGCGTTGAGCTGGATGAAGCTCGACCATTTCTCAGGCACTTCGTCATCCATAAAGATCGCGTCCACCGGGCACTCAGGCTCGCAGAGGCCACAGTCGATACACTCAGAGGGGTCGATAAAAAGCTGGTTGTCATCGTCGCCGCCGTGGATACAATCCACCGGGCAGACCGCAACGCAGGACTTGTCTTTCACGCCGACGCAGGGCTCGGCAATCACGTAGGGCATGTGCCAATTCTACCCCGAGGAGCCCTCCAGTGCAACGCATGGCTACTCGATCACGGCTACATGCTATCGGTAGGTGCCGCAAGGCCGTCACGGTTGTGCATCCCAAAGGGCGCAGCGCCGACACTCAACGTCTGGTTCCAGCGTAGCCACTTCGCATGACCATCGGTGAAGAGGTAGTTATCCCCCTCGGAGTGTCGCCCCTTGTTGCCCGGCTCCACCGTGCCATCGGGTGCAATCCCGGAGCCATCGAGCCAGCCACGCTCCTCCGTGAACTCGGGGAGCCAGGCATCGTAGTCGAAGCAGGCCCAGCCTTTATGACGCTCTCCCACCATGATCTGCTCCGCAGGGGTCGCGACGGCAGACTGGCTCACTCCATGTGCTAGGAGCCCATTGATCAGATAGTCCGTCCGAGTCGTCGCCCAGGTTGCTGCCGTCAGAGGCGGCTCATAGGAGGTGATCGTGTCGTTTAACGAGGGACAGCGAAAGATACCATCGTTCTTCAGATAGGGCTGGAGCCCACCATACCAGGGATAGAGCGGAGGCGACTCGTGGTGGGCGACGACCGAGCGGCTATCGTTGTCTTGCATGTACATCATCAGCGCCACCCCGATCTGCCGTTCGTTGGACAGACAGGTTGTCTGGCGCGCTTTCTCACGGGCCTGGGCAAAGACAGGAAAAAGAATGGCAGCCAGAATCGCGATGATCGCGATCACCACCAGAAGCTCGATCAAGGTGAAGCCACCACGACGAGCACCGTTTGGACAAGAGAGACTCATAACCATTAGAGCGTCGCCCTTCGAAACAAAGTTCCTTACCGTATGTCTCCTGGGTTCCTCACAGCCTTCCCTCCAGCTGTTTGCGAAAGTTCCCTAGCTGGGGATCGCTTGTTTTTTCCATATGAGCCAGGAGAAGTTGCCGAAGACGTGTCAGCTCGGTTTTGTACTTGGGATCGGCGCTCACGTTGGTGCGTTCATCCGGGTCGGAGCGTAGGTCGAAGAGCTGCTCCGGCACACCAATCGTGAGCTGATCCACACGCGCCTTGAGCTTCGAGTCACTCTCAGCGCCTTTCTTGAGCGCTGCAAACGTGATCCCACTCATCGCCTCGACACGAAACTGCGGCGTGCCATTGGGCCAGGCATGGAACTGATAGGAAAAGTCCTTGGTGCGAATACAGCGCTGGGGAAAGCTCTTGCCGCTACTGACCGTATTGACATGGGTCACCACGTAGTCTCGGTCGGTCGGTCTCTCGCCGTGGAGCAGCGGCCCCCACGAGCGCCCGTCCACCCCCTCAAGCGGGGGCTGTTTCAGTAGCTCCATGAGGGTGGGAAGGATGTCCACGCTACTGACAAACTCCTCACGCTTTTGGGGACTGCCCATTCCCGGATAACGGAGCAGCACCGGCGACCAGGTGCCATTGCGGTAGACCGTCGCCTTTGAGAACGGAAATGACATCCCATGGTCCGAGAGGAACACGACCACGGTATCCGTCTCGTGCCCGGTGCTCTTGATCGCCGCCATCAGTGCTCCGAAGCTCTGATCCCCCCGCCGGACACTGCTGTAGTACTGTGCCACTTCCTTTCGAACCGGCGTAATGTCTTCCAGAAACGAGGGAACGGTGACCTCTTCCAGTGTGTAGGGCTTGACACTGCCCTCTTTTTCCTCAGGCGAGCTTCCCGCGCCGAAAAAGGGCCGATGGGGGTCGGTGATATTGGCGTTGATAAAAAATGGCTTACCGGCGACGCTCGCCGCCTTGACACACTGGCGAACCTGCTCCCCAAAGACACTTGGGTTCTTCCCCGAGCCCGTGAGTGCCAGATCCCAGGGAAAGGCGCTGTCGGGCTTCATATGGGCTTGCTTATTGAGCGATGCCGTAAACCAGCCTGCCTCCTTGAGCTTGCCGACGAGAGTCGGCACGCCCGGCGAGATCGGGTTGAAGCCGAGTGCGCCGTTGCGATGGGGCACACGACCGGTTAGGAGCGCCGCACGGCTCGGCTGGCAGATAGGCACACTGACATGGTGGTTGACAAACCGGTGCGCGGTGGCCGCAAAGGCATCCAAGTTCGGAGTCGCCCCCAGCTTGTTGCCCATCCAGCCCGCCGAGTCCGCGTTCATGTCATCGGCGGTTACGAGTACGACGTTCCAGCGCGACGACAACGGCGATGGTACCTGGGGGGCTAGGATAAACGGCAGCGCAATAAAGCTCAGGAGCATCCCTCATTTTACCTGAAGCATGCCCCTCAGAGCTGAGTGCGCCTAGAGGGACCAGTCGATCTCCGTACGCCCAGCAGCCTTCAGTGCGGCATTGGCCTGCGAGAAGGGCTTGCTCCCAAAGAACCCGGTGTTGGCGGAGAGCGGCGAGGGATGCGCAGACTTGAGAATCGTGTGCTTGCTGGCATCGATCAGCTCCTCTTTTTTCTGCGCGGGCTTGCCCCAGAGGATAAAGACCACCGGCTCCGTACTCGCCGCGCTGACGGCGCGGATCACGGCATCGGTGAACTTCTCCCAGCCCTTTTTCTGGTGCGAGTTGGCCTCCCCCTCGCGCACGGTGAGCACGGTGTTGAGCAGCAAGACCCCCTGCTTGGCCCAGGGAATCAGGCTCCCCGAGCTGGGCTTACCGATGCCCAGGTCGCTCTCCAGCTCCTTAACGATATTGCGTAGCGATGCGGGCAGGGGCTTGACCTGTGGCTGCACCGAGAACGCCAGCCCATGGGCATGACCGCGGGTCGGGTACGGGTCCTGGCCCAGAATAAAGACCTTCACGTCGGCCAGCGATGTTAGAGTCAGGGCATTGAAGACTTCATCCTCGGCGGGAAAGATCGCGCCCGGATGGGTAGCGCGCTCGGCGGCGACAAACTCCATGAGGGCGGTGAAGTAGGGAGCGGAAAACTCAGCGACGAGGGCGGCCTGCCAGTCGGCGGGAAGGGTAGCGGTGTTCATGGCCTTATACTACCCAAAGAGATCCCTAACCGGAAAGACCTCTCCCCGCCTCGTCCCTCGGCACCCCTCTCCCGGGCGTTCGTCCCTCACTGGGAAAGGGGCTTAGTACCGCTGGCTCCCCTCTCTTCCCCAACGAGGAACGAGTGC
This sequence comes from Armatimonas rosea, assembly GCF_014202505.1. Taxonomy (NCBI): domain Bacteria; kingdom Bacillati; phylum Armatimonadota; class Armatimonadia; order Armatimonadales; family Armatimonadaceae; genus Armatimonas; species Armatimonas rosea. Next base: position 191,564 of record NZ_JACHGW010000005.1, on the reverse strand, counting down.
CCGGGAGAGGGAGGGGCTAGAGGTTAGAAAACCGGCATCCGGCTCTGGGCCATTTCGTCGGTGATGGTACCGCTTGCGACGAGCGCGTTGAGGGCTTGCGCCATGGTCTGCATCCCGATTCCCGTACTCTCTTCGATTATCGCCTGGAGGTCAAAGTCGCCCTGCCGGAGCTTTCCGCGAACCGCAGGGACTCCCAGCAGAAGCTCTAGCGCCGGGACGCGACCGCCGCCCATCGCAGGAAGAAGCTGCTGAGCGACCACACCAACCAGGTTGTTCGAGAGCTGGCGCTGGACCTCGGCGCGGTTGCTCTCGGGGAAGGCATGTACCAGCCGCTTGAGCGCATCGACCGCACTGGACTGTCCGACCTGCACAAAGACCAGGTGCCCCGTCTCCGCTAGATTCAATGCCAGCGCGATCGACTCCAGGCTTGTGAGGGCACCCAGCATCACGACATCGGGGTCGGCGTAGAGCAGGTCCCGCAGGGCCTGGGGAAAGTCGTGGAAGTCGTTGCCGAGCTCTTGCTGGGTCACGAAGCTCTCCTGGTTGGTGAACTCGTAGTCGATGCTCTCCACCAGCGTGTAGATGCGCTCCGAGCGGGTCGCGTTGATCTCCTCCACCAGCGAGGCCATCAGGGTCGTCTTGCCCGAGCCCGCCGCGCCGCTGACAACAATCAGGCCGCGCGTGCTCGCTGCCATTCTCTGCAACACTCCAAGCGGCCCCTCGGCGATTCGGAGCTCGCTCAGCCGGGGGACACGAGTGGGAATCGCCCGCAGCACCGCGCAGGGCTGGCCGCGCTCCCACGACGCGCTGAGGCGAAAGCGACGCCCGGCGTGCACGACCGATGTCAGCACGCTCTGGTGGTCCAGAACAAAGCGGCCCTGAAGCCGCTCGGGGAGCACCCCGACAAGCATCGTGGCCAGTGCCTCCGCGGCCAGAGGCTCGGCCTCCGTTCGTGCGAGCCTGCCCCCGTTGCGAAAGATCGGCGGCTCCCCCACGACCAGGTGCAGATCCGAGATCCCCGACTCCATTTTCTCCAGTAAGTCTGTTAGTTTCATGGTGTTTCCTACTCCCCATCCCCCGCCCGGCGGGGGGGATAAGAGGAATTTCTTTTCCTTATTGTCCCCCCGCCCAGCGGGGGTTAGGGGGCTGGCTCACCCCAGCGGCAGCGGCTTGTCGTCGGCGCGGGCGTAGGGCATGAGGGTCGGGTAGCCCCCGCCTGAGCGCTCCCGCCGCAGCGCCGTCACTTCCTCCCGAAGCCGGATCACTTCCCGACGAAGCCCCGCCAGCTCGCCCACGACCTCGGAGAGCGTCCCCGACAGTTCGGACAGCACCTTGCTCTCGCCACTCTGCTCTTTAGGCTCTGGGGCGCTCAGCTTAGCCAGTGCCTGCTCCTCAATCTGATGAACGCGCTCAGCAGACAGTCGCATCACCATGACAACTTGCTCGTAGGACATAGGGACCGACTCATCGGAGAGAAGCCCAAATCGGAGCGCAAGAATCTCTATTTCGCGCGGATGAAGCTGATCCCCAGAACGACCGATCTTTTCCCGCAGTGCCTGACGAGTAGGATCTGCAAGAGGATTGCGAGTCGCGTCCGTGAAAAAGTCTGGCTCTATCGGAAGCCTGTGAGCACCTCGAACACGGTCACGAACCAAACGTAGCATGGTATGGCGTAGCCAAAATAGGACGTAAGTGCCAAAACGCAACCCACGATTAGGGTCGTAGTTCGCGAGTGGCTCAGGAAGAATCTTCACTCCTTCCGAGATTAACTCGTCCCGTGTCACCTCTTCGCCTGCATACCTTTCCGCGAGGCTCACGACACACTGTAGACCAAACGCAAATAAAGATTGTCTAGCCTGTTCCGCAGATTCTCCTCCAGCATGCATGCAACGAACCAGCTCTAATTCTTGTTCAGGCGTCATTAAATTCACGAGTCTGCGCTGCTGCTCAGATGACGTTTCCGTGGATGAATCTTCCAAAATTGCTGCTAGTTCTGGATCGCGCAATCGCCCACCAAGCTCACTTCGTCGTAGCTTCTGGAGTGCCCCCGCCTCAACCTGCCGCGCCTGCTCTCGGGTGAGCTGCAGCTGCTTACCAACCTGCTCCAGCGTCATGAGCTGCTCTTGGTCTTCCGAGAGGCCATACCGTAGCGAGAGAACCTCCTTTTCTCGCTCGCTGAGGTGCTCCAAAGCCTTGTTGATCTCGTCGCGGAGGGCGCGGCGGAAGATACGTGACGACGGGCTGGTGGCGTCTTCTGCGGGGAGCAGATCGCCCAAGTGCGTCGGCTCAGGTGCCTCGGCCTCCAGAAGAAGCTCGACGCGCTCCTGAGGCAGGTGCGCCGCTTCCGCAAGCTCGATGGGAGTTGGTGGCCGTCCGTGAGTCGCCGTAAATGCCTCCCGCGCATGACGAATCTGCTCTAGGTGGGCCACGGCACTTTCAGGCAACCGAATGGTCCGCCCCTGCCCAGCAACCGCACGGCCCAGTGCCTGACGAATCCAGTGGGTGGCGTAGGTGGAGAAGCGAAACCCACGGCGCCAGTCGTATTTTTCGACCGCATGGATTAGCCCCAGAGTGCCTTCCTGAATCAGGTCCTCCAGAGCGATCCCACGGTTCTGATACTTCGTGGCGATACTCGTCACCAAGCGCAGGTTGGCGTTTACGAGAACCCCGCGCGCCTTCTCTGCTTGCTCACCCCCACTCTCAACGCAGCGAGCGAGCCAGCGCTCCTGGCGCGGCGTTAAGAGTGCCACACTATTTGCCCCCCCACGATCCGCGACAAATGCCGTGAAAGAGAGCTCCTTCAGGGGATCAAAGTCCTCATCTTGCTGATGGGTGCGTTGCTCCTGTCTCTCAAGATTGCGCTCGTGTAGCTCCTGAATGCGTTTCACGGGATCGAATTCGTCCCCGCTACTCGTTCCCAGCGCAGTCGGTGGTTGTGGAGGCAGACGATCCCGATCCCCGCCCCCTGCTGTTTCGAGTCGTGCGTGTGGCTCCACACCAGCCTCCATGGCACTCCGCATTAGGCGGTCTATTAACTCCGCGACTTGGGGAGGGAGTTTGATCCCACTGGCTCCCTTGCTCAGACCTGCCGCAATCTGCGGCCAGAGATCGGTTTCGGGGGCTTCGGGCTGCCAGGTATCGAGGAGCGCGACGAGCTCACCGAGGTCGGTGGCTTCTTGGAGCGCTTGGTCAGTGCGTTGTTTGAGCTTACGCATGGGTTTGGTCCTCGGCGTCGGTCAGGAGGACGCGGAGCTTTCGGAGGGCATGGTGCAGGCGGCTGGCAACGGTTCCAGGCGGGATTTGTAGCAGCTCGGCGATCTCGGCCTGGGTCCAGCCTTCGTAGTGCGAGAGAATCACCACCTCGCGCTGGTCATCGGGGAGCTGCGCCAGGGCATCGCGGACCATCAGCCCCGTGTCGGGCGACTCATGCCGTGGGCTCAGCGCGAGCTTTTCGTCGAGCGGGACGGTGGGGCGCAGACGGCGGTTGGCATCGCGGGCACAGGAGAGCACCGTGCGGTAGAGATACGCCTCCAGGTTGCTTGCCTCCAGCTGCTCGCGGCAGCGCCAGAGCCGCAGAAACGCCTCTTGGACCGCATCTTGCGCCGCCGCTGCATCGCCAAACGCGAGGCGTACACCGATTCGCAGCGCCCGAGCTTGGTGCGCTCGGACAAAGGCTTCGAAGTCGGAGAGGGTGCTGAGGGCGTCCATTGCTGTTAGAATAACGCAGCTTCGCACCAGGATTCTTCACTTCCTGAGAAAGATTTTTTGTGGACCTCGAGACCTATAAAAAAACCTACTCCTCCGAGTCGCCCGTGGGCTGGGACGCTATCACGTCGCACCTCAAGACGCTCTACCCGACCCAGGAGCCGATGCACTGGGGGACGATTGTGAGCTGGAACCTGGGCGGCCCCGATCCCCTCGATGGCATCAGCGCCTACCAGGCCGACGATCCCGGCGGCAGTCACTTCCACTATGTCACCTACGGCCTCTCGAACCTCTACTACGACGAAGAGGCGGTGGGCGGGGAGTACAGCGCGTTTGGGTTTGAGCTCACCTTTCGCCTGCGCCCCTTCGCAAAAGATGGTAAGGAGCCGCCCACGTGGGTCTGTGATCTCTTCCAGAACCTGGCGCGCTATGTCTTTGAGACGCAGCGTGTCTTCGATGACTTCCACTGGATTCCTGCCAATGGCCCCATCCGCCTCGACACCAAGACCGAGATTGTCGGCCTGGCCTTCCTCACTGACCCGGCGCTGGGCGTGATCGAGACGCCCCACGGGAAGGTCCAGTTTCTCCAGATGGTGGGGCTCACCCAGAGCGAGCTTGATGCTATCAAGGGCAAGAAAAAGACCGTCGCCGAGGTCCTAGACGCCCTCACCGCGCAGTCCCCCCTCCTCATCACCGACCTGACCCGCTCCAGCAAGAAAAAGGCATAGGCTCGCCCGCACCCGCTCACTCCCCCGCGGCGATTTTTTCCAGCGCCGCACGGCTGAGAACCGTCACCGTGCGGCCGTCAAGTGTGAGATACCCCAGATCAGCGAGCTGGTGGAGGGTGCGGGAGATGACCTCGCGCACGGTCCCGACCTGCGCGGCGATGCTCTCGTTGGTCTCAGGGAGGGTGAAGCTCGGGGTGTCTTGGGCGAGGAGGTAGGCCGCCAGCCGGGAGCGGACGGTGTGGAGCGCCTGGGCCTTGAGCATCTCCAAGAGCTTGCGCTGCTGGATCGCCAGCGCCCGGAGCGCGCTGTGTGCCAGGCTCGGGTGGCGCTCCAAGACCGCCTCAAACGCGGGGCGGGCGACACAGAAGATGCGCGTGGGAGCCTCCAGCGCGATGGCTTGCGTGGGGTGGTTGCCGCCGTCGAAGAGCGGCAGCTCCGCGACACTCGCGCCGGGCTTGTGAATGGCGAGGATCAGCTCTCTACCCCGCGTGTCGGTCTTGCTCTCCTTGAGCGCCCCTTCGAGCACTACCAGCAGCCCGCGCGAGGGCTCCGTCTCCAAAAACAACACCTCGCCTTCGGTGAGGGTCAGGACCACGCCGGCTTGGCGCAGTGCGGCCACCGCGGCCTCGGGGGCGTCTTTGAGGAAAACCACACGCCGTAGCGCCTCGTCTCGGGTCATCGCTTGCATTCTATGGCGTTTTGTCACTCGATGACAAAAGTCACGGACGAGACCAGCGCCCCCGCCGTACGCTGGGGCCATGCAAACCAACCCATTCTATGTCATCGCCGAGCCCTGTGTCGGTGTGAAAGATAAGTCCTGTGTCGCGGTCTGCCCGATGGACTGCATCCAGGGCGACGACGACTCCCCGCAGCTCTACATCAACCCCGATGAGTGTATCCACTGCGGCCTCTGTGAGCCCGAGTGCCCGGTCGAGGCGATCTTTTCCATCGACACGCTCCCCGAGAAGTGGCGCACGTCCGTGGCGCGAAACGCGGCGTTCTTTCACGTGACGGGTTAGAGCGAGGTGTCCCGCCCGTTGGAGGGGCGGGACCTCCCCCGGCCTCGTTCCTCGGCCACCCCCTCCGGCTTCGCGAAGGGGGATGGGCGGCACGGGCTTTGCAGCGGAGCCTGCGACGCTCTCCAGTCCCCCCATTCTGATCGGGGGGATCACAAAGCGAGCGCGGCGGCGAAGCGCTCCGCCCACTCCCAGCCGTCGAAGCCCGTGAGCGGCGCTAGCTCCAGCACGACTCCGGGCTCACAGAGGGCGGGAAGCTCTGCACGGATCGCGTGGACATGCTCGACAAAGCGCGGGTAGGCGGCGGCGGCGAAGTACTCGTCCCCGAGGGTGGCGAGTAGGTCGGCGTGCCCGATGGAGAGAGTCACCCGCGCTGCCACGACCCGCATCTCCTTCCACTGGGGAAGCTGGACATAGCGCACGGCTGCGATTGTCGCCTCGGGGCGGGCGAGTGGGATCACGCGGAGGCCATCCGGGTTCTGAGGGGCGTGCTGGGTGTCGCCGAGGGCCACTAGATAGCGCGGCGCATCGGCCATCGCCAGGGTCAGTCGCATCGGAGCCGCTCCCCCAGCGAGAGCCCCGCAAGCTGCCCCGCGAGGAGCTCCCAGGCGACCACGGCGCGGGGGACAGGCGGAGCGACCCGAGCGGGGGCCAGGGTGCAGACAGCGAGAACACTGCCCTCGGAGTCGCAGTAGGCAATGTCAAGGGAGAAGCGCATCCCAATCGAGTGGAGGCGCTCCCCCTCGGTGAGGGGGACTCCCAGTGCGAGGTTTGGGTCGGGCTTGCGGGCGAGCCAGCCACGACCGCGCTCCCAGAAGTGTGCCAGCCAGCGGGCATCGGTGGCCAGCACACGCCCCGACTCGGTGCGGAGGCTAGAGGCGGCGCTGCTTGGCGGCACGCTTGTCCAAAAACGCCATGACATCGGAGAGCTTGAAGCGCCGCTGCTGCCCAAGTGTCCGGTGGTGGGTCAGGTGCCCACGGTTGGCGTAGCGCCGCACGGTCGCCGGACAGACATCCAGGAGCTTGGCAGTCTCCTCCAGGGTGAGAATGGGGTCGAGCAGGCGGACGATCAGCTGCTCACGGGTCTCCTCAAAGGTCCGCGACGGCGGGATGGTCTCGGGGGCCATCGATGCGAGAATCTGGACGTGGCGCGGTAGGCCCTCCCAGAGCTGGGCGCCCTCGGCATCGGTGCTGGGGATCTGCGGCGGCAGGGGCGGGATGAGCAGCTGCTCGGTGGCTTGCTTGGGGCCGGGAATCTTAAAGGCGGGCCGGACCATCGTCCGCGGCACGCCTGCCTCACGCGCCGTGGGAACGTCGAGCGGGAGTGCGGGTTGGAGCGGGTCGGCGAGCGCCACCGCGGTTGCCTGCTCGGCAATCAGGAGTGGTGGATCGGGCTCGTCGATAGGGACGGCAATCGTGATCCCCCCTCGGACAACGTAGCGGACATTCTCTATGGTCCCAGGGGGTGGGACGGGGGCTCGCTCTTGAGAGACAGCGTCTTCCGCTTCTTTCTCTCTGCGTTCAATGTAGCGGTAAAATTCGTCGAGGCCTGGCATGTGTGTTCCGCATTATACCGCGAAGAGTGCATCCCCAAAGCTTAAAAAACGGTACTGCTTTTCGAGGGCCTCTTCATACGTCCTTCGCATACTCTCGTAGCCCATGAACGCCGCGACCAGTAGGAGCAAGGTAGAGCGCGGCTGATGAAAATTGGTGATCAAGCCATCGATCGCACGGAAGGTGTAGCCCGGCGTGATAAAGATTCCGGTCTCACTCTCGGTGGCGACCACGCGCTGGCCCGTGCCCTGCTGGAGCGCGAGCTGCCCCGCCGACTCCAGTGCCCGAAGCGCGGTCGTTCCCACGGCGATCACACGCCCGGTGCAGCCATTGACCGCCGCCGCCGTCGCGTCGGGGATCGCGTAGGTCTCGGTGTGCATGACGTGCTCGGCGATGTTCTCGGTCTTGATGGGGCGGAACGTGCCGATCCCCACATCGAGCCGGAGCCGGGCGATCCCCACCCCCTTGGCCTCGATCCTAGCAAGCAGCTCAGGCGTGAAGTGGAGCCCCGCGGTTGGGGCCGCCGCCGAGCCCGGGGTCGTGGCGTAGACGGTCTGGTAGCGCTCTTTATTCTCCAGTGGCGCGGTGATGTAGGGCGGCAGGGGCACACGCCCAATCGCATCGAGTTTCCCCAGGATATCGTCGCCCACAAAGCGCAGGAGCCGTCCCCCACTCTCCAGGGTCGCCAGGGCCTCCGCCTCCAGCGCCACCTCGGGGAAGGCGACGCGCTGACCGGGGAGGAGCTTCCTACCGGGCCGTACCAGCGCCTCAAAGACCGCCTCGCCGTGCTCGATCGCGGGACGCAGGAGAAAGACCTCGATCTGCCCGCCTGTGCCGGGTCGCTCCCCAAAGAGCCGCAGCGCGGAGACACGGGTCTCGTTGAGCACTAAGAGGTCGCTGGGATGGAGAAGCTCCGGGAGCTCACGAAAGATCCGGTGCGAGCGAGCGCCGCTCACCCGATCGACACAAAGGAGCCGCGAGGAATCTCGCGGCTCCAAAGGGGTCTGGGCAATGCGCTCGTCGGGGAGCGCGTAGTCAAAGTCCGAGAGCTGCACGAGACTAGAGAAGCTCCTCCGGCTTGAACCAGAGCGCGATCTCGTCGGCCGCGGTCTCGGGCGCATCGGAGCCGTGGATCAGGTTGAGCATCATGTCGCAGGTGTAGTCCCCACGGATGGTCCCCGACGTGGCATTGACGGGCTTGGTGGCACCGATCATGTTGCGGCAGAGCTGGATCGCATCGGGGCCTTCCCAGACCATGGCGACCACGGGGCCGCTGGTGACAAAGTCGACCAGCTCACCAAAGAAAGGGCGCTCGGCGTGGACGGCGTAGTGGGCCTCGGCGGTGGCGCGGCTGGGGACAAGCTGCTTGAGCCCGACCAGCTTGAGGCCACGGTTCTCAAAACGGCGAATGATCTCTCCGACCAGACGGCGCTGGACGCCATCGGGCTTGACCATGATGTAGGTTCGTTCCATCGTAGTTGTTTTTCCTGACACAGAGTTTGGGCGCACTGCACGCAGTGCGCCCGCCAAGGTAACATTTTACCATGTCCCGCCCGTTGGAGGGGCGGGACTCCACGGTACAATAGAGCCCTATGGCCCTAACCCTTCCCGTCGCGACCCACGAGCGTCTTGAGCACCTGGAGCGCCCGACCCTTCCCCGCAATGCCATCGAGGCGCTCGACGCCGGCAGTATCGCCCAGGAGGCAGGCTTGCAGCTCGGGGATGTCGTGCTCTCGGTCAATGGGCACCCGCTCACCGATGTCGTGGACTGGCGCTTCTACTCCGCCGCCGAGGAGGTCACGCTCGCGGTGAAGCGCGGCGACGACCTACTGACATTCTCGCTCGAAAAGGGCTTCGACGAGCCGCTGGGAATTACGTTTGCGGAAGATCTCTTTGACCGGATGCACATCTGCAAGAACAAGTGTGTCTTCTGCTTCCTCTACCAGCAGCCCAAGGGCCTGCGCCCCAGCCTCTACGTCAAGGACGACGACTTCCGGCTCTCGTTTCTCCACAGCAACTATGTCACGCTGACCAACCTCAAGCCGGGCGAGCTGGACCGTATCTGTGAGCAGCGCCTCTCGCCCTTGTATGTCTCGGTCCACGCCACCGACCCCGAGGCGCGCGGCAAGATCCTGGGCCGCCGTGGCCCGGAGCCGATCCTGCCGATCTTGGAGCGCTTGGTCGAGGCCCGGATTCAGATCCATGCACAAGTCGTGCTGGTGCCGCACTACAACGACGGTGAGATATTCTTCCAGACCATCACCGACCTGGCCAATCTCCACCCCAAGAAGCGCGGCGCGTTTGGGGGGATTATCTCCGTGGCCGTGGTCCCGATTGGTATCACCCAGTTCCGCGAGCGCCTCGCGCCGGTCGATACCTGGAACGGCGAGCAGAAAGCCTGGTGGGTGCACGAGCTGGAGCCGCTCCGCAACTGGTACCTCAAGGAGCTGGGCACCCGCTTTGTCTACCTCTCCGACGAGTTCTACCTCGGCGGCGGCCTCCCGATTCCGTCGCGCTCCCAGTACGAGGGCTTCCCGCAGCTCGAAGATGGTATCGGCCTCGTGCGTTTGTTCTTAGACGAGTGTGAAAAACTCAAGCGGGACCTGCCCAAGCGCGCCCCGCGCCCTCGAAAAGTCACCTTCGCCACGGGAGAGATCGCCGGGCCGCTTTTAACGCAGCTCGCCGAGATCTTCAATAAGGTCGAGGGGCTAGAAATAAATGTCTGCGCGATCCACAACAAGTTCTTCGAGGGCAATATCAATATCGCGGGCCTGATTGTCGGGCGGGACTTGGTCGATGCGCTCAAGGCCTTCCCCGAGCTCGGCGACGAAGTCCTCATCCCCAATGTCATGCTCCGCGACGGCACCGAGGTCTTCCTGGACGAGATGACCTTAGAGCAAGTGAACACAGAGGTCGGACGCCCCGTGGTCGCCATCGACCGCACCCCCGCCGCCGCCGCCCGGTACTTACTGGACGGCTAAGGCGAGGGTACAAGAGTCTCTCTTAGAGTCGCTCGGCACCGATCCCGACAAGAGCCGCACGAATCCCTGCCAGCGTGGAGTCGATCTCCTCGCCCGTGAGTGTCCGATCCGGAGCCCGAAGCGTGAAGCGTAGGGTCAGCGAGCGCTTGCCCTCGCCCAGCTTACTGGCATCCTCAAAGACATCCGCGAGGCGCAGCGCCTCCAGAAGTGGCCCAGCACTCTCCCGTGCCACGCGCTCGATCGTCGCATAAGACACATCCTTGGAGAAGACCGGTGCCACATCGCGGGTGGCCGAGGCGAACTCCGGCAGCGCGGAGAACCCGACCTTGGTCTCCTGCGCAAGCGCTAGCAGTGCCTCGCCGTCCAGGTCGAAGATGCAGGTGCGCTTGGGCAGGTCATTGGCCTCGATGGTCGCCGCGGAGAGCTCCCCGATAATGCCGAGGGGCTGCCCTCCGACCACCACACGCGCGGTCCGATAGGGATGTGTCAGCGGCGAGCTGTCCGCAACATACTCCGCGACAATCCCCAGGCTTGCCAGGAGGCTCTCGACAATCCCCTTGGCGAAGTAGAAGTCCGCGGGGTAGCTCTCGCCCTTGATCGCCCAGAGACTGGCGCTCGCCGAGCCGGCCACCAATCCCGAGACGCGTAGCGGCTCACTCAGGGTTCCCCCACTCGTGGGGGCGGAGGGGGCCAAGTAGACGCTCGCCACCTCGAAGATCGCGATATCACGGATGCCCTCGCGAACAGCACGCTGGGCGATTCCGATGTGGCCGGGCACCAGCGATGTTCGCAGCTGGCTGTACTCGGGGGCCATCGGGTTCCGCAGGACAAGCGCCCCTTCACCGCCATCGGCGACCAAGGAGTGCGTGATGACCTCCTGCAAGCCCTGCTGCACGAGGGCATTTTTCAGGCGCAGGATAAACGCAGCCCGCGGCGAGTCCTGCCCGCGCTGCCCGATCTGCCAGGCGATCTTCTCGGGGAGGTTGGCGTAGCCCAGCGCGATCCGCCCCACCTCCTCCGCGATATCGTCCTCGATGGTCAGGTCGGGCCGCCAGGCGGGAATCAGGCAGTCGAGCGCCCCAGCGGACTGCTCCACCTCCAGCCCCAGACGCGTGAGGGCCGCAATCGCCGCATCGCGGTCCACATCGACACCCAGCAGTGCCCGGACACGGTCCAGCCGCGCCAGGAACCGTCGCTTGGGAATCGGCTGCGCCACGGCCTCCGAAACCCCGACAATCTCGCCGCCACAGTGCTCGACAATCAGCTGCGCCGCGCGGTCGCCGGCAATCGCCACGAGGTTGGGATCGACATAGCGCTCGAACCGGTAGCTCGCCTCGGAGCGCACGACCTTCTTGGCGGTGCGCCGCACGCAGAACGGGTCGAAGTGCGCGGTCTCCAGCAGGACATTGGTCGTCCCCTCCGTGATCTCGGTCTCCTTGCCGCCCATGATCCCCGCAATCGAGATCGCCCGCTGATTGTCGCAGATGCAGAGCGTCCCCTGCGGAAGCTCGTGCTCCGTGCCATCCAGGGTCACCAGCTTCTCGCCCGGAAGCGCCTGCCGCACGACAATCTCACTATTGGGGATCGTGTCTAGATCAAAGGCATGGAGCGGCTGCCCCAGCTCCAGCATGACGTAGTTGGTGATGTCCGCGACATTGTTGATCATGCGGTAGCGGTCGCCCAGCGCGGCAGTCAGGCGGTCCTGAATCCACTGCGGGGTCGGGCCGATCTTGACGTTCTTAATGACCGTCGCCCGGAACCGGTGGCAGTTGGCCGTGTCGTCGATGCGGATGGAGACTCCCCCCCCTGCCCCCGCCAAGCGGGGGGGATGTGGTGGTTGGAGTTTTTTGTTTGGATAGATGGCGGCAAGCTCTCTTGCCGTGCCGTAGACACTGGCCCAGTCGCCGCGGTTGGGGGTGATCTTGGTGTACCAGACCTTCCCAAACGGCGTCTCCAGCGTCTCCTCGACCTCCAGCCCCGCCATGGTCAGCGCATCGGCGACGGCCTCTTGCTCGTCGTCGGAAACCGCGATGTAGTCATTTAACCAACTCAGTGGAATTCTCATAATTGTTTACTCCGGCATCCCTCCCCCAGCCCCTCCCTTCCCCGCACCCAAAGGGTACCCGCCTCGTTCCGAGGGGGGAAGGGAGGGGAGCCAGAGGGGGACTACTTCACCATATGAAAACGGGGATGCTTCAACCACGCTTTCATAAACTCAACCTCCGCGTAATGGGAAACCCAGGTACGCCCTTCACCAGCATCATACGGAACGCTCACGATCTTCCCCGGCATCCCCCGGATCATTTCCTCAAAGTACGGCTCAATGTCAGACCAGTCATAGTGCCAGAAACCTCGCCTCCCCATATCTTCTGGCAATGATGGGATCAAAGCTCCGTAGAAGTCCACCACTCCCCCAACAGTATCTATGAGGTAGGTTATCAATTGCCCAAGAATTAGATGATCCTCTAGCTGGTTGCAACCAGCATCGCAATGCCATTCCCGTTTGGGTGTGATGCCGAAATGCTTCTGAAGCACTAGCATCTCTTCTTGCTCCAGCTCCACTTGAGAGAAGGAACTATAGATAGGTCTACCTTCACCCAGATACTTGCCACCAATCAGTGAGTCATCCTCTACCCAACAATCCCAACGATCCACCTGGTTGCTCTCAATTTTTTGACCCATCCTGGGAAAAATGGTATTGGCAGTTTGGAGTACCTCCTCAGTTTTTCCTGAGGGCAACAGCAAACGCACAAGTGGTCCCATATCTTGCTTAAACCTTCTCCCCTCCTCCCAGGATTGGGAGGAGGGGACGGGGAGGAGGGTCAGAACTGCCCTAAAAATCGGAGGTCGTTGTCGAGGAAGAGCCGCAGGTCTTTGACGCCGTAGCGGATCATGGGCATGCGATCGAGGCCCAGACCGAAGGCCCAGCCAGTGTATTTCTCAGTGTCATAGCCGGCGCGCTTGAGGATATTGGGGTGGATCAGCCCCGCGCCGCCCAGCTCCAGCCAGCGGTTGTTCCACCACACCGCCACCTCGACGCCTGGCTCGACAAACGGGAAGAAGTCGGGGCGGAATCTCACGATGGCATCGGGGCCGAAGAGGCCACGGGCGATCTCGGCCAAGACCCCCTTGAGATCGGCGAGGGAGATTCCCTCCGCGACCGAGAAGCCGTCGATCTGGTGGAAGGTGTGCGAGTGGGTCTCGTCCATGGCATCGCGCCGGAAGCAGCGGCCCATGGTCGCCATGCGAAACGGCACGGCGGGCAGGTTGCTAAAGTTGCGGCCCTGGAGCGAGCCGGTGGTGTGGGTGCGCAGGAGCCACGCGCCGGGCTGCCCCGACGGTGCCCCGCCCTCGACATAGAACGTGTCTTGCTCGTCCATGGCCGGGTGGTCCTGCGGGTAGTTGAGCCAGTCGAAGTTAAAGAGATAGTCCTCGACATCGGGGCCGTCCACAAACGTGAAGCCCAGCCCCAGAAAGACCTGCTTCACATCCGCAAAGGTGCGCGTGAGCGGGTGCAAGCGCCCCGGCGTGCGTCCGCGGCCCGGCAGGGTGACATCGATTGCCTCGGCCTGCTCCCGAAGCGCACGCTCCGCGGCGGCGAGCGCGGCTTTTCGCTCCGACAGTGCGGTCTCCACACGCCCCTTGGCCTCGTTGAGCGCCTGCCCAAAGAGCGGCTTCTGGTCGACGGGCAGGCTCCCGAGCTGGCGCATCATCCCGCTCAGCTTGCCATTCTTGCGGCCCAGATAGGCGATATCGGCTTCTTCGAGCGCGGCCGTGGACTGTGCCTCCGCAATCGCGGCGAGCGCCTCGGCCTCCACTTGTCTCAGTTCGTCTGTCATGTTCCTAGTATCCCCCCCGTCGGACGGGGGTTGGGGGGTTGGTGTAAAAAAAGCCCGTGGCGGGTGCCACGGGCTTTCTTTATTTTTTCTCCACAGGCGGGGTTAGCCCGCGACGCCCACCTGCTTGAGGAGGGCGGTAAACGCTGCCGGGTCGTTGATGACCATGTCGGCCAGGACCTTGCGGTCCAGGTCGATCCCAGCCTGACCGAGGGCATGGATGAACACCGAGTAGCGGGTGCCCCCGTTGCGGCAGGCGGCCCCGATACGGGCGATCCAGAGGCGGCGGAAGTCGCGCTTCTTGACACGGCGGTCGCGGTAGGCGTAGTTTCCGGCCTTGGCGACGGCCTCATTGGCGGTCTGAAAAACATTTTTGCGTGAGCTGAAATAGCCCTTCGCTTGCTTGATGATCTTATTGTGGCGCTTCTTGACCATCACGCCACGCTTGACTCTAGGCATCTTTTCTTCTGTTCCTTATCGGGCGCGGCCCCTTAACGACTGGCCGCTGTTTCTTCCCGGTTCCCAGCCCGGCGCTGTCTGTGTAGCGTCACTCCGGGCGGCGAGGGGTCTGCAATTACTAGTAGTTGGCTCCGTAGGGAAGCTGTCGTCCCAGGGCCTTGGCCTTGCCCGGATCGAGCACTGCCTCGGCGTACAGGCGGCGAAGGCACTGGGGGCTCTTCTTGACCATCGAGTGGTGCCGCTTGCTGTGACGGTGCATCAGCTTACCGGTGCCGGTGCCATGAAATCGCTTGACCGCGCTCTTGTGGCTCTTCATCTTCGGCATGATTGATATTTCTCCCAGACGCAGTAGAGTTACAACTGCGCCAAGGGGGGATTGTACCACGCAAAAATCCGTTCGGCAAACCCTCACCTTTAACCAAAGTCATTCCAATACTTCTATGTGTGAAAGACCGCCTCCGCGCCTTTTCCCTGACAGAAGTTCTCCTTAGCCTTGTCCTCCTCGTTGTCCTCGGATTCATGGTCGCGATTGTCCTGGGAACGTCTGCCCGCTCGAACCACCAGTCCGGTGGTTTCCTCGTGGCACGCACCCTGGTTGCCAGCAAGCTCAGCCAGCTCCAGGCCGCCGGCTACACTGCCCTCAATGGCCCCGGACTCGGACAGAGCGGCGCGGGGATTGTCGATGGCACTCCCACCACCCCCACCCCGCAGGACAATGCCCAGGGTGCTGCCAGCGCGACCTTCACCTTCACCCAGACCAACCAGCTCACCCAGTACTTCCCGTCAGCAAGCGGAAACAGCGCCCCCCAGGGCCGGATCTTTATCGCCCCGTATCTGCCCGCCAAGCGCACCGTGGCTGGGGTCGATAGCTACCCGCTCGTGCGGGCGACGGTCGAGGTGCAGTGGAGCGACAGCAACGGCCTCCCCCACACCTACTCCGAGACCACGCTGATTCCGCAGGGGGCACTCTAAAATGACACGCCGTGGACACTCGATGCTAGAGGTGCTTGTCGCGGCCGTGCTCGGTGCGATCGTGATCGTGGGAGCCCTGCTGATCTTCACGGGGGGGATACGCCTCTCCCTGGGACTCCAAGCGGGTAGCCACGCCCTACAAAACGGCTCCAGTAGTATCGATCGGATGCGACAAGGGCTCGAAGAGGCGACCGCGGTCCAGCTCCCCGACGACGACGCCCCCCTGACACCCTGGTCCAGCGCGCTCTTGGGTTCCCAGAGCCACTACCAAGTGCAGCAGGGCAACACCACCCTCAATACAGGACTCTACGTGAGCCTCACCACCCCCCAGAGCCTCTCGTTCCGAACCTCGGCGACACAGCTCTCCACGGCCGATATCGCCAACCGCCGCAGCGTCACCCGCGGTGCCCTGCTCTACCGCGGCGACTCCCAAGGCACTCCCGCGCCCAGCAATGGGACCTTTCTGTGGCAGTGGGGCTACGAAAACGGCGTGGTGACCTCGAAGACCGTTCTCTACCGCAAGCTCGCCTCGACCTGGGATGCGGTTGCCTTCCGGCGCGGGAGCCAGTCCGGCCAGGTCCTGCGCTACCGGCTCCTCCTAGTCGATAAGGACTCCTACCAGCAGGACAGATCCGCGCTTGGCGCAAACCACGAGAGCGCTCTGGAGACCTCGGACTACGCCATTAGCCTGCTCAACTACGCCGGGGAGGGCGTCCCCAGCGCCGCACTTCCCACGGCAACCGGAGGTCACCCATGAGCCGAACACACCAGCGACCCGCACCGCGCGGGATGGCCCTGCTCGGGACCATGGTGCTCCTGTTCTTTATCCTCGGTGTGATCCTCCTGGGAACCCTGGGCCGGGTCAGCTCCGTGAGCAGTAGCGCCACCGCCGCGCTCCAGCAGATCGATATTCAGGCCGAGGCCCAGACCGCCCGTGATCTCGCCGAGACGGGTGTCCGGATCACCTACTCCTGGATGCTGGAGCAGGACACGATCAACGATGCCAACCTCCCCTTTGCGCCATCGGAGAAGGGGGCTAGCTTCTACGGTGCCCCCGTGGTTAATGGCTACAACACCCTCACGCTCAGCCAGGCCCCCACGGCGACCGAGAGCCCGAGTGGCCGTGGCAAGAACGGGACAATCGCGGTTCGGCTCTACCCCGGCACCGATGCCGCCACGGGCCAGAAGTTCTTTGCGATCCAGGCAATCGGCACCTGCGGCAACGCGAGCCACACCAGCCGCTTGGTCGTGCGTCCCAAGGGCTTTGCGGAGTACGGGCTCTTCTACGACGAGCCCCTCGACGGCTTTGTCTGGATGACGGGAATGCATGTCTTCTCTGGACCGGTACACCTCAACATGCGCCTTCCTGGCACCGATACGGTCGATCCCAACGCCAAACACACCATTGTCTGGGACACGAGCACACCGCTCTTCACCTACGCGGGCAGTGACTACTTCACCTGCGCCGGAGCACCGTCGCAGATCGAGTGGGACCACGGGCTCGTGAGTGTCCAGACCCCCACCGCCAGCGACTGGCCCCTGATCGCCACGGCAGGCACCACGCCCCAGTTCAATGTCCCGGTGATTCCCTATCCCCAGAGCACGACCGACCTCCACGATGCAGCACTGGGCAGTGTCGCCGCCCCTAGCACGCCGGGGCTGATCGTCCCCAGCGCCAGTGGAAGCACCGTGGGAGGGATCTATGTCTCCGGAACCGTGACAAGCCTGGAGCTCGATACCACGGGAGCCGGCGATGTCAACCAGTTCCTGACCTTTAACCAGACCGATGGCGCGACTACCTGGCGCACGGTAGTGACGATCGACCGCCTCGCCAGCCAGACCACGGTGGCACGCTACACCACGCCCAGCGGTGGCCCGGAGTCCCTCACCGCCACCGAGAGCTACTCGGGGGTAACCAATGGCCTAGTCTATGTCGATGGCGATATCGGTGACACGACCACCCAGACACACGGGCTCTCCGGGGTCGTGGCCAACAATACCAGCGCCACCACCCCCAGCCGCTTGACAATCGCAACCCCACCCGACCGGCGCATCCAGATCGACGGCGGGATTGTCTACCAGCGGCTCCTCAAGAACAAGTCCAAGAACTCCGACTCCGATGCAACTGCCGCCGACCCGCTCTGTGGGGTCTTTGGGATGATCACCGGCCGTATGTGGGTGGTCGAGAGCGACAAGGCCGGCGGACACATCGACAATATCACGATCCACGGGGCACTCCTTGCCATGGACTCCAGCGGGGGGACGCCCAGTGTCGGCTGCACCAACTACAACACCCGCACCAATGGCATCTACAAGCACCTCGGCGCTCTGATCATCAAAAAAGACGGTCCCTTTGGCGAGTTCCACTACGACTCGGTCACCGGCGCTCTGCTCGACCAGTTTGGCTTCAGCCGCCACCGCCTCTACGACCTGCGCTTTCTGGAGCTCTCTCCCGTGTACTTCCCCCTGGCAAACCGCACGTACAAAGTCCTCTCCTTCCAGAGCGGTGTCACGGCGCTCCCCTAAGAAGTGGGAACGCAAGGCTGAGGCTTTGTCGTACAAAGTAGCATGAACCGTTTTGTGCCGCTTGCCTTTGTGCTGGGCGGGGTGGCTGGTGCCCTGCTCACCCACTCTACCCTAGAGCCGGTGGCGACACGCCTCGCTGCCCTTCTCTGCCTCCTAGCGAGCCTCTTGCTGGTCCTGCTGGTCCTGGTGGCACTCCTGCGACGCTTGCCGCGCCTGGCTCTGATCGTGGTCGGGCTGGTGGCCCTGCCCCTGGCACTGCGCGCGATCTTTTTTGCCGTGGCCTACCGTGCCTTCCTCCCGGAGCTGGCGATCCTGGGACTTGGGGTGGGAGTGCTCGCCTTCTGGCCCGCCTCGCTGCCGCGCCTACGCTCGGGGACAAAGCGCTTGCTTCTGGGAGCGGGGGTCTTTGGGCTCGTCCTCGGCATTCAGTGGAGTGTCCTGCCCACACGGAGCCTGCTCCATGGGCTGCGCCACAACTTTACTCCCCTAGGACTCCTCACCTACTCAGGGCTCTTGCTCGGGCCTTTTGCGCTGGCGCTGCTTAGTTCCAGCAGCGGTAGCGACGAAACCGCTCGCTCGTGAGGGGCTCCCACTCACGGGGAACCGGGGCCTCTTGCTCCAGCTTCCGGGTTGCGCGACGGAGCACATCCCGCGCGGAGAGCAGGCGAGCGGGCGTGTCGGTCAGCTCCAGCAAGGTCTGCTTGTCCAGGTTGGCAATCGGCAGGACATAGGCCGCAGCAAAGGAGAGAAGCTCGGGCTCCTCCGGCAGGCGAAAGCCCGCGACCCGCTTGCCCGCCCGCGCGAGCTGCCGGGTCAGGTAGTCCTTGAGCGCCTCTTTCAGCGAGTCCACTAACGGTTCCCAGTTGCCCTCGTTGGTCGGTTGGTCGTAGAGCAGCTCGATGAGCCCCGAGCGGTAGGGCCGGTTGTCGTGGGTATCCAATAGGCGAAAGCGCTCGGTGCCGACAATCTGAATCCGAAAGCGGCCATCCGGGAGCGGCTCCGACTCGACGATCTTGGCCAGGCACCCCACTTCTGCGGTCTCGACAGTCTTGGTCGCGTCATCGCTTCCCGTCAGCAAGACAATCCCAAAGGGGAGGTTCTCTTTGAGGCAGTGCTGCACCATCAGGCGGTAGCGCATCTCGAAGATATGCAGCGGCATCACCATCTGCGGAAAGAGTACCAGGTCCAGCGGAAAGAGCGGAACCTCTGTAATGCGTCCCCCCTGCGACGATCCCATGCCCGATTATATCGTGCTAAAATAACGAAGCAAACCCGGCCCCCAAGGAGTCTATCAAGGCATGATACCGATCCTCGCCACACCGGCGGCCCTTCTCGCGCAGGCGCCGACCCTCGCCTTCCCCGAGTCGCTGGCCTGGAACCCCGAGACCCGCGGCCCACTCCTGATTGTCTTGCCCGGTGACGAAAGATCGCTCCAGCTGGCGACCTTTGGCTCGCTGTCGGCCTATATCCCACGAGAGCGCACGGAGCTCCGCTGGGAGAACCTGCCCAAGCCCGATCTCTACGACAGCCTGAGTGCGCCCGAGAAATACGAGCTCCTCGAAGCCAGCCTCACCGATAAGCAGTGGGAAAAGCTCTGTAGCAGCGCTGGCCTGGGCCTAAGTGACCTAAGCCGCGACCAGCGCAAGCTCTTTCTGCTCCTGATTCCCCGTCCGTTTCCGCTCACCCGCGGCACCGAGAGTGTCACCCTCAGCGAGACCGAGCGCACCCAGACCCGCCTGCGCCTCTCGCGCCGGTTCGGCTACCACTTTACCAATGCCAACGGTGCCTACATCCAGCTTCCCAGCGAAGCGCCCAGCACGCCGGCCTGGCAGCTCGGTGCCCCGGCGCAGCGCTCGCCTGTCGGAGCGATTCCGGGCCTTGTCCTCGGGGATAACAATAGTAACACTGCAAACGTGTTCTCCACCACGGACATCGCCTTTGTGACCAGCCTGACGGAGATCAGCGGCGTCACGATTGCGAGAGCGTCTTCCCTCTCTAACTTCCGCTCGGGGGGGAGCTTCGGCGCGACCTTTACGACCCCACAGAGCAATAGCGCCAAGCCAGGCCAGCTCGACTTTACGGCGAGTGCGCTCGATAAGCCCGTCTCCCTCAAAGACGCCAAGACGGTCGGGGAGCTGGTGCGGCGCTGTGGGGAGACAACCGGCAACGAGCTGTTCTGCGACCCGCGCTACGCCGACCGACAGGTGCACCTGCGCGGCACCCAAGCACGCACGGGCGATGTCCTACAAGCGCTGGCACGCGGTGTCGCGGGAACCTGGCGCAAAGTGGGGCCGGGCTATGTCCTCACCGACGACCTAACGCCCCTTGCCATCCGCATGGGCCGCATCCACGACTGGCTCACCGCCGCTCAAGACGCTCTAGAAACCGCGCGGGCCGGTGCCGAGGAGCGCTCTGAGGCGCAAAAAGCGGCGCTTCTTCGCTGGCATCCCGACGATCCCAGCCGCCCAACCGGCACTCTTGCCGAGCGCCTCGCCGCGTTTGAGGCACAGTGGCAACAGCAGCCCTTCCTGAAGACCCCCGACGGTGGCTGGCGCCCCAATGAGCTCACGCTTCGCCTCAGTGACCTCCCCGACACCCTCCGTGCCCAGGCCGAGCAGCAGCTCACCAAGGCCGTCAGCTCGGTCTTTACAGATCGCGTGGTCTACGAACCCCAGACCGTGCTGGAGCTCCTTCCCCCAAGCTACCCGCCGATTCGGGTGAGCTGGGCAGCGGAGGGCTACCCACGCGGGCACCGCCCCGAGACCGCCGATGAGCCTGAGATTCTCCCCGCGCCCCTCCGCCAGCTCCCCCGCACGCTGGCCGTGGCGATCCAGAGCCCACAAGACGCGGAGAGAGCGGTGCAGGCCGCAAAGGCACAGGGCTTCGCCGCGCTCTGGGTCCAAGTCGGGCTGGGCGACACCGCCCTCCTCGCCGCCGCGGTCAAGGCCGGGCAGGCCGCCCAGCTCCCCGTCCATGCGCTCGTCCGCCCTCTTCGTGCGCCCCAAGGCACCGACACGACTGTCGAGGCCAAGCGCTCCCCCCTCTATCTGCGACCGGATGCTCTGGAGACCCAAGCCGCCGTCCTCCCCCGCCTCCGCACCCTCGCGGCAACCCCAGGGCTCGCCGGCCTCGCCCTCACCGACCTCTACCCCACGGGCTACCAGCGTGGCACCGCCGACTGGAAAGAGCTCCTGGGCTACAGCGAGAACCTGCGCCTAGCCTGCCTGCGCCAGCAAGGCCCCGACCCGGTCGATCTCACCAGCGCCAGGCTCGATACCCAGATGCTCTATTCCGGGCGAGTCAGCTTTAGTGTGTCTCTCTCTATGGGGGGAGTGAGCAAGCCCACCCTGAACTGGTATGCCCCCTCGGGCTGGCTCTGGGACAGTTTCTATAGAGTGCGCCAAGACGCCGCCGAGGGCTTTGGGGACCAGCTTCTCACCGCCCTCAAGTCCGCCTATCCCCACCTCGCCCTCACCCGGCTGGCCCGCGATGGCCGTCACTTCGCCCCCACCCAAGCCCGGCTCCAAGTGCCCTCATCGACAGACTCCCCCAGCAAGGCCCGCTTCCGTCAGGACTGGCACGGGGTCTTCAACACAAAAACAAAGCCCGAGAGCATCGTCTTTGATGCCTCGGACCAGCCGCTCTCTCAGGTGCTCGCCGCCCTTAGCCAGCTGTAGGCAGGAGCCCCGGTGCCCAGAGCGCCCGAATGTCCTCGCCGCGTGCCTCGCGCGCGGCGAGGTCCTGCAAGAAGGTGACAAAGCTGATCTGGGGAGTCCAGCCCAGCACACTCGCGGCCTCGCTCATATCGTGCTGCTCCACGCGCTCGGGGAAGGTGATGCCGTACTTGGCGATCAGAGCACCACTGCCCGGCACCTGCGCCTCACACCACGCCAAGCCGTGGGTCTTAAAGTCCCCCACGACGTCGGCGGGCATCCCATGGTTGGTGTGGATCACGGAGCGCAAGACCCCAAAGCCACCTTCGAGCCCCTTCGAAATAGAAGCCACATTCGACGCAGCCACATCGCGGGCATCGACCCCATTACGCAATAGCTTCTCCCCAAACGCAAGATAGGGCTTGGGCACAAAGTCATGGTAGCGCAAAAGCGTGATCGGCCGCCGGGTTCGGTTGTGCCATGTCCGGCACAGGTCCTCGCCAATCACCTTGGTCACCGAGTAGACCCCGCCGTGCCCATACGCCATCGACGAGGCATACGCCACGGCCTTCACGCCGAACTTCACACACGCCTCTAAAACATAGAACGTCCCATCGACATTCACCGCGAAGATGGTCGCATCACTCACGGGAGGAATATGCCCGCAGTGCCACGCCGCTAGGTGCACGACCCCCTCGCAGCCCTCCACCGCCGCCTCCACATCCTGCGGCGAGCGCGTGTCGCAGCGCACAAACTCCACTCCCGCCAGCTCGGCATCCTTAGGCGGCGCCCCGACATCCGCCATCCGCACCTCAAACCCCGCCACCAGCAGCTGCCGAGCCGTCTCCCGCCCCGCCACTCCTGCCGCACCGGTCACCAACACTCTTGCTTTTCCCATTCCTGGATTGTACCTGCCGCACGAACCGCCTCCCCGAAATTTGGCACAGTTCGTCGTTTCTCTCCAGGATGCAAAGAAGCGCAGCGTAACAAACTTACTGGAATACTCCAGGAGTGCGATAAGAAAGTAGATACCCTCACTGACTACACCATACGCGCCCGTGATGGCTTCCGATCAGTTTATGGTGCCGATAGCAAGCAATATAAGCAAGCCGGAGGCACTATCACCAGCGAACGCAAGCCCCCCAAGCGTAAGCCCAAAGCTAGCGTTCCCTGAAGGACTACCGATCTACAACTCATAGCCACGCATCTCACCTCAGTATGGCTTTATTTGTGCCGACCCCACCTTGACAACGATTTGCCAACAATTAGGTAATAGATTGTTAAGCACTATAAGGTAATAAATATTCTAGGAAAATTCTTATTTAGCTCTTGCGCCACAAATAAAGTCTATGTATAATCGTTTCTACAATACAACTACCCGACTGGAGCAAGCTCCGGGGTATGCACCCGTAGCCGAATCAATATAAAGAATCTTCAAAGGCAAAAGAATGAAACTAACCAACACAATAATAACAACAGCATTACTTATCATGGCCAACCAGTCCATTTCACTTGGTCAAGACAATCAAAAAACAAAGTCTGACGCTGAAAATATACTCAATCAAATATCAGATCAAAGCTCTATAAAATATGGAATGGCTTATGGGATTTCAGTATCACCCAACCAAAAAGCAAAATCTAATGTATTTGGCACTACTGGTTTCAATTCATTATTTGGTTACACAATTAAAGACTACAATAAGAAAATCACTTCGTCTGTATTCCAGATATCAGATATATTCTCGTCTGAAGACGCAAATGAATTTGGTAAAAAGCTCTTATTACCAACACAATCTGGATTTGTATATAATTTATACATAGCAAGCGATAGTAACATTCATAGTTTATTTAAAGGTGCAAAACCAAATCCCGATATAGACACAGAAAGTGATCTTAAGTCAAAACATGGACACTATTTCAACATCGGCTTTACGCCGCTTCAATGGAAGAAAGATACTTCTAGTGATCAAGGATGGCTTGCATATGGATCGTTAGGTAAATTTGAAAACTATCGTCAATTTGGAAATAATGATAGTCGCATAGGTGCAAATTTAAAGATGGGTTATTCTTTTAGATCAATCATTTCAGGTCTCTCTTCATCTGATTTTAAGTCTAATATTTTCTCAAATAAGAGTTATAGATTTTTTCATGGCCCAGAAATAATTCTGGCACTTAATATTGGAGATTTTAAACCTAACATTATTTTCACATCATTCACAAATGCCAGTTTAAAAAATGTATTCAAGACTAACAGATCAATCCCCTCATTTACTGAACCTGCCATCAACATCACATTCGATATAACACAATATATCCCTTCTAACAACACAGCAACTGTCAGTACAGATAAAATATCCAATGCATTAATTAAAAAAGCAGTTTCTCTTGACGGAAAATTCCTGACGGATAGCGATGCAAATTATCTTACAGCGCTAGCAGACACAGTTCGTCTTTATACAGGAATAAACGAATATAACAACTTAATATCTATTATAAATGGATACAGAAAAAACACAGGGTCCGTAATAAAAATCCAAGAATACGACCAATCAGCCAAAAAGTACAATGAAAAAACTATATCAATTGGAAATAAAGTCAAATCAAGCGATTTATCTGACGAAAGCATCAAGAAATATATTATCGAATTAAATCTAAGACAGGAAAACGTGGGTATATCAGGTCCAAGTAATGGAAATGTAAGACAATTTGGGATCAAGTAAAATATTGCTAATCATTTCAAAACTCTAAGCTCTTTTCAACTATTGCCCAGTGTGACTTGTGTCGTACTGGGCGATTTGTTCGGGGGTGCTGGAGGCGACGATCATCCCGTCGCCGCCTTCGGGGCCGAGGTCTAGCACCCAGTCGGCGCACTTGATGACATCTAGGTTGTGCTCGATCACGAGGACGGTGGCTCCGGCATAGACCAAGCGCTGGCGAAGGGTGAGGAGCTTTTCGATGTCTTCTCGACGCTCTTTAGCGCCGAAGCAATTCCTCAGCCCACGCAGCATCGTTTGGTGACAGGCGTGGCCTCGGGGGAGCAGAGTAGTCTACGACGCGGGCGAAGGGGCCGAGGGTGCAGGCTTGCGCAAAGATCGCGGGGAGGTTGAGGGCAATATCCGGGTGGCCTTGCGTCAGCGGGACGACCACAATGGGCAGCGGATCGCGGAGGGTGAAGGGCCAGCACTGGTAGACGGGGCCACTTCCGGCGCGGTGGAGACAGACAACGTAGTCCCAGAAGCCCGTTTGCTCGGCGAGCGTGGACGCAGGAGCGGCGATGGTATGCTTACCACCGCGTAGAAAGTCTATTTCTAGGAGATGCGTGTCGCTATCGAGTAGCTCCGCTTGCTTTGCCCAGTACTCCTCGCGGCCCTCGCCCTCTTTATTGGTTGGGCTGAGGACCTCGATAAACGCCACGACTTCTCGCCGTCCTCTGGTGGTCACGACGCGCACACGCGACGTATGAATCTCTTGTGGCTCGGCGCGAATCTCCAGCGAGGGAGAGGGAGCAAGCGCAACGGCTCCTGCGGTGGGATTGGGTGCGCTGGCAAAGTTGGGTGTGGAGCTGGGGCGCCGAACGATAGCGACATCGGGGTAGAGCGAGTCCTGAGGGGGCAAGAGATAGACCTGCTCCTCCATTTCGGCAGCGAAGCCTTGAGGGAGGGTCTGGTTTAGCTCACCCGCAATGCAGGTAATCAGGGCGTGGTGCAGGTTGTGCCACAGCTCCACACTCTCCAGGTACGGATTCATTCCAGGAAATGGCGGCATAGGAATACTCTACAGCATCTTCTTCAAGTATCGCCCAGTGTGGCTTGTGTCGCACTGGGCGATTTGTTCGGGGGTGCCGGTGGCGACGATCATCCCGCCGCCGTCGCCGCCTTCGGGGCCGAGGTCTAGCACCCAGTCGGCGCACTTGATGACATCGAGGTTGTGCTCGATGACGAGGACGGTGGCTCCAGCATCCACTAAGCGCTGAAGGAGGGTGAGGAGCTTTTCGATATCGGCGAAGTGCAGGCCGGTGGTGGGCTCATCGAGGATGTAGATAGTCCCAGCGTGGCTGCGCTTGGAGAGCTCGGTGGCGAGCTTGACACGCTGCGCTTCGCCGCCCGAGAGAGTGGTGGCGGGCTGGCCGAGCTTGATGTAGTCCAAACCCACATCGGCGATGGTTTTCACCTTGCGGGCGATGCGTGGGACGGCCTCGAAGAACTCAACTGCCTCCCCTACCGACATGTTCAGGACATCGCTGATGCTCTTGCCCTTGTAGGTCACTTGCAGGGTCTCCCGGCTGTAGCGCGCGCCCTTGCAGACCTCGCAGGGGACATAGACATCCGGGAGGAAGTGCATCTCGATCTTCAGGATGCCATCGCCCTGGCAGGCTTCGCAGCGACCGCCTTTCACGTTGAAGCTGAAGCGACCGGGGCCGTAGCCGCGCACTTTTGCCTCGGGGGTGGCGGCGAAGAGGTCGCGGATTAGGTCGAAGGTGCCGGTATAGGTGGCGGGGTTGGAGCGCGGCGTCCGGCCAATCGGGGACTGGTCGATATCGATCACCTTCTCGATATGCTCGATCCCCGAAATCCCGGTATGCGGCGAGGCCACCATGTGCGAGCGGTAGACCTCATTCATCAGGCGGGGGTAGAGCGTGTCCTGGATGAGGGTGGACTTGCCCGAGCCAGAGACCCCCGTGACCACGGTCATGGTGCCCAGCGGAATCTGCGCGGTGACGTTCTTGAGGTTGTTGCCGCGTGCGCCCACAATGGTCAGGTTGCGACCATCCCCTTTACGCCGCTCGGCGGGCGGCGCGATCTTCTTGCGGCCAGAGAGGTAGGCCCCCGTGACCGAGTCCGGCGACTCTTTCACGACACTGGGCGGGCCTTGTGCGACCACGTAGCCACCATGAATCCCTGCGCCCGGCCCGATATCGATCAGCCAGTCCGCCGCTTCCATGGTCTCTTCGTCGTGCTCGACCACTAAGATGGTGTTGCCTAGGTCGCGCAGACGCACGAGGGTCTCGATCAGTCGGGTGTTGTCGCGCTGGTGCAGACCGATACTCGGCTCGTCGAGGATATACAAGACCCCCATCAGGCCCGAGCCGATCTGGGTGGCGAGGCGGATGCGCTGCGCCTCCCCACCCGAGAGCGAGCCTGCGGCCCGATCTAGGGTCAGGTAGCCCAGCCCAACATTCTTGAGGAAGCCCAGGCGCGCCCCGATCTCTTTTAATATCTGCCGGGCGATGAGCATTTCGCGCTCGGTGAGGGTGAGCTTCTCGACAAAGTCCACGGCGGCGGCGATGGAGAAGGCGGTGATCTGGGAGATGTTCTTGCCGCCAAAGAGGACGCCCAGTGCCTCGGGCTTGAGGCGCTGGCCCTTGCACGCAGGGCACGGGTTGTTGCGGCGGTACTGCTCCAGGTCCTGCTTGATGTAGTCCGAGCTGGTCTCGTTCCAGTGGCGCTCCATGATGGCGATCACCCCCGGAAACTCGGTGTCGAAGTGCCGTGTGCGCCCAAAGCGGTTCTTGGACTCCATGGTCACGTTGCCCTTGATGCCATAGAAGAGCGAGTGGAGCTGGGTCTCGGTGAGCTTCTTGAGCGGGGTCTCCATCGTGAAGCCCAGCTTCTTGGCGACCGCGGCAAAGAGCGCTGTGCGCCCCTCGCTCATGATCTCCTTGCCGGACTTGTAGACAAAGTACTTGATGCCGCCCTGCCCGATACTCATCTCGCGGTCCGGGGCGATCAGCTCCGGGTCGAACTCGGACTGGGTGCCGAGGCCGTGGCAGGTCTCACAAGCACCAAACGGGGAGTTGAACGAGAACGTCCGCGGCTCGATCTCGGGGAGGGAGATGCCACAGCTGGTACACGCAAAGTTCTCGGAGAAGAGCAGCACCTCGCCGCCGACAATCTCCACCCCGACCAGGCCCTTACTACGTTTTAGCGCCGTCTCGACGGAGTCCGCGACACGCTTCTCGACACCGGGCTTGACAACAATTCTATCGACAACGATGTCAATGTCGTGCTGTTTGTAGCGATCCAGAGTGGGGACACTCTCTAGGTCATAGACCGTGCCATCCACTCGGACACGGGCAAAGCCCTCTTTCTTGAGCTCCTCCAGCTCTTTCTTGTACTCGCCCTTGCGGCCCCGGATGATCGGAGCGAGCACCTGGATGCGCGCCCCCTCCTCCATCGTCATCACCACATCGACAATCTGGCTAGGCTGCTGCTGGGTGACCGGCTTGCCGCACTTGGGGCAGTGGGGCGTCCCGACACGCGCAAAGAGCAGGCGTAGATAATCGTAGATCTCGGTGACTGTGCCGACGGTCGAGCGGGGGTTCTTCGACGTGCTCTTCTGGTCGATGGAGACCGCCGGTGAGAGGCCCTCGATCTGGTCCACATCGGGCTTGTCCATCTGCCCCAGGAACTGCCGGGCGTAGGCGGAGAGCGACTCGACATAGCGCCGCTGCCCCTCGGCAAAGAGCGTGTCGAAGGCCAGCGACGACTTCCCCGACCCGGAGAGCCCCGTGATCACCACCAGCTGGTCGCGCGGAATATCGATGTCGATGTTCTTGAGGTTGTTCTGGCGGGCACCACGGACGACGATATGAGAGTGCAGAGACGAGGAGGCATGAGACGAACGAGTGTTCACTGGGAGATTTTACCACAACTCCCAAAATAATTTCCCTTCCCCCTGCAGAAAGAGACATAGGAAAACCGAGTATTTAACTACCTTTACTAAATCTCGCAGCGGCACTGCACCAACACTCTACCTAGAAAGATCTCTCGTTTATGAAATCAAGTCACACACGCCCACAACAGGCGTTCACGCTGATTGAGCTCCTCGTTGTGATTGCAATTATTGCGATCCTTGCCTCGATCCTCTTCCCTGTCTTTGCCCAAGCCCGTGAGAAAGCGCGCGGTGTCTCCTGCCTCTCCAACCAGAAGCAGCTTGCTCTCGGGCTGGTCCAGTACCTCCAGGACTACGACGAGACCTACCCCCGTGTCCAGTACTACGATGTTGCCGGCTCCGGTCGCCAGATCGGGATCGCGGAGATGCTCTACCCCTACACCAAGCAAGGTGTCAAGACCGGCGACTGGGTCGCGGCACGCACCGGCACGTATAGCTGCCCGTCGTCGCCCGCTCAGTTTCAGCCCAATATCTACGGCTTCCACCTCGATGTCTTTGGCGATGGCGAGACCCCCTGGAACCCGTCCCCGTTTCCCGTGGTGACCATGTCCCAGATCGAGGCCCCCACCGAGAAGATCGGGATCATGGAAAAAGGGATCAACGACGGCAACAACGGCTGGCTGAACTTCGCTACCTGGGAGTGGGACTGGGTCGCCTATGTCAAGAACAACGGCGAGGTCGATGACAAGCTCGATGGGATGCAGCTCGCCCTGGATACCCCCGGCAAAGCCGACTGCGACTTTGTCGCCAGCGAGAGCGTCAACTCAGGCTTTAACAACTGGGCGACCTGTGGGATGATGCCCCGCTTCCGCCACAACAAGACCGTCAGCGTGGTCTTCCTCGACGGCCACGCCAAGGCGATGCCCCGCGGCGGGATCAAGTGGTACAAGAATATCTATGTCCCCGCGGGCTCGGCGCTGGGCTGGACTCGGGAAGGCTGGTACCCGTACTAAATGAAAAATCCTCTTGTACTGATACTACTCCTAGGCCTCGCCCTCACGGCGCTGGGCTGTAGCAATAAGAACGACGAAGGCAAGGTGATTGCGGCCAACGATCAGAAACAAATCGAGGCGGCGATCCCCCAGAACATCCAGAACGCCCATATCCCGCCTCAGGCCAAAGCGGCCGCGATGCATGGGCAGGAGATGGGGCGCAAGATGGGCCAAGCCATGAACCAGAATACAGGACGATAACGACTGCCATGTTTATTGAAATCAGAGATAATCGCTTCTCCCCTCCTCCACCGAAGAAGGAAAACAAGCTGGAAGCCGCGGTCAACCCGCTCATCACTTCCGTCGCCTGCGCCTTCACCCTGGGAGCGGCGGTTCTGATGTCACAGCAGTTAAACCCGACGGATGCCGGGCACACCTACGATGCCGCGCAGATCCCTGCGATGATGCAAAAAGAGGTGGCCCGCATCCAGAACGATCCCCACATGCCCCCCCAGGCCAAGCGCATGGCGCTTGGGGCCCTGGCGGCACACGGGGTTCAGGTTCCGAAACACTGAAAGTTATGCAATGCACGTTATTCTAAAACCTGCCGGTCTCCTGCTCCTTGTGGGCAGTATCGCCACCCTGGCAGCCCTTGCAGTGGTCCGCCCGATCAAGTCCAGTGTGGAGACGTTGCCGGAGCTTAAGCCAATCGAGGGACTGACGACCCGTAAAAATCGCGCAGGGGTCTTTAACTCCAAGACAGAGATGCATCCGGTCAACCTGACAAGCGAGGGGAAGATCGACTGGGTCTGCTGGCGCAGCGATGACTCCCACCCTACCGTCCGTCGTAAGGCGGGCACGGGCCTCTTCTCGGAGCTCAAGCTGGTCAGCGGCCAGGCCCCGAGTATGGAGAAGACAAAGACGGGTCCTTCTCGCGCTTTCATCTGGTCCGACGGAGACAGCGCGGCCCCTAGCCCGGTCGCCTACCCCGGCTTCCATACCGACAGTGGCTTTGCCTTCTCGACCAAGATCGACACGGCACCGCACACGCTCACGGTCTACGTGGGGGGCTACAAGGCCGGCGGCGACTTTAGTGTCACGGTCACCGATGGCTCCAAGGCGACCGTCACCAGTAGCGACATCTCCCTCGGGGAGGGCTACTATAGCCGGGCCTACAAGGTCCAGTTCCGTGCCCAGACCCCCGGACAGTCCGTCCGCGTGGTCTGGAAGAAGAGCCGTGGCGAGGGCAATATCTCCCTCCAAGCCGCCAGCCTCGGCTAGGGCTGGCCTCTCTCTTGTGCAGCGCCCTGCGGAGCCTCTCCGCGGGGCGCTGTCTTTTCCAGCAGCTTCACGACCTCGGCGACACGTAGCTCGGAGAGGTCCACCACCTCGCTCTCCGACTGTCCAGTCGATGCCCGGAGCACCGCGTTGGCCTCGGGATCGCTTCCCAGCAAGCGCCAGCCCGGTCGCTTCGCGGCCCCACCACCGAGGGCACGCCGCTCGACCTTCGGGAGCGGCTTGTCCGCGGGCCAGCGCAAGAACCAGGGACACGTCTGGTAGAGCCAGCCATCGTCCTGCCAGAGCGCCGCACGCTCCAAGAGCACGGGGAGCTTAGGTGCCGCTCGGGCCAGCTCCTGCCGAAGCGAGCGCGCCAGCGCCTCCGCGCGCTCGACACGCCACTGCTTCCAGCTCGCGCCCCATGCATCGTCGTGCTTCACCAAGAGATTGAGCTCCTCCCCTTCCAGATAGAGCCTCTCGGAGAGTACATCGGCGGGGTCCACCCCTTTCTCTCGGAGAAACGCCAGCCGGTTTTCTTTCGCGTACCCCAGATCGCCCGCCGCGCCGTAGGCATAGCGCCCATAGGAAGGGTCCGTGAGCATGCCATAGCCGGGCGGCAGGACATGGCGCAGGACAATCCCCGCCAGCCCCGAGACCCGCCCCAGCGCACGCAGAGCACGGCGGGCGCTCTCGACCGTGCTGCGGTCTTGCAGATCGAGCCAGGGCAGCTCGCTGGCTTTCCCACGACGCCTTGCGTACTGGGCCGAGGTATCTCCCAGGACATTGAGGTCCGGCCTTCCCGCAGTACCACGGAGCACGGGCAAGACTCCCCAGACCGGGAGCGAGGGGGGCTCTAGGGCGGCTGCCAGCACCTCGGGGGGGGCTTCGAGCCAGAGGGCGCTTGCCCCTGCGGCCCGCGCCGCCTCGACAAGCGCACGTGCGTCGTTGGGGGTACGAGCGCGTGCCAGCCAGGCTCGCCCGGAGAGAGTGAGCGGGGGGGCGGGCGGGTTGGGAAGCCAGTGGTGTAGGGGGACAAGAGGAGCCTCATTGGCCTCCCCCACTCCGGGGATCACCAGGCTCCACCACGGGTGACAGCCAACCATGACACTCTGGCTATCCAGCTTGAGGTCCAGCCCACTTTTCTGGTACTCCGGGGTATCGCTTAGGCGGGCAAACTCCTCGATCGTCTGTAGTAGCCGCCCTTGGAGAGCACTGGGAAGCTCGCTCAGGCGGACCTCAGCGCCGAGCTCGCTACGGGTGCTCTTGTGCACGGCAAGTGCCTTCTTCAGGAGCGCGGGAGAGAGTGCCGCGGGATCGTCGGTGTCGAAGGTCAGGTAGTCCAGAGGCTTGAGCGCCGCGATCCGCCGGTTGAGCACTGCCTCGCCCTGGCTACTCTGCTGGCGGGTCTCCAAGAGCGCTTCCTCAAGCGGTATGCGCCCTACATCCAGGGGGAGGTTATCCGGGGCGAGGAGCCAGAGCGCGTCCAGCGTACGGATGGCGGCGGTCGTGCTCAGACACAGTGCCTGGAGCAGCTCCCCTGCGGGTGCCTGGCTCCCCCGAGTCCAGACCGTGTGCTTTCCCAGCCGTGCATCCACGAGCAGAGGCACCCCGGTTGCCTGGGCGATACGCTCGACCAAGTGTCCCACGGTGAGCGGCTCGGTTCCCAGTACGACCGGTGTCCGCAAGCGTGCCAGCTCCCCCGGTAGGGACTTGAGGCGATTGGGCACCTCCTGCGTAATCCCCGCAGCACGCTCCTGCTCTTCGGACAGAGTGGAGGCCTCTAGGTCGATTCGTGTCTTCGCGTCTGGGTCATTGCCGATCTCGCGGTGGAACACAAGAGGGAAGACGCCATTCTTCTCATTAAGCTTCTTGCCCTCGATCCCCCCGATCAGCTTCACCCGAATCCCGATCCCCTGCCGCTGCGCGTCGGTGAGCGTGCGCTCAGGTGTGGGCTGAGCCCCCCCACTTCCGCGCAGGGTAAAGCGGACCACGGGGGGGACGAGCTTCTCGGCCAGGGTGCGCTGCGTGCCGCTCAGCTCCCGCAGGCGCAACCCCTGAGAACTGGCAAGCTTGCGCCACTGGGTAGGGCTACAGCTGGCAAGCAAGGCTAGCAGAGCGGTCTCTTCCTCTGCCTCGGTGCCCAGCGCCCCCTGGGGGAAGGAGCGCTTCAGCACGCGCATGGCCGCGGGAGCGAGAACCGTGACGGCACCAAAGCGGCGCAGGAGCCCGCGCCCCAGCCGCGCCAGCTCCTCGGGTCGCCAGCCGTCGGGGGGCGGGGGGGAATTGCCAACCTGGACGGGATAGGACTCAGGAGCCACGACTAAGAAGACTCCCTGGCGCTCGGGGCTCCAGCGGAGGTTGGGGAGAAGCGGTGCCAGCGAGGAGACCCCCTGACGGGAACGGGTAGGCTGAGGCATCCCTGCTAGTGTAACATAGTGTCATTATTTTTCAGCTAGGACAGTCTACATTCGTTCACACACGGTATAATTTCTTCCATGAGCCAAACAGCGCTGTATCTTGACTACGCCGCCACGACCCCGACCGATCCCGAGGTGCGCGAGGCGATGCTCCCGTTTCTCGGGGAGAGCTTTGGGAACCCGTCGTCGGTCCACCGTGTGGGCCAAGAGGTTCGCCGCGCTCTCGATGCGGCCCGAGACACGCTGGCAAAGGCCTTGGGGGCTGAGTCTGGGGAGATTTTCTTTACATCGGGGGGCACCGAGGCCAACAATCTCGCGCTCCTCGGGGTGCTGATGGCCGCCAAGGAGCAGGGCCGCAACCACCTCATCACCGCCTCCGCGGAGCACCACGCGGTGATCGACACCGCCCTCTTTGCCCGTGAGCTGGGCTTTGCCGTGACGGTCCTCCCCGTGGACGAGTTTGGTAAGGTTCACCCGGAGGCACTCGCGGAGGCGCTGACAGACAAGACCGCGCTGGTCTCGGTGATGCACGCCAACAACGAGGTGGGGACGATCAACCCGATCACGGAGCTGGCGGCGCTGGCCCACGCCCACGGGGCGCTCTTCCACACCGATGCGGTCCAGACCCTGGGCGCGCTCCCGATCGATGTCACCGCGCTCGGCGTGGACCTGCTGAGTGTCTCGTCGCACAAGATCTACGGCCCCAAGGGCGTGGGCGCGCTCTACATCAAGAGCGGGGTGAAGTGCACGCCTCTCTTCCACGGTGGCAGCCAGGAGCGGCAGAAGCGCCCCGGCACCGAGAACGTCCCCGGCATCGTCGGCTTCGGCAAGGCGGTCGCGCTCCTACCGACCTGGCGCGACGAGACCGCGCTACGCCTGGCTCCGCTGCGGGACAAGTTTATCGCGCGCTTTCCCCAAGCCTTCCTCAACGGCCACCCCACCGAGCGGCTGGCCAGCAACATCAACCTCTCGTTTGTCAAGCCCGACGGTGAGACGATGCTGCTCGCGCTCGACCTCTGGGGCATCTGCGCGTCGTCGGGGAGCGCGTGCTCGTCGGGGAGTATCGATCCGTCGCATGTTCTCACCGCCATGGGCGTGCCGCGGGAGCGTGCGCTGGGGGCGGTGCGCTTCTCCCTGGGCCGCCACACCACCGACGCGGAGCTGGATAAGGCCGCCGGTGTGGTCGAGCGCCTGGTTATGTCACAGCTAAGCTGAGCACTTCCCAGACCAGCTGCGCCATGACCTTTGCGCCCTCGGCGTTGAAGTGCGTGTTGTCCTCCACCCCTTTGGGATAGTTGGGATTTTCGCCCGGCTTGAGCTGTAAGAAGAGCTTGCGCGAGGGCTCCGCGCCGAGCTCACGGAGCACCTTCTCACTGAGCCGGTGGTGGTCGATCAGCAGCACCTTGGTCGCCGCCGCCACCTCCCGCACGAGGTCGGGGTAGACGCCGTGGGTGTCGAAGAACTCGCCCTTGGGATCGAAGCGGCGGCGCATCACGGGGGTGAGGAGCACGGGAGTCCCCCCTTTCTGGCGCACCTCGGCCACAAAACGGGTCAGGTTGGCCTTGTAGTCGTCGGGGGGCGTGTAGCGCTCGCCCTTGTCCTTGGCTTGGTCGTTGTGGCCGAACTGGATCAGGACCCAGTCGCCCTTCCGCACCCGCCCGATCAGTGCCTCCCAGCGCTTCTCCGCCAGAAAGCTCTTGGTGCTACGCCCGTTCATCGCGTGGTTCTCGATACGTAGCTTGCTCTCGTCCACGAGGAGCCGCAGCCCCTCGCCCCAGCCGGTCTCGGGGCGCTTCTCCGGGAGCTTCTCCGCCATGGTCGAGTCGCCCGCCAGAAAGATTGTCGGGGTTCGGGTGAGCTCCTTGAGGGCAAAGCGGGCCAGCGTGATGGTCTCGTAGGCGCCCTTGTCGCCGCACTCGTAGAGGCACGCGAGGGTGTTGCGCTTCAGCACCGCCAGGTCCGAGTACGCGCTTGGCCCGCTGTGCAGGGTCAGCCGCCGCTCCCAGGTCTTGCCGTCGTCGCTGCTGACACGCACGGTCAGGTTCTTACGGGCCTCGCGGCTGGCGGGGTTGGAGAAGAGCAGTGTCTTGGAGTCGGCGCGGCGGACACTGGCCTGGCAGATGGGCTCGATCAGGGAGAAATCGGGCCGCTGCTCGCCCCAAGTGAGGCCGCCGTCTTTGCTGACCGCCACTTGCCGCGCCCGCGAGCTCGGGTCGTAGCTCCGCATGTTGAGCAGCAGGCTCCCATCGCTCCGCTCGACCACCTCGCACTCGTTCACCTGGTCACGTGGCGTGGTTCCCCCCAGTTTCCAGCTCGCCCCGTGGTCGTCGCTGTAGATCACGTGTGAGAAATAGCGCTTGGTCTTGGCCTCGATATGGTCGCACGCAACCACCAAGCGCCCCGTTTTTCCGAGCTGAATCCCCGCCCCTGGCCCCGTTGCGTACCAGGTCCACTCGGGCAGCTTGACACTCTCAGTGATCTCTTTGGGAGTCGCCCACGTCACGCCATCGTCCACCGACGATGTGACAAAGACCCGACGCGTGTCTTTACTCGTCTGGGCGATAATCTGGGGTTCTTTGTCGTCGCCGCGGTTCCAGGTCAGTAGCAGCCAGATCGTCCCCGTTTGCAGGTCCACGACCGGCGCGGGGTTGCCGCAGGTGTTGCCCCCATCGGCCCAGACCACCTGCTGCTCGCTCCAGTGTGCGCCATTGTCGGTCGAGCGGCGCAGGAGGATCTCAATCGCCCCGCTGTCACCCGCTCCGGCACGCCGCCCCTCACAAAACGCCAGCACGGTGCCCTTCTTTGTCACCGCAAGCGCCGGAATCCGGTAGGACTTGTAGCCACCCTGGCCACTTTTCCATAAGACTTCGGTTTTCATCGCCTTGTATTGTACAATGGACGCCATGAAAACGGCTGCCCTCTCCCTCCTCTTGCTCCCTCTTCTCGTCGTCGGCTGCTCAAAAAGCGCCTTGGAAAAAGTGCAGCGCGACGGCCAGCCGGATATCGACATGGTCAAGGACGATGACCGCGAGATGAACGCGGCGATTGCGAAAGCCCGTCAGACACTCCCCGCGTTTGTCAAAGCGCTCCAGAGCCCTACCACGGCGATGCAGGGCTTTTCGGTGAAGGCGGAGTTTAAAGATGCCAATGGGAGTGAGCACATGTGGATTGCCCGCCCCGAGTGGGATGGACAAAACATCGTGGGAGTTCTTGCCAATGAGCCCAACTGGGTCAAGAGTGTCAAGCTCGGAGATCCCGTGAAAATCCCAGGCAACCAAATCTCGGACTGGATGTATGTCGAAAATGGCAAGCTCGTCGGGGGCCACACGGAGCGCGTGCTCTTTGCCCGAATGTCCCCTGCTGAGCGAGCGGAGGTTGAAAAATCCGGTGGTTTCAAGCTCTAGGGCACATTGGCTCGTAGCTCGTCCAGCCAGAGGGTCGCTTCCGAGTCCGACGGCGCACGCCAGTCGCCTCTTGGGGAGAGGCTCCCGCCGCTGCCGACCTTGGGGCCGTTGGGGACACACGTGCGCTTGAACTGGCTGGTCTTGAAGAAGCGCCAGAGGAAGACTTCGAGCCACTTTTTGATGGTCGGCAGGTCGTAGGAGTCCCCGACCGAGAGCGAGAGATAGGCGACTTTACTCGGGGCGAAGCCAAAGCGCGTGAGGTAGTAGAGGTTGAAGTCTTGCAGGGCGTACGGCCCGATCTTCTCCTCGGTCTTTTGCGCGGGCTTGTCGCTGCCCTCGCCGCCAGGGATGAGCTCGGGGGAGATCTCGGTGTCGGCGATGCTGATGAGAATCCGGCTAGCCTCCTCGCCAAAGAGATTTTTCGCGGCGACCCAGCGGATGAGGTACTGGATGAGCGTTTTTGGCACCGACGCGTTGACATTGTAGTGGCTCATGTGGTCCCCCACGCCGTACGTACACCAGCCCAGCGCCAGCTCCGAGAGGTCGCCGGTTCCGAGGACAATGCCGTTGTGAAAGTTGGCGAGGCGGAACAGATGGCTGGTGCGGTCCCCCGCTTGGACATTCTCAAAGGTAATGTCGTAGACCGGCTCGCCGTCGTGGAACGGGTGGCCTAGGTCCTTGAGCATCTGCAGGCACGACGGCCGAATGTCCAGCTCCGTGGCGGTCACGCCCAGCGCCTGCATCAGGGCGTGGGCGTTGGACTTGGTGTGGTCGCTGGTGGCGAAGCCGGGCATGGTGTAGGCCAGGATATTCGTGCGGGGCAGCCCCAGCTTGTCCATCGTGTTACAGGCGACAATCAGCGCGTGGGTCGAGTCTAGGCCGCCGCTCACCCCGATCACGAGCTTCTCGATCTTGGCGCTCTGGAGGCGCTTGTGCAGGCCGTGGACCTGGATGTTGTAGGCCTCGTAGCAGTGGGCATCGCGCAGCGTGGGATCGTCGGGGACAAACGGGAAGCGCTCGATGTGGCGCAACAACGGAAGCTCGGCGTTGGGCAGCTCGAACAGAAACGGCACCCGGCGCATCGCGGAAAGCCGCTCCCGCTGGTCGTGCACGGAGTCGGCAAAGCTGGTCTGGCGCATGCGCTCTTGGGTCAGGCGCTCCAGGTCGATATCGGCCAGGATCAGGTCCTCGTCCTCCGAGAAGCGCGCAGACTCGGCGAGGCGCTCCCCGTTCTCGTAGATCAGCGCGTGGCCGTCCCAGGCCAGGTCGTTGGTGCTCTCCCCCGGCCCCGCCGCGGAGTAGAGGTAGGCCGACAGACACCGCGACGACTGCCCGGCCGCGAGCGCCTTGCGGTAGTCGGCCTTGCCCACGGTGATATTGCTCGCGGAGAGGTTGGCCAGAATAGTCGCCCCGGCGAGTGCGCCGAAGGTCGACGGTGGCAGCGGGGTCCAGACATCCTCACAGATCTCGACATGGAGCGCAAAGTCGGGCAGGTTGGTGCAGGTAAAGACCAGATCGGAGCCGAGGGGGACGGTCTGACCTAAGAGCACGACCTCGCGGGTCGCCACGTCCCGCCCCGACGCAAACTGGCGCTTCTCGTAGAACTCGCGGTAGTTGGGCAGATAGGTCTTGGGAACCAGCCCAAGGAGCGTCCCCTTCTGCACCACCGCGCAGACATTGAGCAGGCGGTGCTCCACCCGCAGCGGCAGGCCCAGCAGGAGCACGGTCTCCCAGTCCTCACTGGCCGCGAGCACCTTTCCGAGGGCTTTCTCCGTGGCATCCAGCAGCGCACTCTGGTGGAAGAGATCGTCGCAGGTGTACCCCGAGAGCCCCAGCTCGGGAAAGAGCGCCACGGCGGCGTGCTGCGCGGCGGCACGCTCGGCCAGCGCGATGGTCCGCTCGGCGTTGTAGGCGGGGTCAGCGACGCGCACCAGGGGCACACAGACCGCCGCGCGGACAAAGCCGTGGCGGTAGGGAGTCAGGAAGGGCAACATGGTTCAATCTTACCTCAATTCTTAATTAATGTAATTAAGACACTAAATTTCTTGCCTTGGTTACAATTTTTCTCCCGGAAGATTCCGTGTAAGGGCTTCAGTCAGCACGCCTTTTCGCCGATACTTCTACGGGGCGACTTGTGTAAAGCGAGTTCCCCTTGTGCAGGAGG
Organism: Armatimonas rosea; assembly: GCF_014202505.1. Taxonomy (NCBI): domain Bacteria; kingdom Bacillati; phylum Armatimonadota; class Armatimonadia; order Armatimonadales; family Armatimonadaceae; genus Armatimonas; species Armatimonas rosea. The sequence goes on along the minus strand of NZ_JACHGW010000005.1, from coordinate 153,267 downwards.
CTAGGAGATGCCGGATACAGCGGCCCCGGTTGACGACATCATACTTGATATTCAGAACGTCCATCGTCACTACGACCCCACGCACGCACTCAAGGGTGTGAGCTTCAAGGCGCGACGAGGCGAGGTAATTGCACTGGTCGGGCCCAATGGTGCGGGCAAGACGACGATCGGTGCCATCATTGCCCAGCGGGAGAAGCCCGACCTTGGGAAAGTGGTGTACTATCTGGATGAAGGAGAGACGGAGGACCCCGATCTCTCTCAGATTGGCTTCTTCCCAGGCGACAGTAGCTTCTACATGAGCCTGGCGGTCGAGCGCCTGCTCTACCACGCCGCAACTCGCAAGGGCCTCTCGGGGAGCGAGGCAGCGGAGGCGACCCAGTACTGGCTAGACCGGCTGGGCATGACCAACCGCCCCAACCAAGCGCTCTCTAGCTTCTCCAAGGGCAACCAACAAAAAATTCAGTTCGCCGAGTCGGTGCTCCATGGGCCGAGCATTGTCTACCTCGACGAGCCTTTCAACGGCCTCGACCCCGTGAACCAGGAGTGGTTTATTGGGCTGATCCGTGAGCTGCAAGAGACCGGGATGACCATCCTGATCAGCGACCACCACATGCACCTGCTGGAGCGGATCGCAGACCGGATTCTCATCATGCACCAGGGCAAGCTGGTCGCCGATGGCACCCTCCCGACACTGCGCCAGCGCTCCCAAGTGGGGCTGAGCGTGCGCCTGCGTGTCGTGGACCCGATGGCGGTGGACCTCAAGCCCTTCCGTGAGCACCCCGCGATTCGCTCGATCGAGCGCACCGCCAGCGGCGATATTCGGATGCTGGTGAGTGCTGCGGTTCCTCGCAACGATGTCCTCAACTTCGCCAAGCAGCGCATGCGCCTCACCGAGATCCTCGCCGAGCCCGCCAGCCTGCACGATATCTACGTGACCGTCTTCTCGGTCCAGAGTGCGGATGCGGAGATAAACGAAGCGGCGGCGACAGCAGCCGCTGCTTAGTCCGGCTTTCGCGCCACCGCAAACACCGTCAGCCCAAACGGCAGGGAGCGCCCTAAGACGATCCCTGTCTCCCGGTCAAGGAGCCAGCGCAGGACTCCATTGAGCGGCTCCGGGGTCGGCAGGGCATCGGCGCGTGGCAGCGCATCTTTCTTCGCCAGCGCATTCTGAAGCTTACGCACCACCCAGACCGCGGGAAAGAGCGCCGAGACCGTGTAGGAGAGCCGCTCGACAATGAGCCCGCTCTCTTGCAGGCGCTTTCGCACCTCCTCGGCACGGTAGCGACGCTGGTGCATCAGTGCCACATCGTGCCCACTCCACAGCGACTGGTAGGCCGGGACGGTCACCACCGCAATCCCCCCCGGCTTGAGCACCCGCGCCAGCTCCGCCGCCGCCGTGGCATCGTCGGGGATGTGCTCTAGGACATCTAAAGCCACCGCCGCATCGAAGGTTGCCGTGTCAAACGGAAGCTGGGTCGCCGACGCCAGCACGAGGTTCTGGTGCCCCCGCTCGCGGCAGAGCTCCAGCGCCAGCGGCTCTAGGTCTAGGCCAACGGGCCGGGCGAACTCCCGCAAGCGATCCAGCGTCCCCCCCGTCCCACAGCCCATGTCCAGCACGAGCGGGTTTGCGGTCTTACCAAAGCGCTGGAGTGCCGCGCAGATCAGGTTCCGGCGCGCCACAAACCACCAGTGCTTGTCCTCCAAGCGCCGCATCTGCAGGTAGTAGTCACGATTCATATTCGTTCCCCCGTTCCACGGGGGCTAGGGGGCAGCTCTCGATCCAGGCGACATCCGCGGCCATTTGTTGAAGAAGTGCATCCAAACCGTCGAATTTTACCGTACCCCGGAGAAAATGCACGAACGAGAGCGTCAGTACTTGTCCGTAGAGATCCTCATCAAAGCCCTCCAGCAGGAACGCCTCGACCGTCAGCGGGCCGTTCTCCGTGACAGTCGGATTCGTGCCAATCGAGATCGCGGCGCGAAAGACACGGCCGTCTGCAAGAGTCGCTTGGCCGGCGTAGACCCCCGGTGCGGGAATCAGCACGCGCGGATCGGAGGCCAGATTTGCGGTCGGGTAGCCGATCGTCCGCCCCAGCTTTCGCCCGTGCACCACCTCGCCTGAGAGCGTGTAGGGCCGCCCCAGCAGCCGCGCCGCCTCTGCGACCTGCCCCCCAGAGAGCATCTGCCGGATCACGGTCGAGCGGGCAGGAACGCCGTCTACAAAGACCCCCGGCACGGCCTCGACCCGCAAGCCCGCCGCCCTAAGCGTCTCCACATCCCCACGCCGCTCGCAGCCAAAGCGGAAGTCATCGCCCACGACAATCCACTCGGGCTGAACGGGGCGAAGTACCTGCTCGATAAAGGCCGCGGGGGTGAGTGCGGCAAAAGCGGGGTCGAAGGGAATCACTTCCACCCGCTCCGCCCCCGCCGCCTTGAGGAGTGCGGTGCGCTCCGCGAGGGTTCCTAGGAGCTTGGGGGTGCGGGCGGGTGAGAGGAGCGCCGCGGGATGCGGGTCGAAGGTCAGCGCGGTGACGGGCAAGCCGCTCGCGCGGGCGGTGGCTAAGAGTGCCTGGTGCCCCCGGTGCACCCCATCGAAGACCCCAATGGTGATCGCTCTCATCCGGCAAATACCTTGAAGGGCTGCCAGCGCCCGGTTTCGTAGCGCAGGAGCGCCAGGAGCTGCCCGTTGTGGAGCGCGGCACATGTGTTTTCGCCTCCCCCGCCTTCGCACGGCTCAGGCACCCCCTCCGGCTTCGCGAAGGGGGGCGTAAGCTGTATGGTGCGCCCTAGCTTAAGCTCTGCGGCATCGGCATCCGAGACATCCAGCAGCGGCCAGCCGAGTGCCTCGTGCATGGGGAGGAGCTTGCTCTCGTCTATCTCCTCGAGCGGGATCGCATCGGCGAGGGCGTAGGGGCCGACCGCCTCGCGCACGAGGGTCGCCATGTGCGCCGGGAGCCCGAGCGCCTCCCCGATATCCTTGCAGAGCGTGCGGATGTAGGTCCCCCCGCCGCAGGTGACGCGGATCGCCCCCCCCGCCCCCAAGCTTGGGGGCGCGACTAATTCAAGCGCGTGGATCGTGATCGTCCGGGCCTCGCGCTCGACCGTGATCCCCTGCCGCGCCAAGTCGTAGAGGCGCTGGCCATTGTGATGGAGCGCGGAGACCATCGGGGGAACCTGCGCGATCTCTCCGACAAAGCGGGGAAGCACACTCCGAAGTGCCTCCTCGGTCAGCCCCGATGCATCCGCCGTCGCCGTGACCTGCCCACTGGCATCTTCCGTGTCGGTGGCGGTGCCAAAGCCGACTGTTGCGAGATAGACCTTGGGCTCCAGCGGCAGGTACGGCAAGAGGCGAGTCGCCTGCCCCACCGCGACAACCAAGACGCCCGTGGCATCTGGGTCGAGTGTTCCCGCGTGCCCCACCCGCTTGGTCTTCAGTGCCCGCCGGACCCGCCCCACCACATCGTGGCTCGTCATCCCTGCCGGTTTGTGTATATTTAGAAATCCGTCCATTACTCTCGTCGCAACCCGGCTATTGTACCGCGACGCTCACAGCTCGGGCGGGAGCATGGTGTCTAGCGCCGTGCCAACGCGCTCAAACCCCAGGCGTCCATACACACGCGCGACACTCTCGTCCCCGGCACTGAGGAAGATACAGCCACAGCCTCGGGCAAGAGCATCTGCGACCAGGGCGCTGGTGACCGCTCCCGCCAGCCCCTTGCGCCGCCACTCGGGGTGGGTGCCGACTCCCGCGACCTCGGTGGCCGAGCCCACGGGCGAGTGGAGCCCCGCCGCAACCGGCTTGCCGCCCACAAACGCCGCAACCGCGCACGCGCCGCGCTCAATCAAGCCGCGCAGAAACGAGCCATCCGCCTCGGCAGGGTCGCCACCAAACGCGGTCGCGAGCACGGCATCGGTCGCCGGGGCTTCATCGGGGGTGATGTACCGCACCTGGGCAAGCGTGCTACTCTCGGGGTGAAAGCGCTCCGCCGTGACAACTTGCAGCGGACGTCGGGTCGGGGCGGGAATCCCTGCTTGCACCAGAAGTGCCCCGAGCTCCGGGTTGAGCTCCTCCAAGTACTCCCAGCGGGGACGGCGCCCCCGTGCCAGAAACGCCGCCCGCACCGCCGCGATCTCCTCCAGCGTCCCCGCGCGCTCCCCACGCACCGGGCGGGCATAGGAGATCTCGGGCATCTCCGAGTCGCGCCGGAAGAACAAGCGAAACGGCCCGATCCGCTCCACGTCACAGGCCTGCGCGGGAGCGGCATCGAGGTAGTCGTCGATCAGTGCGAGCAGGCTCATGCGGCAGTCAAGGCCCCTAGAAGCGCGGCGATGGCGGCCTCGGGGGGACCGTCGAGGGAGCACCCGGAGGCGAGGCGGTGACCGCCCCCGCCAAACTGTGCGGCGACCGCGGCGACATCCCAGGGGTCTTTGGCGCGTAGGCTGACACGCAGCTTCCCGGTGGGCATCTCGCGCAGGAAGACCGCGACCTCGGAGCCGCGGACGGCACGAAGCGCGGTGGCGATTCCGTCGGTGTCTTTGTCGGTGGCATCGAGCTCGGAAAAGTCCGCCTGGGTCACCCACGACCAGACCAGCTTGCCATCGGCGCTGCGGGTCATACGGTCCATGGCGCGCCCTAAAAGCTTCTGCGCCCCAAAGCTGGCGTTCTCGTAGACACTCTCGTAGATCGTGGTCGGAGACGCCCCCGCGGCGATCAGAGCCCCACCGACCGCCATCGTGCGCGGCTTGGTGTTGGAGAAGCGGAAGCTCCCCGTGTCGGTCAGGATGCCACAGAGGAGGCACTGGGCGATCTCGGGAGTCAGCTCCACGCCGAGCGCCAAGAGCAGATCGTAGACCAGCTCAGCGGTGGACGCCGAGGTGGCATCCAGTAGCTGGACCTGGCCGAACTGCCCGCCCGTCACATGGTGGTCGATATCCATTACCAGCGGCGCGGAGAGGATGGTCTCCGCATTGCTTCCGAGGCGCTTGACCTCACCCGCATCCAGCCCCACTCCCAGCTGAAAGTCTCGGCGCTCGGTGTGGGTCTGGACCCGCTCAATCCCCGGTAGGAAAGCCAAGGTCTCGGGGAAGCCATCGGCGGAGAGGTAGGTGACCTTCTTCTCCAGCGCCTCCAGCCCCAAGCCAAGCCCCAGCATCGAGCCGATCGCGTCGCCATCGGGGTTGACATGGCAGGCCAGCACGATCTCGGTCGCGCTCCAGATCGCCTGCACGGCCTCATCGAGCCCCTCTCGGTCGAGCGGGGCATTGGGATTGAGCGCCATGCTACTTTTCCGACTCCTCGGCCATCTCCTCGCGCACGGCGGCGAGCTCCTCTTCGGTGGCAGGCGGCAGGCTCTCGGCGAACTGCTTCTCCTCGCGCAGGAGCTCGAACATCCGCACTCCCCGGTCGATTCCCTCATCGAAGCGGAAGACCAGCATGGGCACGGTGCGCAGCTCCAGCATCGCGCCCAGACGGCCACGGATAAAGCCCGCGCCGTTACGGAGCGCCTTCATCGCCGCCTGCTTCTCACTCTCGTCCCCCATCACGGAGATAAAGACCTTCGCGATCGAGAAGTCCTGCGCGACCTCGACATCGGTGACACTCACCAGAGCAACCCGGGGATCCCCGACATCTTTACTTAAAATCTCGGACAGGTCGCGCTTGATCATCTCGGCAACCCGTGCCTGTCGTAGTGTTGGCATAGTTTCTTTCTAAAGGAGCTCGATGCCGTAGTCGTCTAGAACCACATTGGCATCGTTATCGACGTAATCTATCACCTTTTGGAGCACCTGGGTCGCAAAGACCGCGCTATTGCTGACAACGGTCACTCCCACGGTGGCACGCCGCCAGGCATCCAGGTCATCGACCTCGGCGACAGAGACATTGAATTTATTACGAACCCGTGCGACCAAGGACTTTATCGCCTGGCGCTTGTCTTTGAGGGAGTCGGCATAGCCGATGGAGAGCGAGAGGGTGAGAACACCGATATGCATACAAGCAGTCCGCGCAGCGCTTGGGGCGGACAACCCGAAGTGAGATACCCCATTGTATCAGACGAGCCTAGCCCGGAGTGAGAAAGTGCCCGACCAGCCGCGCGATGTCTTCGCGCAGGGGCCGGTCTTCGTTTAGCCCGACAATCTCCGGCAGGCCCGCAACCGGGGGAGTGGGAGGACCAGGGGCTTTGTCATGGGCTTGCAGGTGGGCGTACTGGGTCAGCGCCAGCGCCAGAATCCCCAGCACCCCGGCGAGGCGCTCGGTCTGGGCATAGGCGAGGCGCGCCGCGAGGGTTCCCATCGAGACCACATCCTGGTTGCCCCCGTTGGTGGGGATCGAGAGGGTCGCCGCGGGGCCGCCGTGGGCACGCATCTCCGCCACGAGCGCGGTGGCCGTGAGCTGGGCACCAGCGAGCCCGGAGTGCCGCCCCGGCTCCCAGGCAAGCAAGAGCGGCGCGTGGCCATTGGTGACACTGGGCGTAATCAAGGCATCGAGCTGGCGCTCCGCCAGGACCGCCGCTTGCACCAGCGCCGCATTGAGGGCATCAGCGGCAAACGCCACCTGCTGTCCATGGAAGTTGCCGCCGTGGGCCACGGCAGGGCCGTCGAAGAACAGCGGGTTGTCGCTCACCCCATTGAGCTCGGTCTCTACAATCCGGCGGGCGTGGCTCAGGTTCTCCCGGCACGCGCCCAGCACCTGTGGGGCGCAGCGCAGGGAGTAGACCTCTTGCAGAGGACGATTTTTATCCTCGAACTCCCCAAAGCGCCCTGCCTCCCGCGCGATCTGCGCCGCGCTCTCGATCTGCCCCTGGTGCCCCCGCGCTCGGTGGAGGCGTGGGTCGAGCGCACTGGCGCGGCAGCCCAGTGTCCGGTAGAGCCAGCCGGTCAGCGCCTCGGCATGGGCAAGCAGGCGAGCGGCGCGCGCGGTAGCCAGGGCGGCGTAGGCGGTGAGAAACGATGTTCCGTTGGTAAGCGAGAGCGCCTCGCGGCCTTCCAGCGGGATGCGCTCGGCTAGGACGCGGGCGATATGCCCCAGCGGAACGAGATCGCCGCTCGCCCCCACCGAGCCAATCAGGGGAACCGCGATATGCTCCTCACCCAGGAGCTTGAGATAGGCTTCTAGCAGCGCGGGGCGGATGGCGGAGTGGCCCTGGGCAAGGTTTTGCGCCCGGCAGACAAGGGTCGCCCGGACAACGCAGGCTGGGGCATCGTCACCAAAACCCGCCCCTAAGTGTGCGATCAGCCCCGCTCCCTGCGCGACTCCACTCCCCGCGCCGTAGCGCACAAAAGGCCCAAATCCCGTCGTGGTTCCGTAGATCGGGGTATCCGCGCGGCGCAGCTCCTCCAGCCAACCAACACTCTGCTCCATGGCCACGCGTGCCGCGGGCGTGAGAGTGGCGGTCAGTGCCGGGTTGGAGGCGATCCGCTCGATTTCCTCACAAGTAAGGCGGCTGTCGGGTCCTAGGGCAAGCGGCGTGTACTGGGCGCTCTTCAGGGTAGGTAGACGTCGTAACGTACCTTTGGGTGTCGTCACCCAGGCACTAGGGGGAAGCACGCGAACACTCTGCAGTCGCCCCGCCAGCTTGCCCAGTGGCTCGAAGAAGTGCTCGCGGCAAGGAAGCTGGCGCCCCGGCTTGCAGGCCACCAAGAGCTCTAGGGTCGCGCCATCGGGCGAGTGCAGGAGCGCCTGATCGAGAAAGTCTCCTAGCTTGACGAGTACCGCCTGCTCTAGAGGCCCGGCCTCGACACGTACCCCGTTGCTCAGCTTAAATCCATCGTCGATCCGGCCTTGGTAGAGCCAGCCGCCATCCCCCGAAGGTGCAACGAGATCCCCTGTGTTGTGCCAGCGGTCGGCTTCCCAGCGCACGAGCCCCTGAGTGGAGTCCCAGTAGCCCAGGCAGACATTGGCACCGCGGAAGGCCAGCGTGCCATCGGGCTCTTGGCGCGTCTCACAGCCCCGGGCTTGCCCTAGGTAGCCACGGCCCAGAAAGCTCCCCGGCTCCCCGAGTGCGATTCCCGGCGATGCCTCGGTCTGGCCGTAGCCAACGCGCAGCTTAGTGGTCTGGAGTAAGGGAACCAGCGCCTCCGGGATCGGTGCGCCGCCAATCACGCCGCCTTTGAGTGCCTGGAGAAGAGCCCGGCCCTCACTCTCTTGGGCGAGGCGCTGGATGGTCAGTGGGACGGCATTGAGCCAGGTAGGCTCGACCTCGGCAGCCAGTGCCAATAGAGCGGCGGTATCGCGCCCCGCAGCGGGGTCGCGGACGATCTCTGCCCCAGAAAACATGCCCACGAGTAGATCAAAGACAAAGCCAAAGACATGGTGCCAGGGAAGCACCGAGAGCATGCGGCTCTCTTCCTCCGGTAGGCCCAGCACGTCGAGATGGGAGTCTAGCGCTGCCAGTACCCCAGCGAGCGAGAGCGCGATCCAGCGCCCTTCCCCGCCCGTGCCCGATGTCCGCATCAAGAGAGCGGCATCGGGGGTGGGGCTGAAACGGGGCGTACGCGGCACCACAGCCACCTTGGGATCGGGACCGGAGCACCCCTCCGGGATAAAGATTCCTTGGCTCGCCTCCCCCGAGAGCGCGACACCCCAGCGGGCATCGGTGCACTCCATCAGGGCGCTGAGCTCTCCTCCTTCTCCGATGGGAACCAGCGTGATCCCCTCCCAGAGCGCCGCGATCACGACCTGGACAAAGGCCGCCGATGGTGGCAGTCCCAGCACCAGCCGGTCGCCAGGCTGCACACCTGCCTCGCGGAAGGCACGTGTCCAAGCGCGTGCACCGGTCCAGAGGGCAGCCGCAGGGAAGGTCGCCTCGTGGGCAAAGACAAACAGGGGATAGGGCCGCCCACGCAGCCGCTGGTAGAGTCGCTCACGGAGAGAGGAGAGAGGCACGCTACTTGTTCCCCCCCACCCGTGCGACCAGAATCCAGTTGGCCTTGGTCTTTGGCTCGCGGTAGAGATGGACCTTCACGAGGGTGGGACGCATGCGATAGGTGAAGGCATACGAGACCACGACATCCAGGCTCCCATCCGCGACACCTTGCTTGAAGCGGCCAAAGACGAGGCGGTTGTTGGTGCAGGGTGCCAGCTCGCGGAAGAAGTTCTTCCCGAGTGCCTCGTCCTGATCGACCTGGGCAAACTCGGACTGCCAGCGGTTGTAGGAGAGGATCACGCCCTCATCGCTGACACGGATCGCTCCAAAATCTAGCATATCGAGCTGGCTCTGCTTCATATTGGGAAGATTGCTCAGTAGCTCCTGAGGGACAAAGGCGTGCTGTGGCGGCGGCGTGCTGGTGCCCCCGACCGCCTCCGCGACAGAGGTTGGCTTGCGGATGAGGTCGTCGCGACGAGCTTCTTTTTTTGTGCTCTCGGTCGCATCGGAGATTCCCTCGACCTGAAAGAGAAAACGGGCAAGCTCGGCAAGTTTACTGAAGAGATTCATTTGATTCCTTATCTAATTCTTTTAACCGCTTAGGCTGCAAGTGCCTCGGACGAAAACTCATCCTCGGTGCTACCCACCACTGCTAGCTCATTACGAAGCCCATCCACCATCTGGGTCATGTTTCGGAACATCGCAACAATCGCCTTCGGATCGGATTTTCCAAGCTCCACTTCCAGGAGCTCTTTGCCCGCATAGAGCGACATGAGCTGAAACTCCATGCTGGAGATGACATTCTCGAGTCGGCGAAAGGCACCGACCACATCATCCACTTCCGAGGCACCAATCTCCGCCTCAAGGCGCTCTTTGTCTCCGTAGAGGCTCGTGAGCTGCGACTCCATGCTGACGACCGTGGTGTTCAGCGCCTCAACCTGTTGGGCAAAGGAGCGCACTTTGCGCAGGATCTCGTCGGGGGTCTTGGTGATCGTGCTCTCGTTGACACTACCTTTTGCAAGCTGCTCAACGGTCTGGGTGAGGGTCGAGTTGGCCTGGGCAAGGGTCTCGTTTTGCAAGCGTAGCTCTTGGTTTTCTTTCAGACACTGCTGGTACTGCTCAGCGGTGAAGGGGACGGACATATTTCTCTCCTAATACAAGGGGGATAGATTTAGTGATTGAAGGCGTGTAGGGCGCTTTCGAGGCTCCCAAGCAAGGACGTCAGGTCCTCGTCGGGGGCGGCCAGAGGCGCGTTTTGGGGAGAGCTAGCCTTGAGGCGGGCAAGCTCCATGGTGAGGTGGGTAACGGAGTCCTGTAGCTCTCCAAAGCGCGCGATCAGCCGGCGTGGATCGGCATCGCCGAGCTCGCGCAGGAGGAGCTCCTGCCCCTCCGTGGCAGCCAGGGACTCTTTCTCCAAGACCCGCACCTTTGTCTCCAAGCGCTCCAGCTGGCTGGCAACTTGGTGGGCGCTGAGGCCGCCGAACTCTCGGTCAAACTCCAGGTACTTCTCGGGGAGGACACTGCCGCCGGTGCGCTGGAGCTGAAGGAGATCGTCCTTGAGCTCGCGCACACACTCTACAATCTCCCGCGCCGAGCGCTTTCCCAGCCCGACCTCCAGGAGCTGCCACTCGTCTTGCAGACGCTGTAGTGCGGAATCTTTACAGGCGAGGGTCTCACTAAGCTCTTGAATTTGTCCCCGAAGCACCAGCTGGGTATCGTCTAGCAGGCTCGTCTCATCGTTATTGGGAAGCTGCGCCAGGAGCGCTTCAATGCGGGTGATATCCGCCGGGCGACAGTGTGGCTCAAGCGCACCTAAGAGTGCAGAGAAGAGTCCTGCCCGGCAAACGGTCTGATGATCTAGTTTTTGAGCCTCAAGCTGGTAGGTGTACTGCGTGTTGAGCAGCATCCACTCGGTCTTTAGCTCCAGGTAAAAGAGTCCCAAACAAGACTGCCGCTCTATGCCATCCGAGATATCCCGCAAGACCTCAATGATATGATCCCTTAGCTCGATTACCTGCCCCAAGCACTCAATCTTATCGGAGCTACTGATGTAATCATAGCTATCCAAGCAATCTTTCCATATCCCATTGAGCGCAGCGCCATTCAGCTCAGCCTCTATAAAATTCGTATCAACCAATTCCCCATCCTTGACAATAATTCAACAACAAATTTATTATTGGCAATGAACCTATTCCCTGTAGACCAAAGCACCAAAATAAGTATTTTTACCAAAACAAAACCAATAGAAACCAATTTATTTAAATAAAATCCAAATTGTAATAAAACAAAAATATTCAAAAACAGTTCCCGGAATTTCAAAAAAAAGAAGCCACGCACCTGCGTGGCTTCCTGAATAAATCCTTAAAAAATCCTACCCGCCGGTTTTCTTAGGATCCTTTGATGTAGTCACACCCTCTTTTGGCTTGACAATCGTCTTTTCTTTGACTTTATCCTTGTCGGGCATGCTGAACTCCGGGAGCTTGTCCTTGAGCTTAGACTGCATCTGCTTCTGCGTGTCCTCACGGAGCTTGCGGGCCTCGTCGGCATCGCGGACGATACGTGGGGTGAGGAAGACAAGCAGCTCGGTCTTGCTCTTGGTGGTCGAGTTGGACTGGAAGAGCTTGCCCAGAACCGGGATATCGCCCAGCACCGGGAGCTTGTTGGTAGTCGCGGAGACGGAGTTCTTGATGATTCCGCCGAGGACAATGGTCTCCCCATCCTTCACGCTGACCGTGGTCTGCGCCTCGCGCTGGTTGACCACGGGGGCGTTGAAGTCGGTGTAGCGGACAAAGTCGTTGGCGGTCTGGGTGACATCCATCGTGACAAAGCCATTGGATGTAATCCGGGGCGTAACCGTCAGGATGATGCCCACGTCGAGGAAGGAGTAGTTAAAGGTCGAGACGCCGTTGGCGTTGGTCTGGGTGCTGGTGACGTAGGGCAGGCTCTGGCTGATATTGATCTCCGCAGTGGAGTTGTTGCTCGTGAAGATGCGCGGGGTCGAGAGAATCTCAAAGCGTGCATCGGTCTTGAGCGCGTTCATAAACGCCCCGTACTGGCCGCCCGTGAGCGTGTAGCGGAAGCCCTGCGGCTGGGTGGTCGTGGCCTGGTTGCCAAACGACGACGACGCGGCGCCCTTGGTATCCGTGGCCCCAAGCGCTCCCAGCACGCTACCGGTTCCCTGAGTCAGGTTCCACTCGATCCCCAGCTTGTCGGTCGCATCCAGGCTCGCCTCGACAATCACGGTCTCGATCATCACCTGCTCGGGAATCTTATCGAGCTGCTCCACAATCTGCTGGAGAAGGTCACGGTTCTGTGGCGACGTAACAATCACAACGCTATTGGTATTGATATCCGGGATCACGGTTACCTGTCCCGTGAGATCGCGCAGGTTCACCACGCGCCCCTGGCTATCGAGGCCACGGGTGCCCGTGCTCTGCTGTGTCCGGTTTGTCGTGCCGCCGCCGCCAAAGCCACCGAAGCCACCGCCTCCGAAGCCCCCTCCGCCAAAGCCAGGGAAGCCCTGCTGGACGGTCACGTTGGTCGCGAGCTCTCCTGCACCCGCCATCGGATCGGCCAGCCCCACCTGGACAGGATCGTCGTTCTGGGGCACGCTTCGTCCCAAGGTGGCGGGGGTATTGGTTCGGTTATTGGTGTTGGCACGCGACGAAGCCCCGGTCTGGCCGGTCGTGGTGCGTCCCGTGGTCGAGCGGGTGCCATTGCGGCTCCCAAAGCTCTGGTTGAGCACATCGGCCATCTGGTCGGCGCGGGCATTCTCCAGGGTGATGACAAACGTACTATTCTCAAAGGTAATGGGCTTGTCGAGCTCCTTGACAACCTTGGTAATCAGATCAAGGTTCTCCTGGGTCGCCGTGATGATCAGAGAGTTGGTGCGTGACTCTGCCACCACGTTCCCTGCCGCCAGCGACGATGCCCCGTTACGTCCGAAGCCGCCAAACCCGCCGAAGCCGCCGCCCCCTCCGAAGCGCTGGTCGATCGGTGTCTGTCCCGTGGTGGAGCCCCCCCGCCCACGGGGCATATTGGCGACCAAGACATTCTGTACCACGGTCACAAGATCGGTGGCGAGCGCAAACTGAAGCGGAACAACCTGCGATTTCTGAGGCTGATCGGTCTGCTTGTCGATCTCTTCGATCAGGTCTGCAACCTGATCCTGCTCACGGGTGGGGGCATTGACGATCACGGAGTTGGAGTAGTCATCAGCCGAGGCGCGGACCACCGATGTATTCGCACCGCCGCGTCCAAAGCCGCCGAAGCCGCCCATCCCACCGAAGCCACCTTGGCCAAAGCCACCGAAGCCCCCCTGGCCGCCAAATCCACCGCCCCCGAAGCCGCCAAATCCACCGCGGCCACCACCACCGCCGCCGCGCTGTGGGTCGGGATCAGGGCCGGCACTGGGGCCATTTCCTCCGCCGGGAGGTGCCGCGGGTGGGGTTGCGGGAGCTCCTGTCGCAGCCCCGCCAAACATCGCCCCCAGTGCGGCCGGATTGATCGCCTGCTGCCCCGAGTTGGCAAAGACATCGTTGATGACACGAGCAACCTGGGTCGCATTGGCGTACTTGAGCGCATAGACCTTGGGTGCCGCGCTACTGCGGCTGCTCCCGCCTCCAAACATGCTCGGGTCAAAACCACCGCTCATGCCCCCAAAGCGATTTCCGCGCCCGGAGCTTGCCTGCGCGCGGCTCTTGATCATCAGGATATTGCCGCTCTTGGTCAGGTCAAAGTTGCGGACACCCAGTGCGGCATTGAGGAGCGCAAAGGCATCCTTGAGGTTAAGATCGACCGGGCTCTGGATCGTGATCGGGTCCTTGAGCGCGGGGTCCTTGATAATGGGAATCCCACTGGCCTTGCTAAAGACACTCAGTACCGCATCGACACTCGCATTGCGAAAGTCCAGCTTCAGGCGGGTCTTGGGGTTGAGCTTGAAGTTCTCCCACGCGGGCTTGGGGATGTCCATCCCCCCTCCAAAGTCCCCAAACCCTCCCTGGCCAAACTGGGCGAGAGCCGCGCGGGGGGTGACGGCCACCGCAAGTAGCAGTAGCGGGAAATGGCGAAAGATTCTAGATGTTTTCATGGTCGGCTCCCCGTAGGTTGCGTTGGTGCCACGCCAGGTGGCAGGTTGATAGTGATCGGACGATTCGGCGAGGTATCGGCAGCAACCCCGGGCCGTACGCCCGCGCCAGGTGTGGTGCCACCGGGAAGAACCACGGGAGCGACCGCTGCGGGCTCAGCCTCCTCAGGCTCCTCAAAGACCATCCGGGTCCCATTGGCAAAGAGAATCCCATCGGTCTTGATGGCGATAATGGGCTGCCCTTGCCAGCTCTGCCCAACCGCGAGGGTCTGGGACTCGCCGGTGGAGCTGTTCTCCAGCAGCGCAAGCCGGGTGCCGTTCTGGACATAGATCCCTGTCAGGGTCCAGGTCGGCTTCACCCGTGCCCCAATCGCCGGGTGCGGCGCGGCGGCGGCAGGCTGTGCCTTCTTCGTGGCGACCTTCGGGACAAAGACATTCCGAACCGGTGCGTTCAGGCGGGGGAAGCGAGCGGTCATGTCCTCTTCCTTAAACCCCTCGGGTGCGGTGGACTTGCTTGCGACCGTCTTCGGCTTCATGCGCTTGCCTCCGCCTTCCTGCTCGGTGAGGACGTAGGCCGCGACCCCACCGGTGATAGCGATGATCACGATCCACTGCATGGGTTTACTGAGCTTGGCCATTGCTGGTCCCTCCCTTCGACGGTGCGGGTGTCGCGGACACCGTCGGTTTCTTCGGAGCCACGGTCACCTGGCCGGAGACATAGGCCGAGATTCCCAGAGTCGCGGTCACGGCATCGGAGCTGGCATCGCTACTGGCGAGCTGGATCGAGCGGAGCGCCAGCTTACTGGAGGGCCGATCAAAGCTCGCCGCAAAGGCCTGGATCGCGGGATAGGGGCCGGCGAGCTGGACGGTAAAGGGCAGCTCGGTCAGCTCCGGGAGCGTGAGAGTGCGCTGCGGTCGAAACGCCGAGACCTTGACCTTGAGCAGGTTCGCCTCTTGGGTGAGCTGTGCCAGGATCGCCGCCGAGATCGTGTCGGTATCGCCCTGCCAGAGCTTCCCTGCGGTCGCGGCCTGCGCCGCCTGACCACTCGCCTGGGCCGACTCGATCTGCTCCAAGATCTGCTTGCGGCTCCGCTCCTTGCCCCGCGCGAGGCCGTCGGTCGTGGCCTTGGGCACGAAGAGCATGTACGCCAGGGAGCCCGCCAGGATCAGCAGGGCGGCCAGAGTGACCGCGCTCGGCCCGACCTCCTGCGGGTTTTTAAAGTTGATCAGGGAGTTCTTCACGGGGTTCCTCCTGCGCTTGCCACACGGGGAGTCGCGGTGGCAGCGCGCTTGACTGCCCCCTTCTTGGTCTTCTCGGGCTGGGGCATGGGGAGGTTCCCCACCGCGGTCGCCGCGATATTAAACTGCACCACAGGGGTCTCCTCAATCTTGGCCCCATTGGCAAAGACCAGGCGGACATCCCGGAAGCGGGGCGTCCGGCTTAGCCCATCCACAAGCTTGGCGACCTGCTGGCCGTTCATCGCGGTGCCACGGAGCTGGAGCGGCTTGCCGCGCTCGGCGTTCACCCCGATCAGCCAGCTTCCCTCGGGCAGGGCGGTGGCCGCCGCCTGGACAATATCGCTGAGGGGCTGGGCAGTCACAAACGCCCGATCTAGGCTCCCCCGAACACTCACGGCCCGGCCCGCCTTGGCGAGCTCCGCATCCCGGATCACACGCAGGGTCTTGAGCTTGGTCTCCCAGACCGCACTGGCCTTGTCTTTTCGAGCCTGCGCCTCGGCGTGCTCCACCCAGATAAAGCCTGCCAGTAGCAGCGACGAGACCAAGAGCAGGATCGAGAGCCGGGTCTTTCCCGCAATTAGGTGCTTCTCTTCCTTCGCGCGGTCTTCGTTCAGCGAAAAAGAGAACTCCGGCGCTCGGTGTAGCTCATCGAGGGTACGGCCTCGAACGGCATCGAGGTCCTCCACCCCGGCGGCCATGAGCGTCCGCTGCACCTCCAGCCCGGTCGGGGAGTCCTCGGGGGCCAGGCGGCTAAAGCGCAGGACACCGTCCTTGACCACATCCAGAGCCAGCCCATTGGGGAGCTTATCCACCACGAGGGCATCGCTCTGCTTGGCGACCGCGGGCGCGGCCAGAGCTACCGGGAAGATCCGAGTCGCCTTCAGGCCGGCTTGCGCGAGCTCGGAGCGGAGCTGGACAAGGTCCTGAGAGCGCATCGCCGCGACCACGGTCAGCCAGCCCTCCATGTTCTGGTCGTTGGTCTGGTAGGCATCGAAGGCGAGCTCGCTCGCGGGGAGCGGGAAGAGCTGCCCCAGCCGGAGGTTGACCAGGCGTCGTAGCTCATCGGGGGTTGCCTTCGGAAGCCGGATGGTCTTCAGAAAAACACTCCCGCGGCTCACGCCAACCAGTGCCTCTTTGTGCCCACGGACAAAGCGTCCCAGCTCCGAGATATCCGCCCCACGTGCGGTACGATTGTCGCTGCGATCCAGTGCGAGCACGTTGCCTGGTGCCCACTCGAGATGTAGGGTTGGCAGCTGTCTCCCGTTCATTGCGTTGCTCCCAGAGAAACCGTCGTTGTTGGTTGCTCTTCCCAGCGCCACCACGCCGGTATCGTTGTTGAGTTGATGCGCTCCACCATTAGAATCTGTGGACGACTATTGCGAATTCCCACCAGCGCCTCCAGGGCCACTCCGACCCCGCCACTCTCGCCCCAAGCACGGACAATAAACGTATCACTGCCCACACAGACCGCATCGGCGAGGGTTCCCAGCGCTGTCCCCGTGAGTCCGGGGATCGTGGAGAGCTCTCCCAGGCTGGCAAAGCCACTGCTCTGGCGGCTCACAATCGCGCTGACAATATCGGAGGTCGCGCCGGGAAGCTTGCCTAAGACAGCCTCCGTCGCGGTGTTGATATTGACCTTGCCCGTCAGCCGGGTATCGGTTGTGAAGCCCACGGAGTCGAGGACCTGCTGCGCCGCCTGGGTCGAGATCCCCCCCCGTCCAAGCAGGTTCGCAAACGATGTAAACGGCCCCTGGGTCGCCAGCTGTGCGGGTAGCCCTAGCTGGACCAGCTGCACCAGGTTCAGGTTCTGCTGGTTCAGGTTCGTACGTGCCGTCCCGGTAGCGGTCGTATTGGGCGCACCGCTGGATACCGTCAGAACTCCCGCCAGCGCCAGTGGGTTCCCACTTGCATCCTCCAGCGGTGTGTTCGCGGCGGCTGTCGGGCTAGAGCTGACCGTGCTGGTCGTCCCCTCCGCATCGGGCGTGTAGAGTGTCCGTGCGGTCCAGCCCTTGACCAGCGCCAGCTCCTTAAGCGTTGTGAGCCTGCCTAGCTTCGTGTTGTAGGGGGTGGTGAGCGCGTTGTAGTACTCGTCTTTCCCCCCCTCGTTTCGAGGCGTTGTCCCGGCTTCACGCCAGTCCAGCAGGCTCGCGATCTGCTCGGTCGTCAGGGGGAGGGTCTGGAGCTGGGCCTCGGTGAGGGTGTTGATATTGAGGAAGCTCCCCGCATCGACCACCTGCACCCGGTAGGTCGCTCCATTGGTCAGCGTGGTCGCCTCCGCCCCCCCCACCGTGCCGCTCCCCTGCCCCAGAGTCGCCCAGGTATCGTCGAGCTTGACCAGGTTGGTATTTACCTCCACGAGGGCCGAGAGCCCGACGGCGATACCACTGCGGGCGGCGGCTTCGGCGCGGCGCTCACGCAGGGTGTTGAGGGTTGCCTCTTGGTAGACACGCTGGTTTGCGGCAAAGGTGGCGAGCAGTGCCAGCAGCCCCGCCAGGATCACCAGTGCCAGCACCATCACGCCACCACGCTCGTGCCGTCGTGCTCTTCGGCTCATGACGCGCCTCCCGCCGTGGTGCCCGTGATGGGGTTATTCGCATCGACATCGCTGGCAGGCAGCCGCACATCGAACGTGTGCACCTGATTATTGCTATCGCTGGTCAGGGTGTAGCTCACCCGCACCGCCGCCGGGAGCCGCCGTGTCCCGCTGGTGAGCGTATCCCACTCACTGGTCCACTGGGTGCCATCGAAGAACTGAAAGCCAAGCTGGGAGACACTCGTCTCCAGGACTCCCTCAGTGCCGCCCTGGGTCGCGTCGCCATCCGCGGGTGTCTGTAGCCGCTCAAAGAGCCCCGTGTGGCTTCCTGCCTCGCCGGTGGGTGTGAGTCCCAGCGAGACCTCGGTCACGCCCCCCTGCGGACCGTGTTGCTCGTGCTGGGTCTCGAAATCGTCGGTGCTCTCCTGGGTCGCAAGTGAGAGACCGGGCGCGGTCGTGGTGAAGGTCAGCCGATCCGCCCCGAGCGCCCCATCGTTCTCGGTTGCGGCAACAAAGTAGGTCTTCAGGTCGGTCGTGTCCTCGGAGAGCAGGGCCTCGGTCAGTAGGCGGCTCACGCGCCGCTCCACCCGAGCCGCCGGGTTCTCCTCGTTCTGGCGCTGTGCCTGCCGTCGCTCCAGGTCGATCCCCCCCACAAAAGCATAGATGAGCGCATAGGTCAGGAAGCCCATCATCACGAGGACTACCATTAGCTCCAGCAGAGAGACCCCTGCCCTGACCTTTCGTCGTTTCTGGCTCACTGTCCGCCTGTTCCTGTCGCTGCAGTTGTTGTGGTCGTCGGTCGGAAGAAGATCAGCTCCGAGAGCGCTTGCTCCGACTCGCCCTTCGTGACCGTGATGGTCGCCTCTTCCACATTCTCATCGGTGGTGGTCTGGAGCTCCAGCCGCCACTGTGCCTCGGGGTAGCCCTCCGCAGAGAAATCCCCCGACGTATCTGCGGTGCGTAGGTCTCCCTCGACCTGCAGGGTGACCAGCTTTTGTGCCCCAAGCCGCTGGAGTAGCTCCGCATTTCGGGCGTAGGCATCGGCACGGGAGAGCCGCCCTAGCGCGGTGAGTGACCCTGCGATAGCCACCCCAACCAAGGCGCTCGTCACGAGCACCTCGATCAGCGTAAAGCCGCGCCCCCTAGCTCTGCCCACGTTGCTCCAGCTCTCCCGCGCTCCAGCGCTCGTCGTCGGTCTGTGTCGTGGTTGCCGTGTTCCAGCGGGGCAGCTCGCCCTCGCCCGGGAGACGCAGATCGAGGATCCGGTTGCCCTCCAGCAGCTCCAAGTGCCCCGCCTTCGCGGAGCCATCCGGATAGACCGTCCACTCCCAGGTGCCCAGATCGACACTCTTTCCCTCGCTCGTTGCGGCATCCAGCTGAAGGTCTTGGCTGAGGGGGAGGCGCTTCACCTCCGTGGAGTCCTCCCCCTCGGCCCCGGCACGCTCCATGATAAGGGTATCGCTTCCCTCGGCCCGAAGGGTCACGGCGAGCTTGCTCTTGCGCGCTTCATTTAGCGCCTCGGCGGGCAGGCGCAGAACACGGGCCTTCAGGCTCTGCACATCCCGTGAGCGCTTCATCGCCACGACATTGGGGAGCACGAGCGCGGCCAGCAGGGCTAGGATCGTAATCACCACGGTCGCCTCGATAAGAGTGAATGCGCCCCCTAGCCCCCGCAAGCGGGGGAGAACTAAAGGAATTTCCTTTTTGTCCCCCCGCCGGGCGGGGGTTAGGGGGGAGACCGTTTGCATGGCTTAGAGGCTCGTGATGTCCGCGTTGTCGCCCTCGCCGCCCGGAGCGCCATCCGCCCCGTAGGAAGCGATCACAAAGTCCTCCCCATTGGGGCCAGGCGACTCATAGACATACTCGTTCTGCCACGGATCGCCGGGGATATCCTTCTGGGAGTACGGGCCGCGCCAGTTGCTCACATCGCCCGGAGCGACACGGAGCGCGTTGAGGCCCTGCTCGGTCGTGGGGAACTGATCGGTATCGACTTTGTACTGCTGCAAAAGCCCGGTCAGGGTCGCGATATCGCTGGCGGCCTTGGCGCGCTTGGCATCTCCGGTGCGGTTGACCACACGGGGGACAATCAGCGCGGCCAAGATCGCAAGGATCAGCACCACGACCAGCATCTCAATGAGCGTAAACGCACGTTTTTGTTTTTTCATTTGACTGTTTCCTGCGCTTGAAAGATCGGCAAGAGCACCGATAGAACCACAAACCCCACGAATGTCCCCATGGTCAGAACGATCACCGGCTCCACCAGAGAGACAAGACGACGCATCCCGGTGTCTACCTCGAAGTCCAGGCTATCCGAGACCCGTCCTAGCATCCGGGGCAGATCGCCGGTCTCCTCCCCAATCGCGACCATGTGGGTCAGAACGGGCGGAAAGACCCCCGTGTCGCGCATCGACTCGGCGATAGGACGGCCCTCGCGCACCTCTTCGGAGACTTTTTGCGCACTGGTATGAAACACCCGGTTTCCCGCCGAGAGCCCTGCGATATCCAGCGCCTCCAGGATCGGCACGCCGCCGTAGACCAGGGTGCCCAGCACACGGGCGAAGCGCGAGATGGTTGCCTTGAGCACCACGGGCCCAATCAGCGGTGCCTTCAGCAAGAACTTATCCCGCAGAAACGCCCCGCCGGGAGTGGCGAGCCAGCCCTTGATGCCCACGGTCGTTCCCACGATCAGCACGAGCATCAGCACCCAGTTCTGGGTGATAAAGTCCGTGCTGGAGAGCAGCATCTTGGTGGTCACGGGAAGGTTGTTTCCCAGGTCCTTGAAGACTCCCGAGAGCTTGGGCACCACGAAGAGCAGCAAGAAGAGAACCACAAAGACCGCGGTCGAGGCCAGGATCGCGGGGTAGACCAGCGCACTGGTGATCTGGCTCCGACGCGCCACTTCTTTTTCCTGAAAGTCCGCAAGCCGCCCCGCGACCTCGGGGAACTGGCCGCTGGCCTCACCAGCACGGAGGGTCTGGGTGAAGACCTCATTGAAGTACTTGGGGTGCTTGGCCAGCGCCTGGCTCACCTGCATTCCCGCGCGGACGTCCTCCAGGGTCTGCTCCGAGACCTCTTTCAGCACAATGCTCTCCGACTGCTCCGCCACGACCTGAAGCACCCGGTCCAGCGGCAGGCCCGCCTGGGAGAGGTCGGCGAGGCGGCGCGTGAAGAGCGCGAGCTCCTGGCGCGAGGGGGCCTTCCGGCTCCCAAAGGTCGCCGCGCCCGCCGCTGCCGCCGCAGATGCCTTGGCCTCGTTGATCTCCAGAACAAAGCGTCCCTCGGACTCCAGCCGTACCAGCGCGGCCTCTTTGGTCTCCGCCTCGATCACACCGGTGCGGCGTGCCCCGGCAGAGTCCATCGCGACATAGGAAAAGCTCAGCGCTGCCATGACCTAGAACGCCTCCCGCTGACAGACACGCAGGACCTCTTCGGGTGTAGTCTTCCCGGCAAGAACCGCGAGCTTGCCATCCCCCAGGAGCGTCCGCATCCCGTGGGTCTTGATCGCATAGTCTTTCATCTGGTTGGAGCTTGCCCGATCCACGGTCATGCGGCGGATCGGCTCATCGACCACAAAGAGCTCGTAGAGACCGACACGGCCCTTGTAGCCCGTCCCCTGGCACTTCTCGCAGCCGACTCCCTTGCGAAACGGCGTGGTTCCCGCCCACTCACTCGCGACGATCCCCACGCCCTCTAGCATCTCCCCCTCGGGGGTGTAGGGCTGGGAACAGTTGCTACAGACACGCCGCACAAGCCGCTGGGCAACCGCGCCGATCAGCGACGATGCCACCAGGTAGGGCTCGACTCCCATGTCCAGCAGACGGGTCACGGAGCCGGGGGAGTCGTTGGTGTGCAGGGTGGAGAAGACCAAGTGACCGGTCAGCGCCGCGTGGATCGCGATCTCGGCGGTCTCGTGGTCACGGATCTCTCCGACCATGATCACATCGGGGTCCTGGCGGACAATACTGCGCAGGCCGTTGGCGAAAGTCAGGCCGATCGCGGCGCGCACCGGAATCTGGCTGATGCCCGCCACCTGGTACTCAACCGGGTCCTCGATCGTCAGGATATTGGTGGTCGGAGACCAGATCTCCTGGAGCGAGGCGTAGAGCGTGGTTGACTTTCCTGCACCGGTTGGACCGGTCGCCAGGATGACGCCGTAGGGCACTTTAATGATCTGCCGGTAGCGCTCCAGGGTATCGGGCTGGATTCCCAGCTCCGCCAGCCCCAGCATCGCCGTCCCCTTGTCGAGGATACGCATCACAGCACGCTCCCCAAAGACAGTCGGGACAATCGAGACACGGACATCGATGGCGCGCCCGGCGATCGTGATCTTGATGCGGCCGTCCTGCGGCAAGCGGCGCTCCGCGATATTCATCTCGCCCAGGATCTTCAGGCGGGAGATAATTGCGGCGTGCATGCGCTTGGGCGGGGCCATCATATCGCGCAGCATGCCGTCGATACGGCACCGCACCTTGACTTCTTTCTCGTAGGGCTCGATATGGATATCCGATGCCCCATCGCGCACCGCCTGGGCAAAGACCAGGTTGACCATCTGGACAACTGCGGTCTCCCCCGCCATCTTCTGCAGGTCCGCGAGGTCGGTGTTCTCATCCGCATCGATATTGTTGTTATCGTCGCTCTGCCCCGGAAGCCCCGCGAGGATCTTCTCCAGGAAGATCTCCTCGATCTTCTCTTTGATGACCGCAGCAGGAGCCAGCACCGCACGGGTCGGGCGCTGGAGCAAGACACTCAGCTCATCGACCGCCCCGAGCGAGAGCGGTGAGCCCACCGCGGCCACAAGGGTGCCGTTGTCCACCATCAGCGGGAGGATCTGGTGCTTGAGCGCAAAGTCACCCGGAACCATCGCGACGGCCTCGTCCTGAGGACGAGTCAGCTCAAGGTTCACGCTCTCGAAAGCGTCTTCCAGAGGGGGCAGAGTGATCGGTTCCGAAGCAGTCATAGTTTCACAGTCAGGGACGCTGGAAGTCTCTAAAGGTTCGCATCCCTTACTCATATTATATTTATCTTCGTGAAAAAACTATGAAACAGGAAGCGAACTCCGTGTTCATTATTTTTTAATCATTTATGTCTTTAGGTTCTTAAGCAAGATATCCTCACAAATAAATGATAAGCCCTGAAGTACGGTTATAAAAGCAAAAGCCAGAGTGGCTCTCTGGCTTTGCAATATTATAATTAATCAATCTTAATAAGGATCCGTATCCCAGGCAGCCGCTTTGACATTACTAAATTTCGCGTGACCATCCACGTAAACCAGATTACATGAGCGCTGAAAGGGTGTATTTTCAAGCGAAAGCATATAGGTTCTTGTTCCCAAAAAATAGCTTGTCATTTCTCCTCCATGAACGCTGGGCCAAGCATCGGCAAATAACCAGTTTTCCGCAGGGTTGCTCACTTCTGCCTGCGAAGTTCCTTCAATCAAAGAGGTACGCTGCCCTGGAAGGACCTGGTGAGAGAGAGGAACGGCATTATTCCGCTCTGCCATGAGCTTTCCCCCGCCTCCAAAATAGATTTTCTTGATGATATTGGTCCCATTTCCCAAGGGGTTTCCATGAAACTGATACGAGAGACCAAAGGGCTGGCTTGCCCCCCGCACCACAAGCTTGGCGAGCTCCGTATCGGAGGGGCACACAAAGACCGCGCTATTTTTGACATAGGGCTCGAGCAAGGTGCGCGACGACTCCCCGAAGTACCAGTTCGGCGGAAACGCATCCGGCCCAATCCAGCTGGCATTGGGGAAGACCTCGTCGTAGTCCTGGCTATACATCAGCGCAGCGGTGGCAAGCTGCTTCAGATTTGACAAGCACACGGACTTTCGGGCCTGCTCACGCGCACGGCCAAAGACCGGAAAGAGAATCGCGGCGAGGATCGCGATAATGGCAATAACGACAAGAAGCTCGATCAGGGTAAAAGCACGTTTCATGTGCCTATCTTAGGACAGCCTCCCGTCAATTTACTCTGCAAAATGGCGGAGTTTGGTCGGGTACAATAGGACGCCATGAACCCCGAACTGCCCGTCACCAAGCTCAAAGGAATCGGGGAGAAGCTGGCGGAGACGCTCTGGAAGCTCCAGATTCGCACGCTCGCGGACCTGGTCGGGCACTTCCCCCGCCGCTACGAAGACCGGACACGCTTTGTCAAGATCGGCGATGTCCGCGACGGTGAGTTTGCGACCATTCTCGGGAAAGTGACGGCGGTCGAGAACAAGCCGCTGCGCAATAAGCTCGTCATCACCAAAGTGACGCTCGACGATGGCTCGCGGGTGGTGGCATCGCTGACCTGGTTCAACCAGTGGCGCATGAAGGCGACCTTTGAGAAGCTGATCGGCAAGCAAGTGGTAGCCTACGGGCAGGTGAAGCGCCGCTATGCTCCTGAGCTCAACACCCCCGAGTGGGAGGCGATCGACGAAGACGGTGCCGTAGACTCGCTGGCGATCGGGCGGATTGTCCCGGTCTACCCGCTCACTGAGGGGCTCTCCCAGACCCGCCTGCGCCGCTTTGCCTACGAGGCGGTCAAGCTCTGCGCCGATGAGTTCGAGGATGCGCTCCCCGATGCTCTGCGCAAGCGCCGTAGCCTGCCCGGAATCGCCGAGGCGCTGCGCAATATCCACTACCCTGAGAGCGACGACGCCCTGCAAGCGGCGCGCCACCGCCTCGCCTACGAAGAGCTGCTCGCGTTGCAGATTCTGGTGGCAGAGAAGAAGCGCGAAGTCGCGATCCAGCCCGGAATCGCCTTCCCGGATGTGCTTGGTCCGGTCGAGGAGCTGCGCGGTGTCCTCCCCTTCTCCCTCACCGAGGCCCAGGAGCGCGTGATCGGCGAGCTGGGCCGCGACATGGCCTCCACGCTCCCCATGAACCGCCTTGTCCAGGGCGATGTGGGCGCGGGTAAGACCGCGGTGGCGATGGCCGCCATGACAATCGCCGCACGCGGTGGCTACCAGGCGGCGCTCATGGCCCCCACGGAGATCCTCGCCGAGCAGCACCTCAAGGGCATCCGTGCCCGGCTGGAGGAGCTCGGTCTGCGGGTCGATCTGCTCACGGGCTCCCGGCCCGCCAAGGAAAAGGCCGCTGTCAAGGAGCGCCTGCTCTCCGGTGAGACAAGTATCGTGGTCGGCACCCACGCGCTGATTCAGGAGAGTGTCGGTTTCCACAAGCTCGGCCTCGTGGTGATCGACGAGCAGCACCGCTTCGGGGTGCTCCAGCGCGCCGCCCTCTCGGATAAAGGCGTCCGCCCCGATGTACTGGTGATGACGGCCACCCCCATCCCACGGACGCTCACTCTCACGGTCTACGGCGACCTTGATGTCTCGATCCTCGACCAGCTCCCACCGGGCCGCAAGCCGATCCGCACGCACTGGAAGAAACGCGCCGAGCAGGACAAGGTCTACGCCGGCATTAAACAGATGGTAACCCAGGGCCGCCAAGCCTACATTGTCTGCCCGCTGGTCGAGGAGTCCGAGAAGCGCGAGGCCAAGGCCGCCACGCACCTGGCGGAGCACCTCAAGGCCCATGTCTTCCCCGAGCTCTCCATCGGCCTGCTCCATGGGCAGCTCAAGAGCGATGAGAAAGACGCCGTCATGGAGGCGTTTCGTAAGAACGAGCACCAGATTTTGGTCGCGACCACCGTCATCGAGGTCGGCGTAGATGTTCCCAATGCCGCCGTGATCGTGATTGAGGACGCCGACAACTTTGGGCTGGCCCAGCTCCACCAGCTCCGGGGCCGAGTCGGGCGCGGCGAGCACGCGTCGTTTTGTGTCCTCCTCGCCGACCCCAGCACGCCCGATGGCACGGCCCGCATGGAGGTGATGTGTGCCACCAGCGACGGCTTCGTGATCGCCGAGGAAGACCTCAAGCTCCGTGGCCCCGGTGAGTTCTTCGGCACGCGCCAGTCCGGCATTCCCAGCCTCAAAGTCGCCGACGTGCTCCGTGACCAAGACATCCTGATCGAGGCCCGCACCGACGCCTTCGACCTCCTTAGTCGCGACCCGCAGCTCGCCCGCCCTGACCACGGACTGCTCAAAGAAGCCGTCGCTCGCCGCCGCCGCGCCGCCGAGGCCTTGCAGATTGGATAGCCGGGGGTTAGAAACACCCCGGCAGCAGCCAAGAGCGTCCCGAGGACGCGGGAGACGGGATAAAATAGCACCATGTCCTACTCGAAGTTTACGACTCTCACCGAGGTTCTGGATAAGTTCGGGCTGAGTGTGGTCTATGACCAAGAGCTATTCCCCAGCGTGACGCCTGCACCGCCAGGTGAGCTTCTCGTAGCAACCCTAGATGAGTACTTACCCCTAGCGCTGGCGATTGGGACGGAAAAAGCGCGCTCGGAGCTGCTTATCATGCCTGTCTTGGCCGAGGTACGCCGGCAGCTTCACGCACAGATCAGTCTCTTCTCCGGCGTGGACTTCAATGTCGATCCCAAGCAGGGGCTCAATGGCTACTGTGACTACCTCCTCTCACGCTCACGCGACCCGTTCACCATCCAAGCTCCGGTCTTTGCACTGGTCGAGGCCAAGAACGAAAAGCTGGTCACCGGACTCGGTCAGTGTGTTGCGGAGATGATCGCCGCCCAGCTCTTTAACCAGCGCGCCAACAAGCCCCTCTCCCCGATCTACGGTGCTGTCACCACAGGCGAGCTCTGGCGCTTCGTCAAGCTAGAGGGGACAGAGCTGACGGTAGACCGTGACAACGAAAATCTCAACCCTCTGGAGCGGCTCTTGGGAATCCTCACCACGATAGCCCAAGGAGCGACTTAGGCATGCCACTCACTTTCTCCCCTCCTTTCCAAATACATCAGCTTAACCATCTCCCTCTACCTGATGAGGACAGACAGTTTCTCCTCACGATCGGTTTGCCTGAGGATGCCATTCCCTGCCTTACCTTTCAGAACGCTCCTGGACTTCCTCTTCGCCGTGTTCCAGAGAGATGGGGAATATCAGAGTCACTTAAACCTAGCCTCATGCGCTACTACGAGTTTGGCCATGATGGTGGCGGAAATCCGATCTGCTTCGATGCCAACGACAACTGCAAGATTGTCTGGCTGGATCATGAAGAGAGTTTTCGCTCTGTCTGGGTCAACGATCACATCACGGAGTTTGCTGCCTGCCTTGCCGCACTTCAAGATGCCTTCGATGGCTTTGAAGCAGCAGTCGGCGACACCGATGCTCTCTGGGACGAAGGCTTTGAGCCAGAGCGCTACGAACAACTAACCGCAGCCTTTGCCCGTATCGATGAAAAGACGCTGACACAAGGCTTCTGGCCCTACATCCTCGACGATTTCCGTCCCCGCTAATTCTATGACGAACAAACCCAACTGGCTTCCCTACGCCGCACCGATGGTGCTCTTTCTCGTCTTAACGACCCTGGAGGGCTACCTGCCGCGCTCCAGCTACCCCGTGGTGTACTGCATCAAGGCGGTGCTTGTCCTGATCGCGCTGATTGTCTGTAGCCGCGCCTGGAAGGGTGAGCTACGCGGCGACGGGAAAGCGGTGGCGATTGGCACAGTCACCGGGCTCCTTGGGCTGGGGCTCTGGCTGGTGCTGGAGCGCATCCAACCGGCGGGCCTCGCCCTCGGGAAGCGCACTGCCTATAACCCGTTTGAGGCCATCCCCGACCCCACGCTACGCACCGTCTTTCTCACCATGCGCTTTATCGGGCTGGCGCTGCTGGTTCCGGTGCTGGAAGAGGTTTTCTGGCGCTCGTTCTTGCTGCGCTACTGCACCAACCAGGAGAAGTGGAGCGAGCTCCCGCTCACGGCCTTCTCGCTCCCCGCGGCGGCGATGGTTGCGGGGATGTTTGGAGTCGCGCACCCCGAGTGGCTGGCAGCCCTGGGCTACGCCGCACTGATGGCAGGGCTCCTGCGGATCACAAAGTCGCTCCTTGCCTGTGTCGTTGCGCACGGGGTGACCAACGCGGCGCTGGGGGCCTATGTCCTGATGACGGGCAACTGGCGGCTGTGGTGATGGGCGGCGTTTCGGTTTCGGGCGCATAAATTCGGGTGGCTAAAGCGGCCCACCGGGTACCCTCCCACTATTGTTACTTTACTTCTGATTGGGAAAGAAATGTGTCGAGGAAAACCCACAATAGCCTTGTGCTGGTATAACCCCTTTTTCCGCTTCGACCACGAGAAGGGTAAAGAAGCGGGTTCCCAGAGCAAGCTCCCATCGACTCTTTTCTCGAGCAAAATCTAGGAAATAGAGAAACTCTCGACGGCTCTCTTTCCAGATGCGCTCTGCGTTTACCAGCACCAACACAAGCCGCCCAGCCTTCGTGGGCCATGACTCAAGCAAGCCATCGCGTATTGCATCAAGGTTCATTCTCTGCACGGTATAGCCAAACAGCGTTTCCCACTGCCACAAAACCCCAAAATTGCGAGCCATCGTATCGATATCCCCCCCGCAGTCCAGCGTAACTACCTCATAATCTTCCTCCAACAGCTCAAACACACAGCGCTCCCACTGCGCCTTCGTGATCGTTGCAAGGCCCCCCGCCTCAACAACCGCGCGGGTGTCCAATCGTCGCCAATCCAAGTTTGTAAATGCTGCCACACGCCACTCTCGACTTTCTGATGCCTGATAAAATACCCCCATGAGTGCCGCTTTCGCCCGCCGCCGCTGGAGCGTGGAGGAGTTCCAGTGCGCCATCCGCCTGGGTCTGTTCCGCGAAGACGAGCGCCTGGAGCTCCTCGACGGAGATATATTTGAACAAAAGCCACCCGATCCCCCCCACTCGTCTACGATTCCTCTGAGCCATGTTGCCCTCAACCGCGCCTTTACAGGGATAGACTGCCACCTTCGCACCGAGAACCCCATTGTTCTGACCAGCAGCAATAGCCAGCCACAGCCAGATATTGTCGTGGCGCAGGGTTCTCCTCGGCTCTATGCAAGCCGTCATCCCGGCCCCGATGATGTCTTGCTCCTCGTCGAGGTCAGCGACTCCACCCTCAGCGACGACCGCAACGCCAAAAGCGCTCTTTACGCGACAGCAGGGATCACTGAGTACTGGATTGTCAACCTGCGCGACCGCCAGCTAGAGGTTCACCGCCACCCGCAAAACGGCATCTGGACACAGACCCAGGTGATCGCCGCCACTGGCAACATTGCTCCCCTCAGCGCTCCCAATAGCCCCGTCGCTGTCGCCGACTTGCTTCCCTAAGGCGGGGATTGAAAGCCCCGCCTCCGATTTTGGGAGCGTCCCGAGGACGCAGGGAGCTATGGTTACCAGTGGTCAACGCCGGGGCTGAGGTCGGTTGCAATTTTTCGAGCCTGCTCACGGCTTGTCTCGCTCCACTCGCCGTCACGAAAGATCAGGACTCCTGCGGCGAGCCAAGCATTGAGTGTTGCCAACATTGCCTCCAGGCTCAAGAACGAAACCGACATCCCCAGCTCCCGATCCATGCTCCAGACCGGTCGCCCCTCTCCTCGCAGGTCCAGCGCGTAGAAGTACACGGAGTCCTCCCCGATGAAGCGTAAGGGGGGAGTCGGCGTGGGGTCCGTCTCCCAAAACTCGGGATACATATCGGCATCGGTTTCGTCAAACTCCCAGAATCTCTGGTAGTGCTTCAGCGCCTCTTCCAGCGAGTCCAGCCAGCGCATCCCGACGATGTGCAGCTCCGACTGTGGTTGTGCGTGAGGGTTATCAAAGCCATTGAGCACGGAGAAATAGGCAACCGCTTCGTCGGTGAGGGTCACGTCATAGCTCGCGGCGAGCTCGCGGGATTGCTCGGGCGCAAGCCCCGGTCGGAGGCGCTTCTCCAACGGAGGGTGTGCAGAGATCAGCCGTGTTCGTAGCTCCGTCGCCAGCGCGACAATTCGATCAGACATAGTAACCGAAGTTTACCCCAAACACAAAAACGCCCCGAGGGTGCACCCAACACAGAGGTCGGGCGCGTCCTCGGGACGCTCTTTTCGGGTGCCGGGGATTTCAATCCCTGGCGTGCCAGCTTAACGCTTGCTGAACTGGAATCCGCGACGGGCGCGCTTGCGGCCGTACTTCTTGGATTCCTTGACACGCGGGTCGCGGGTCAGGAAGCCATTGCGGCGCAACACGGTGCGCAGGTCGGGATCGGCCTCGACAAGCGCCTTGCTGATGCCGTGGCGCAGAGCGCCGGCCTGGCCGGAGATTCCCCCGCCCTTGGTCTTGGCGAAGATGCTGTAGCGGCCCTCGCTGCGGGTGGCAGCGAACGGCTGCTGGATCAGCGCCTCCAGCGTGCGGCGGCAGAAGTACTCCATCACCGTCTTGCCATTGATCGTGATCGTCCCATCGCCGGGCGCAAGCCAGACGCGGGCGATAGCGCACTTGCGCTTACCGGTTGCATACACTCGAGTCTCTGCCATGGTTTAACCTTCTGCCTTTGCTTTGGCCGCGCCCTTGATCTGAGCCTCATGCGGGTGGGTGTCACCGGCATAGACGCGCAGCTTGGTGAGCATCTGGGCTCCCAGGCGGTTGTGGGGAAGCATACCCTTGACCGTCCGCAGCACGGCGTAGTCGGGGCGCTTCTCCAGGAGCTCGCCACGGGGAACCTGCTTGAGGCCACCCGGGTAGAGCGTGTGCCGGTAGATCGGCTCATCGGCCTTGTTGTTGCCGGTGAGGATCGCTCGCGCGGCATTGATGATGATCACATGATCGCCGCAGTCGAGGTGCGGGGAGAAGATCGCCTTGGTCTTACCGCGTAGAATCTTCGCCGCCTCTGCAGCCAGACGCCCAATCGGCACGCCGGTGGCATCTAGGACGATCCAGTCGCGCTGGATATCGTCCGCTTTTACTGAATAAGTCTTCATTTTAATTTATTCCTATTCGCTGGCCGTCGTAGCTAACGCGTACCAGACAGAGCCCTCTTGCGGGGGCGATCGGAGGACAAGCCCGCCGATCACAGACTCTCAGAAGCTCCGAGACCTCGTCCACACTCAGCCTCTCCTGCCCCGCTCTCACCAGAGTTCCTACCAAGCTGCGCACCATCTGGCGCAGAAAGGCATTCCCTCGCACGGTGACCAGCAGGCACGGTCCCCACGGTCGCACGACGATCCTCTCGACAAAGCGAATCGTACTCTTGCCTCGCGTGTCTGGTTGCCCAAACGTCGCAAAGTCATGCGTCCCGCACAGAACCTTCCCTGCCTCCTGCATTCGCTCCACCTTCAGCGGCCGGGTGACATGCCAGACATAGCGTGTCAGTAGCGCCGAAGGCTGCGGGCGATTGAGGATCGCGTACCGGTAGGTCCGACTTGTGGCACTGAAGCGAGCATGAAACTCTTGCTCCACATACTCCGCCCTCCGCACGCTAATATCGGGCGGAAGATAGGCAGTCAGTGCCGGAACCAGCTTCTCTTCTGAAATTTTCCAGTCCACATCGAAGTGGGCAACCTGCCCCAACGCGTGGACCCCTGCATCGGTGCGGCCTGCCCCAAACACCCGGATAGTCTCCACACCGGTCATCTGGGTCAGAGCCGCCTCCAGCTCTCCCTGAACCGTGCGCTCGCCTCGCTGGAGCTGAAAACCGGCAAAGTCGGTTCCATCGTACTCAAGAGTCAGGCGAACACGGCCCATTAGCTACGTCAAACCACCTTAGTCGTTGACGAACTCCAGCACCACGACGGGTGCCCCATCGCCGCGCCGAACGCTCTTGTGAGCCATGCGGGTGTAGCCGCCGGGCCGATCCTTGAAGTTCGGGGCAATGACCGTGAAGAGCTCCTTGACGATATCCTCGTCGCTGGCGCTCTTACCCCCGATAGCGGCGCGGGCGATACGGCGCGAGTGCACGCTATCGTCCTTGGCACGGGTCACCAGCTTCTCAACCATGGGCTGGATCTCCTTGGCGCGTGCCTCGGTGGTCTCAATCTTCTTGTAGATAATCATGGAGCGCAGAAGGCCCTTCAAAAGCGCGATACGCGCGTCCGAAGCGAGGCCAAACTGTCGCCCACCTATACGGTGTCGCATTCTCTAACTTCCTTAATCCTCGTCGTCGTCGTCCTCGCCCGGGAAATAGCCGTCCGAGTCCTTGAGCGTCAAGCCCATGGTATTGAGTTTTTCCTTCACTTCGGTCAGAGACTTCTTTCCAAAGTTGCGGATGTTCATCAGGTCCACTTCGCTCATCTGCGCCAGCTCTCCCACCGTCAGCACAGTCGCCTTCTTCAGACAGTTGTACGTACGGACAGAGAAGTCCAGCTCCTCGATGCGGGTATCGGGCGTGCCATTGGCACCCAGACTGCCCCCCACCGGGATAATGAACGAGGAGCGCATCGGACCGCCCTTGTGATCGACAAACCGCTGGAAGTACTCCGAGAGCATCTGGGCTGCCTGCGAGAGGGCTTGACCAGGCTCGGTAGTGCCGTTGGTCGTGATCTCCAGGGTCAGACGCTCGTAGTCATTGCGGTTGCCCACACGGGTGGGATCCACGGTGTAGTTGACCTTACGAACCGGGCCATAGGCGGCAGGGACGGGGATCTCACCGATAATATCGGTGGTCTTGGTTCCCTTATCGGGCATGACATAGCCACGCCCTCGCTCTACCTTCATCTCGATATACAGGCTCGCAGTCTCATCTGAGATCGTCGCCAAGTAACACTCAGGATTGACGACCTCAACATCGGGCGGGCAGACGACATCTGCTCCCGTGATACGGCCAGAACCTCGAGCATCGACTCGAATCACCCGCGCTGCGCTGGAAAGCTCATCGTCTTCCTCGCTATCGTCTAGGATCTTGACGGCCAGCTCCTTCAGGTTGAGGAAGAGCTCGGTAGCATCTTCTTTCAGCCCGGGGATGGTCTGGAACTCATGCTGGACTCCTTCGATCCGCACCGACGTAATGGCGGCACCGATGATGGAGGACAGCAAGACGCGGCGAAGCGAGTTGCCCAGAGTCACACCGTAGCCAGGCTCCAGCGGCTCGACAACAAACTTGCCAAACAGCCCAGACTGCTCCAGTGTTTCGATACGGGGTACAACTGTCTCCTGAATTGCCATAGTGTCTCCTCCTGAGAACTAGCGGGAGTAGAACTCGATGATAACCTGCTCTTGAACCTGCGAATCCACTTCATCACGACGGGGAGCCGCGACGATTTTCCCGGTGAACTGGTGGGCATCGAGAGAGAGCCAGGTAGGGATTCGAGAGCCGACGCCCGAGAGAGCATCTTGGATGACGCTCATGCGGCGGGAGCCTTCGGCGATGGTGATTGTGTCGCCAGGGCGAACCTGGTACGAGGGGATATCCACCGGCTTGCCATTGACCAGCAGGTGTCCGTGGCTGACCAGCTGACGGGCCTGAGCACGGCTAGTGGAGAACCCAAGGCGGAAGACCACATTGTCAAGGCGCATCTCCAAGAGCTGAAGGAGATTCTCGCCCGTAACGCCGCGGCGACGGGATGCCTCTGCGACATAGGCACGGAAAGGCCCTTCCAAGACGCGGTACATCTGGCGCATCTTCTGCTTCTCACGAAGCTGCTTACCATAGTCCGTAGGCTTGGCAGGACGGGCATTGGGGCCATGCTGACCGGGCGCGTAGTTGCGGCGCTCGATCGCACATTTCTTGGAGTAGCATCGTGCACCCTTGAGATAAAGCTTCTCTCCAGCGCGACGACACTTTCGACAGCGGGTATCCCCACTGACGGAGTTCGGTGACGATTTTGACATTTTTCCTCTTCGTCCCTATGCGCTTCCGCATAGGTTTACAAGTAGGCTCTGCAGACCAGAGCCCGACTCAGACTCGGCGACGTTTGGGGGCGCGGCAGCCGTTGTGCGGCAACGGGGTGACGTCCTTGATCATGCTAACCTCAAGGCCAACCTGTCCCAGCGCACGGATGGCGGTCTCACGACCGGAACCCGGCCCCTTGACATGCACATCGACCCGCTTGAGGCCATGCTCCATTGCCTTGCGAGCGGCGCTCTCAGCAGCCAGCTGTGCGGCAAAGGGGGTGCCCTTCTTGGTGCCCTTGAAACCAACCTGGCCCGCAGAGGCCCAGGAGATCGCCTCTCCCTTGGTATCGGTGAGCGTGATAATCGTGTTGTTGAAGGTGCTCTGGATGTGCGCCACACCCACCGCAATGTTCTTGCGAACCTTGGGCTTGTTGCGCGCCGCCTGAGCAGCAGTTACTTTTCGTGCCATAGAACCTACTTCTTCTTCTTCTTAGCGCCCACTGTGCGCTTCGGTCCCTTGCGGGTACGAGCATTGGTCGAGGTGCGCTGCCCGCGAACGGGAAGCCCTCGGCGATGCCGCAGGCCGCGATAGCACTGAATCTCCTGCAGACGACGAATATTCATCGCGATCTGTCGTCGCAGGTCTCCCTCAACGCGCCATTCTTTTTCAATAATGTCGCGCAGGGTGGAGACTTCCGTCTCCGTCAATTCCGCAACTTTTTTGCGAGGATCGATCTTCGCCTGCTCCAGAATCACACGGCCACCGGCCAGTCCAACTCCAAAGATATCAGGCAAAGCGTATTCCACGCTCTTGTCGCGGGGCAGGTCTACACCAGCAATACGTGCCACGGACTTCTACTCCTCAAAAACTTACAATTAGCCCTGACGCTGCTTATGCTTCGGGTTCTTCTTGCAGATGACGCGCAGGACGCCTTCTCGCTTGATGACCTTGCAGTTGTTGCAGATGGGCTTAACAGATGCTCGAACTTTCATATTTTTCTTGCCTCCCTATCGGTAGCGATAGAGAATCCGACCTCGTGTGAGATCATACGGCGAGAGCTCAACGAGAACCCGATCACCAGGCAGAATCTTAATGTAGTGCATGCGGATCTTGCCGGAGATATGCGCGAGCACCTCGTGCCCACTCTCTAGCTTGACCTTGAACATCGTGTTCGGAAGATTCTCAACGATCGTCCCCTGAACCTCGATGCCCTGCTCCTTCTCTGGCTCGTCCGACGGCGGTGTAGAGTTGCCTCCACCACCGGAGCGTCCACCCCCACCGGAGCGTCCACCACCACCGGGCCGACCGCCACCGGGTCTTCCCCCACCTGGCCGTCCGCCAGGCCGATAGCCACCACTTCTTCCTGCCATAGCGTTCTTTCTTTTCTCGTCAAACCGCGCTTGTTTATGCGCAACAGGGCATTTAGACCTGTGGCACACAATCGCCGATTATATCAAACGCGGTAGACTTTCGCAAACTTTCTTAAAGATGGCATCGGGATCTCCCTCCGCCTCGATCTCACGTAACACACCACGCTCCTGGTAGAACGCGCACAGCGGCGCGGTCTGGGCCTGGTAGAGCTGACGACGCAGCGCACGCTTCTGTGGGGCATCGTCTTCCACACGGAGCCCCAGCACGCCCCCACAGCGGTCACAGAGGCCCTCCTGACATGGCGGAGCCACCACGATATGGTAGGTCGCCCCACACGTACCACAGACACGCCGCCCGAGCACTCGGGCCTCTAGGGCAGCCTCACTCAGCTGGAAGAAGAGCACGCAGTCCAGCACCTGACCGCGCTCCGCCAGAAAGCGCTCCAGTGCCTCTGCCTGCGCCACGCTCCGCGGGTAGCCATCCAGCACAAAGCCCGCCTCCCCCTCGATCGCGGAGAAGGCGAGCGCATTGGCAAAGTCATCCGAGACAAAGGCACCGCTCAGGATCTGGCGCGCCTCCCGCACTAGCGGCGTGTCCTCCCCAGACGCGATCAGCGACCGGAGCAGTGCCCCCGTCGAGACCGAGGGCACGCCGAGCGCTTGGCTCAGACGTGCCCCCTGGGTTCCCTTGCCCACCCCCGGTGGGCCAAGCAGTATCAGCCGGAGAGGCTCTATCGCATCCGCCCCCGCATCATGTTGTCGCTGTCACTTGGGCGGGTCTTGATGAAGCCCTCGTAGTTGCGCATGGCCATCTGGGCCTCAATGGCGGTCATGGTCTCCAGCGCCACCCCAACGACGATCAGTAGCGAGGTGCCACCAACAATCGAGACGGCCTTGACACCGGTCCATGTGGGTGCCCAGTACTGGATGAGCGAGATCGCTGCCAGGAAGATCGCCCCTGCCAGCGTGATGCGGGTCAGAACCGTATCGAGATACTCCGCCGTGGGCTTTCCGGGCTTCACTCCGGGAATCAGGGAGCCGTACTTCTTGAGGTTGTCCGCAATATCGTTGGTATCGTACTGGACCGCGGTGTAGAAGTAGGTGAAGAACATCACCAGGACCGCAAAGATCAGCGATGCCCAGACACTCGCCCCCGGGTTGAGCCACTGGGTCGCGTTGAAGAGGAAGTCGCCGAAGGCACTCTTACCACGCGGGAAGAACTGCTGGAAGGTCTGGGGGAAGAGCTGGATCGACATCGCAAAGATAATCGGAATTACCCCCGCCGTGTTGATTTTCAGCGGCAGGTACGACTGGCCCGCGGAGGTCATCCGTCCACCGGCGGTCACCTTGCGCATGTTCAGAACGGGAATGCGGCGTGTCCCCTGGGTCATGTAGATCACGCCCACAATCGAGGCTAGGAAGAGGATAGCCATCCCCACCACGCCAAAGATCGAGACCGCGCCCTCTTGGACCATCTTGAAGGTCATGAGGATCTGGTTGGGGATGGAGATCATGATGCCCACAAAGATAATCAGGCTCGTGCCGTTGCCGATCCCTTTCTCGGTGAGCTGCTCGCCCAGCCAGAGCAGGAACATGGTGCCAGAGGTCATGACCACCATCATCATGAGCATCGGGAAGAAGCCCTTCTGTATGGCCCCCCCGCTGGAGAACATGTTGTAGAGGCCCGCAGCCTGCACAAAACCCAGCCCGATACTGGCGTAGCGAGTAATCTTGTTGATCTGCCGACGACCCGACTCGCCCTCTTTGGACATCGCCTGGAGCTGCGGGATCGCAACCGTCAGGAGCTGCATCACAATCGACGCATTGATGTAGGGCATGAGCGAGAGGCCGATGATCGAGACGCGGCGCAGTGCCCCTCCCGAGAAGACATCGTAGGCATTCAGGAGCCCCTGAGAGACGAGCTTATTGACGGCGTCGTGGTTGATGCCCGCCATTGGGATATGCGACGCGATGACGTAGACCAGAAAGGCTTTGAGGACGAAGATCAGACGTTTCTGAATATCCGGTACCGCCCATGCAGCCGCGAGTTTTTCAAGCATGATGTCTATTGTATCAAAACGAGGCCAGGAAAAGTTCCCGGCCTCGTAAATTGCTCCCGTGATTGGGAAGATTTAGATAACTTCAGCAGTGCCGCCGGCAGCCTCGATGGCCGCTTGGGCGTTGCCGCTGAACTTGTGTGCACGGATGTTGAGCTTCTTGTCGAGCGTCCCATCGTTGAGCACCTTCAGGGGTAGGCCGTTGCTACGGGTCAGACCCGCCGCCAGAACCGTATCCGGATCGACCGTCGCGCCGTCCTCGAAACGAGCGGCGAGATCACCCAGGTTGACGATATTGTAGTGGGTCTTGTAGCGGCCCGTGTTGAACCCACGTGCCGTTAAGCCCACGCCAAGACCGCGCTGCTTGGGCAAGCGGCGGTGCAGAGGCGTCTGGCCTCCTTCAAAACCGGGACGCACGGTGCCACGGGCCTTGTCACCCTTGTGGCCGTGGGTACTGGTCTTACCATGCCCCGAACCGACACCACGGCCGATTCGTTTACGACGATGCGTTGCGCCCCCTGCGGGGGACAGGTCGGAAAGATTCACTTTGCTGCCTCCTCGGCCTGCTCGACCTTGACCAGGTGCTGGATCTTAAAGACCATGCCCTGGACCGACTCATTGTCAGGAAGCTCGACGGTCTTGCCGAGGCGGGTCAGGCCCATGGCCCGAGCCGTTGCTCCCTGTGACTTCTCAAATCCGATAGGACTCTTGACGAGAGTGACCTTAAGCGCCATCTCCGCTCTCCTCCTTCACCTCAGTCTGCGCGCTACCACGGCGCACTTCCGCCGCCGTCTTGCCACGCAGTGCGGCATAGTCATCCACGGTCTTGAGCTCAGCGAACGCCTTCATGGTCGCCCAAGCATTGTTAACCGGGTTGTTGGAACCGATGGACTTGGCCAGGACATCGTGGACGCCCGCTGCCTCAAGCAGCACACGCACCGCGCCACCGGCCACCACTCCCGTACCCGCTGCGGCCGGCTTCAGGAGAACCTGAGACGCACCGTGCACGGCTAGCACTTCGTGGGGAATAGTTCCATCGACAATCGGAACCTTGATCAGGTTCTTCTTTGCATCCTCGGTGCCCTTGCGCACGGCATCGGGGATCGCCCGAGCCTTGCCAATGCCAGCACCGACATGACCACTGCCATCGCCTACGACCACCAGAATGGACCAGGACATGGTACGACCACCCTTGTTGGTCTTCTGGACTTTGTTCGTCCGAACGACGCGCTCCTCCAGGTTGAGCGTGTCGGGATTGATTCGCGCCATACCTTAGAACTCCAGTCCGCCTTCACGTGCTGCATCGGCCAGTGCCTTGATGCGCCCATGATAAAGATAGCCACCACGATCGAACACGACCTTGGTAACACCCGCCGCCTTAGCACGCTCCGCGATCAGCTTCCCAACCGCCTCCGCACCTTCCAGATTGCCGCCGTTTTTGGCAGCGCGCAGGTCCTTGTCCAGCGACGAAGCGGCCACGAGCGTGCGGCCCTCTTCATCGTTGATGATCTGTGCATAGATATTTGTCAGCGAGCGATAGACGCTCAGCCGAGGGCGCTCAGAGTCACCGTGCATCCGCTTGCGGATGCGCGTGTGACGCTTGAGACGCGTCGCATTCCGATTCAAACTCATCTATAGTGCCTTTCCGCAGGAGACGGGAGCGCCCGCCCCCCTACCGGGTAATTACTTCTTCTTACCGCCCTTGCCGGCCTTACCGGACTTACCAGCCTTGCGGCGGACGATCTCATCGCTGTAGCGGATACCCTTGCCCTTGTACGGCTCCGGCTTGCGGACCTTACGGACCTCGGCGGACTGCTGTCCGACGATCTCCTTGTCGATCCCCGCGACGGTGATCACGGGCATACGAGTGGCCGGGTCGACCACGGCGCTGAAGGTAATCCCAGGGCGCGGGTTGATGGTCACAGAGTGCGAGTAGCCGACATTGAGAACCAGGTTGCCGCCCTCGATCGTGGCGCGGTAACCAACACCGGTCACGTTGAGGACCTTCTGGTAGCCCGCAGAGACGCCCACCACCATGTTGTTGACTAGGGTGCGGACAAGCCCGTGCTGAGCGCGGTCGTCGTCGGAGTCGGTGGGGCGCACGACAGAGAGCGTGGTGCCTTCGACTTTAATTTCCATGCGCGGCGAGACGCGGCGCGAGAGCGTTCCCTTGGGGCCAGTAACAGTGACGAGACCATCGGTCTCCGCTGTTACCGTGACGCCCGCAGGCAGCGCGATAGGTTGTTTTCCAATTCGGGACATTACAGGTTAACTCCCTCCGGCACGAAGCCAGAGTCACGATCACCAGATCTTAGTAGATGAAGGCCAGGACTTCGCCGCCGACACCCAGTTTCTTGGCTTGCTTGCCGGTCACGATGCCACGGGAGGTGGTCAAGATCGCCACGCCAAGACCACGCTTGACAGAGGGGATCTCATCGGCAGGGGCATAGACACGCAGACCAGGCTTGGACACACGCTTGAGTCCCTGGATAACCGGGTAGCGCTTCTGACCAACACCGGTGGCGTACTTCAGAGTAACCTTGATGCGGTTTTGAGGGGTGTCCTCGATCACTTCATACTTGGTGATGAAGCCCTCTGCCTGCAGGATGCGAAGGATCTCGAGCTTGATCTTGCTGGAGGGCATCTCAAGGGAGTCATGATTCGCCATCTGGGCGTTGCGGATACGGGTCAGCAGGTCGCCGATAGGATCGGAGATTACCATAGTCGTTGCTCCTTAACTTTCTACCAGCTCGCCTTGCGGACGCCGGGGATGAGACCACGGTGGGCCAGCTCACGGAAGGTCTGGCGGCTGACACCAAACTTTCGCATGTAACCGCTAGCACGC
The DNA here is from genome assembly GCF_014202505.1 of Armatimonas rosea. Lineage (NCBI taxonomy): Bacteria > Bacillati > Armatimonadota > Armatimonadia > Armatimonadales > Armatimonadaceae > Armatimonas > Armatimonas rosea. Next base: position 113,634 of record NZ_JACHGW010000005.1, on the reverse strand, counting down.
CCCGTGATGGAGCAGCGATTCTTAACACGGCACGGCGACGCGTCACGGGGCAGGAGTGCCAGCGCTTCGTAGTCGCCCTTCTTCTTTAGTTCTGCGCGCTTCTCGGCATACTTCGCCACAGTGGCGATGCGCCGCGCTTCACGCGTCTTCCAGGATTCTCGGGCCATTTTTTTCTCCAGGTCCCGACGGTGTTGAGCACCGCCAGGCTTTGGCGCGGGGTCATTTTCAAGCGGCCCCGCCATTTGGAAATAGTAGTAGCTAAAATACTCTAGCCACCAAAGAGGGCAGTATACCATGGATCAAGAGAATGTCAATCCCCACCTAAGACATGCTCGTACCGAAACCAAGAGTGCTCCAGGGGTTGGTAGTTTGTAGAGCCACTCTCTTTCCGCCGCTCAGGCTGCTGACCCGTGGGACAAAAAACAAACCCTTGCTCCCGCCTTGTGTTCTGCTCTGTCACCACAAACGTGCAGCCCCCCTTTAGATAGGTCTGTTGCACTCGAAAACAAGGTACCCAGCGAACAGTTTTTCCGACAACCACACTTTCAAACGCTGGGCGCGCAAGACGAAAGCGTAGGGCCAATGTCGCATCGAGAGCAGAGATGCCAAACCACAGGATCACAAGAGCAGCCTCTCTACCCAATCCTCGAGATGCTCGGCGACTCTCCAGCCAACCACAGCGTCGGCCTCCCTTGAGCACACGGAAAAAACGAAACCACCAGACAAGAAATAGTAAGATCCCTATCCCGAGAAACCAGCCACTATCGCTGTCCGCTAACGGAAAAAAGAAATCCACCAAAGACGCGAGGAGCCAACAAGCTCCTAAAAATGGCCAGAGCGGAAAAGTGCGACGCATCTCCTCAGGATTGTGCCAAGACTGCATCCACTCCCTATTTTTGCGCGCTCTCATGCGACAGTTTATCATCGTCGCCCTGTGCGATAGAATGACTGCGAATCTCTCTACACGGAGCAAAATCTTTTGAGTCAGAAACCGCACTTTGGCCTCACCGGCCTCGCCGTCATGGGCCAGAACCTCGCCCGCAATGTCGCCCACAATGGCTTCCCGATCGCCGTGCACAACCGCACCGCTAGCAAGGTCGATGAGTTTATCGCCGACTTTGGCACCGAGGGGACCTTTGTTGGGGCACACAGCCTCAAGGAGCTTGTCGATGCCCTGGAGGCGCCCCGCACCATCCTGATCATGGTCAAGGCAGGCGGCCCGGTGGACGCGGTGATCGACGAGCTGGTCCCCTTGCTCTCCCCCGGCGATACGCTGATCGACGGCGGCAACTCGCTCTACACCGACACCCAGCGCCGAAACAAAGACCTCACCGCCAAGGGCCTGAACTTCCTTGGGGTTGGGGTCTCTGGTGGCGAAGAGGGCGCGCTCAACGGCCCCTCGATCATGCCCGGTGGCCAGCGTGAGGCCTATGACCGGGTTGCACCGATCTTTGAGGCGATCTCCGCCAAGGTCGATGGCACGCCCTGTGTCGCGTATATCGGTGCCGATGGTGCTGGCCACTATGTCAAGATGGTGCACAACGGGATCGAGTACGCCGACATGCAGCTCATCGCCGAGGCGTACGATCTTCTCAAGAATGTCTGCGGCCTCAGCAACAATGAGCTCGCCAAGACCTTTGGGGAGTGGAACGAGGGCGATCTGGACAGCTTCCTGATCGAGATCACGACCCAGATCTTCCAGACCAAGGACACGCTCACCGAGGGCCACCTGGTGGACTTCGTGCTGGACAAGGCCGCCCAAAAGGGTACCGGCAAGTGGACCAGCCAGAACGCGCTGGACCTAGGCATCCCGGTCACCGGAATCACCGAGGCCGTCTTTGCCCGCTGCCTCTCCGCCCTAAAAGACGAGCGCGTCGCCGCCAGTACTCAGCTCCCTGGGCCGGTCGATGTGGCCTTTGAGGGCGATAAAGTGGCCTTTGTCAACGACATTCGTGATGCGCTCTACTGCTCCAAGATCGTCGCCTACGCCCAGGGTATCCAGCTCATGGACGCTGCCGCGGCGGAGTTTGGCTGGAGCCTCAACCGTGGCGAGATCGCAACCATCTGGCGCGGTGGCTGCATCATCCGCGCCCGGTTCCTCAACCGCATCAAGGACGCCTACGACAACAACCCGGAGCTAGCCAACCTCATGCTCGACCCGTACTTCCGCGATGGGCTGGCCGCACGCCAGGCCGCGTGGCGCCGCGTGGTCGGTGAGGCCGTCAAGCTAGGCGTCCCCGTCCCCGCGTTTGCGTCGTCGCTGGCCTACTACGACGGCTACCGCCGCGCGAGCCTGCCAGCGAACCTGATCCAAGCCCAGCGCGACCTCTTCGGCGCCCACACCTACGAGCGCACCGACCGCGAGGGCACGTTCCACTCTAGCTGGGGCGCGTAACCTCCAACAGCCAGCGGGCAGATGGTCTGCCCGCTGGCTGTTACCGTTTGATCTGATAGACGCTCTTATCCCCCACCTTGCAGAGAAGCGGATAGTGGGCTGCGTACCAGGCTTCGTTAGCTCCCCAGCTGGAGCGCTCGCCCGGGCCGATAAAGACAAAGTCAATGTGCCATTTCTTGAGCAGCTCGGGTGCGTCAGAGGCTCCTGAGAACATCTTCTTGAGGTCCGTCTCCCGCTGGCGATGGTCGTAGCCGAAGTTAGGCATCCAACCACCAAAGCCGAGAAAGATCGGCCTCCCCGCCCAGAGTGGCGCGTTGGCGATATCCATTCCCGTGAGAAAGATCGCTCCCTCCGGTGTCTGCTCCCGAAGCGACTCCGCAAGGAGCATATCGTCCCGTGAGACCACCTGACACGGCTTCACATCCGTGCGCTGGAGGCGAATCAGCTCTGCAAGCCCGGTGATTGTCAGTGAGAAGCACAGGACACTCGCAATCACCTTCCCTCCTACTCCACGCTGCCCAAAGTGCCCCAAGAGACAGGCCATCGCCCCTGAGAAGCCAAAGTAGGCCCACAGAAAGACCTTGGAGTTATCCCAGGCTATGGGCTGGAAGAGAATGACATTAGCGAGCACGAAAAGCCCAGCTGCCGCCCCTACAATCCCACGCAAACTGCCACGTGGCAAAAAGAAAAGCCCACAGAAGGTCACCGGGAGGGCCATCCCCCAGAAGCGCCACCACATCATAAACCAATCGAGCGGGGTCTTGGCCTCAAAGCCTAGCTGGAGCTTGACAAAATGGGGGTAGGGGTTCTCGGGGCGCAAGTAGATCAAGTAAAGCACAATGGCAAGTGCAGCGCCGGGCAGGAACGCAAGCCCCCACTCGCGCCAGCGTGCACGGTGCGGCCAGAGCAATGCTGCACCAAACGCAATCAATGCAATCAGGCTATGGACATGGACAATCGGCAAGAGCCCTGCGCCAAGCCCGATCAGCCCCCACTGACGCCGACAGCTTGCCCTTTGGAGACCGCAGAGTAGCCAGATCGTCAGGGTCATCCCAGGGAGAAAAGCACGCTGGGGCAGAAGCATCCCGACGAGGAAGTTTCCGGCATACCACTCATAGCCCCACTCCTCCAAAGCACGCCCATACTCGTGTGGTGGGGCTAGTAGTGCCCCAAGCCCTTGGGTCTTGATATCCAGCAGCCAGCGGAGGCCACCGGGGCCCGCCGCGAGAAAGAACAAGAAGATTGGTAGAAGTGCCAACCAGGGCTTGCTGAGTAGGGGGGTCCAAAAGCGGTACATACCGACTAAAAGCAACAACCACAGAGGCAAGATGGGAAAGAGAAATGCCGCGGTGAGTCCCACTCCTAGCTTGAGCAGCCCTGCGGTGATGAGCGCCATGGCAAAAGGGTAGTGTAGAGACTCCCCTGCAATCAGCGGATGGGTCCAGATGCCTGCGGCGAGCTGGCGGGCCATCGCCAGGTGCCACGGCCAATCGCTCCAGAGGTGCTCTTGGCCCACCCAAACCCCTGTCTCATCGATCCACAGCAAGCGAGGCAAGAGGAAGGCGAGATAGAGACCAAGAGTCGCCAGAAGGGTCAGAAGGGGAAGTGAGCGCTGCACTTCCCCATTATCGGCTAAACGCTCCTATTCAGCCACTAGCACTAAATAGACTAACGTCGATTAAATTGCGTGTAGAGAAAACCGATGCTTGTCAAGGCTCCAAGGATCGTGAAGAGATCTGGCTTCGGCTTTTTCATGGGTGGGTAAGGCACAGAGATCGAGTCTTCGGCTTGGACGGGAGCTGCCAGGTCTTCGGGAAGTGTCAAGTTATAGACCCTGGTAACGATCTCGCCTTTTTCCGTCTTGCGCAATACCTTAATCTTCTTGAGATCAACACCATCCTGGACCCCACCAGACATCGCGATCGCGTCACTAAGGGTGACATTGTCACTGATCGGGAAGGTGTTTGCTCGCACGACCCCACCCGTCACGTGAAACACCTTTGGCTTCTCTAGGCGACGAACAAAGATCTCGTCTTTATCCTGTAACGGGAGATCCTTGCTTGTCTGGCCCTCCTGGATCGCTTTGTAGGGGACAAGAATCTCCTTACCATCCCGTGAGATCGTAACTCGATCACGATCTGCGAACTCGGTCACCCCTCCTGCCATCTGGATCGCCTGCGCCAGGGTCATGCCCTTAGTCAGAACTGCCGTTTGCGGTGATCGTACTTCCCCATTGACCTTAACACTCCCCAACATTAGCCGCGGAACAAAGATCTCATCTTTATCTTGGAGTGGGATATCTTTGCTGGTCTGGCCTTCTTGAATCGCTTTATAGGCAACAATGATATCTTTTCCGTCACGCGAGAGAGTCACTTTATCGCGATCTGCAAACTCCGTCACGCCCCCGGACTGCTGAATCGCTTGGGAGAGGGTCAGTCCATTGGTTAGTGCCGTGGTTTGCGGTGTTCGAACCTCACCACCAATTTTGATGGTGCCCGAGAGCTGAATCCGCGCACGGATATAGATCTTGTCTCCATCCTCAAGAATCGGGTTGTTTTTACCGTCGGGTGTGTCTTTACCCGAGCGGTAGACCAAATAATCAACCGAGATCTTTGTCTCGCCCCGTGTGATAACCACCTTACTAAGATCGGCATTCGCGGTCACGCCCGCTGGCTCGAGTACCTCGTCAAGACGGGTCTTTTCATTAATCACCACACGACCTTGACGATCCAGAGCCCCAGAGACAAAAACCGTCTTCTCCGGCCGCCCGACAATACTGACAACCACCTGGGGATCAACCAGGAGCTGTTTTTTCTTGTAGAGACCTGCAATAAGATCTGCAGCTGCCGTAGGAAGCAGGCCAGCAACCTTCAGAGAGCCAACAAGCGGCAGAGTGATGGCATCATCCATCCCAACCCGAAATAGCCCAGAGAGAGTTGGCTCCCCTGCAATCTGGACATTCACCACATCGTTCTTTCGGATCGCACCATTGTAGGGCTCAACACCGCCCCCTCCCTGTGCCGGAGGAGTCGTCTGAGCAAGAGCGCCACCAGCCCCTCCCCCTAACAAGACTGTCAGACAACCGACGGCGAGCAAAGAGACAGTCATCAACGAAAAACGGGGCAGGACACGGCTTGTTTGAAACATTTTTAAACGACACTCCACGTAGGGAAGGTGCAGGCGAGTTGAGGATAGTGCAACCCTGGGTCAATGGTTCCCAGCAGTTCTATCGGGCAGGACGAGATCCGCCACGACAGGACGGTGATCCGAGGCAAGTTTCCCCCCCGGATGACACTGTTTAACAGCCCACTCGTGCGAGACATAGACATGATCAATTCGAGCAAAGGACATCCCAAAACGGAGCCGGTGGCCGCTAGTGTAGCCATAGCCACGCCCTGCCTCAGAGAAGGCATCGCGGAACGCTGCATCACGGATGAGCTGACAGGCAACAGAAGACTCGGGGGCATTAAAATCCCCTCCTAAAATCGCAGGGAGTGACTCTCTGGACAACGCCTGAGCAAGTGCTTTCGCTTGCGCAATCCGACTCTTGGCATTTGATTCTATCTGATGTATGCCAGTGCGATCTCGAGAGCGAATGGCCTCTAGTGCGGGACGTGGTGTGCTTAGGTGTGTATTATAGATAGCAATGTCTCGTTGCCCAAACCGGACAATCCCACGCAGATAGCCAGGGTGTTTCCAGGGATCATCAATCAAAGGAGGAAGCTCAGTCCGGTTCACTGACGAGAGCGGCAGAGCTGTTGCGATAAGAAATTCCCCACGAGTTTGAATACTCCAGTTGGGATATTTAGCACGAAAAACTTGCTCAAAGGGAGCAGTGATTTCCTGAGCAATAAAAACATCTGGGTGTTGTCTCTCTACCTCACCAATCACACCATCGACATCTCTCCCTTGACCAATGTTATAGGTCATGATTCGGACCGACTTCCCTAGCTCACCCGCATGGGCGGGCCTAGTCCACGGATACCCACAGAGGCCCATCAGAGGACCAAGGACGAGGAAGAGAGGAAAAAGGGGTAGTAATGCCAACCAGCGCCGTTTCCCTGAGAAAGAAAGCACAAGGAGGAGAAATAGAAGAAGAGTGGGTATCCCCCAAAATATTTGAGGTAAATAGAGGTTAATAAAAGTGAAAGGATTATAGTCTGGACCTTGCCTAATGAGCTTTATGAGACACAATAGAAGGATGGTATAGCTCACCGTCGCTATTAGGATAATCACCTGAAACCAAGTCCACCGCCCTCTCGCCGGAGTAGGGCGATTCGTCTTTTCCATAGTTTCCCTGTTGAGCCTAAGTCTTCACGATCTTAGCAAGAATTGCCTTGAGACTATCCCTAAATAAAAAGAGGCACATTTGACTGCATAACTGCACTCGCCTATGCCTCTAAATTTTGCCTCAAGTTGTCGGCGTTGTCCCCCTAAGGAGACAACACATAAACTTTGTAGCGACCACACACACCGGAAGTAGACCTTCCATGCATGCGTCCTTAAGCCACACCCATGTGCTTGCGAACAGCGAACCCCAGTGGCAGGAGAGCCACCAGAAGCAAAGCTGCACCAGGCATCTCAGGTGCGACTGACTGCAGGGAAGACGTGTAGGTATAACCACCAATTCCACTGACCGTAACACCAAAGCGTTGAGCAAAGGGGTTATTTGTAGCGAAACTACCAGTAAATACGTTACTCGTGTAGGAACCAGATGGCCCTAACCCAAAATCCGCTGGATTCTGGCCCGTAGCAACCAACAGGCCAGTAGTCGCGTTGGTAGGGTTAAAGTTTGCTCCATTACGACTCCAAACAGCTGCGACGTTCCCAGCACCGCCTGCAGTGGTAGAACCCGCAGTTGGGTCAAACCCCGTAACCAGGGTCGTCCCCCCAGTTCTTAGGAAAAAGAACTGGATGTTATTCGCCGGGTCAAGAGGTGTGTTTGCACCTCCGAGTGCCTGGATCGTTACATTCCAGTTCTGATTATCAGCAGACGTCATGATGACGTTCCATCCTTGAGGTCCAGGATTACCAGGAATCAAACCAGCGTTTGAAAGTGTCGCATTGAAGTTGTAGGTATAGGCATGTGCTGGTGCTACCACCATCAGCAAACCGATACCACACAAGGCTGTCAATATGTTTTTCTTCATTTTTTCACCTCCTTTCTTTTTGAGGATTATCATCTGTAGCTCGTCCCTTTTGGGTAAGTAACTACAGTGAACTCGTTGAGAACTATCCAAATTATACAGCATATTCTTGCGTGCTGGAAGTTCCCCTAATTCGATCCCGTAGCACCTTTCGGCAAGACAGCCAGTATAACCTCAGGCGGGCTTCCTGCCACAGGTGCTAACACGGTAAAACCATTCAGAGCATCAACAAGAATGAACGGAGCCCCTTGTACCACCAGAGGTGCTGGCAGAGGGCGCCCTGCATTTTTTGCCTGCCCATAGATTGTATTCCACTGAAAGAAGACTGTGTAAACCTGACTCCATTCAGGGGAAAAGCTACGCACCTCATCTGTTACTAGAAGCCAGCGCAGCCCAGAAAATCGTTTCCGGAACAGCTTAATATTTCCATCGACAGCCGGAGCCCAGATTGCGGGGCGATCCGCATACCAAGAAACAAGCCAAGGTTGGTCTGTCAATACCACATCTTCTTTATCGGCATTTTGTTGTAGAAAACGTGAAAAATTTACGGCCCCTGCGAGTTTCGGCTTATCAAGAAGGAACACATCTCGCAGAAGAGGTAGGATAACAGCTCCTGTTAAAAGCACCGTAACGAGGGTAATCGTGGAACGTGGCACGCGCGATTGCTCTATCAACTGAAGAAGATAGGCAATGGCAAATAGTAGCATCGTTGGAATGAGTGGTGCAAAAAGCGGTAATTCAACCCCAAAAGGCAGCATTCCCACCAGAATTCCCAAGAAGCAATACATCATCACACGACGAACCACATTGGTCGCGCCATCCCGAAAACGAAAAAGCAAACTAGGCAAAAGGAATGCAAGCATCCAGCTAGCACTCACCTGGGGGAACCCCTGCACAACTTCCCCCGCTCCTAAGAAGATTTTTCTCACAACCGCCTTATACAAACCAACCCCAGGTATCAGATCTTGCGGCATTGTCCGATAGGCAAGTGCTCCAGGATAGTAGTCCTTTGTCCCCATCCATACTTCCATACTACGCAGACCAAAGAAGGGATTTCCCGTTAGTTGCCCATTACGAATCATCCAAGGAACGATAACGATTAAAAGGGTTACCCCATACAAGGGTAATGACTTACCCCACCGCCCCCGTGTCAATGACATGACCGCAATCGTGATTACAGGTACAACATATAAGAAAACAGGATCGATGAGATAGAGCCCACCAACCAATCCCGCACACAATACCAGCTCTCCCCGCGGTAATGGCGAACTATTCTCACCTTGAGACTTACTGGCTAAACTATAAACAACTAACAATAAGCAGGTAACTACAAATATCTGCAAGGTAATTGGCAACCCAGATACTGAGTATTGTAGTATCAATGGATTCGCCATAAAAATCAAGGCACCAATAAATCCCACAACAGAGCTAAAAATCCGTCTACCGAGCCAATACACAACAGGCACAGTAAGCAAGTAAAAAACCCCTGAAATATAAGCAACAATAGCATCTGTAGCACCACGAGCTACAAATGCAACAGCAAGGACAACAGGAAAAAGGGGACCATGTGTAAGATCCGGCTGCCGAAAAACGTTATCACCATGAGTTAATGCCAACGGCCTCAAAAAATAAGTAGTAAAACCTCTCCCTTTACTTAGATTACGTGCAATCTGAGCATAATCGAGTGCATCACTATTTACGAGACCAGGAAACATCGCCTTATAGTATATAACATATATAACTATCGGGAGGCCTAATAGAAAAACGATCAACAAGAATCTCTGAAATAGGGTCTCACTGGGTGCTAGTGTAGTAGACGCCTCACTAGCCATTCTCTCTACTGGCACCGTATTCGTATCATCAGATAAACGTTTTTTTTTCTTATATTTAAAATTGAAAGCCAAGTGGTCCCTACTCCTCTAAAATGTAAGATGGCCTATCGGCAAAAATTGTGCAGTACGACTACTGAGATCCTTTGATGCTCCTTAGGGATATCATTCCAATTAGCCATCTAACGATTTTGTCGACGAAGCTGCTCCAACAGTTCGGGCATTATACTTACTGCGAAATCGTCAGAGAGATGGGTCGCTGTCTCAGTATCCCCCAAGACAGGCACGATAACTCGAACAAGAGCCCCCTGTGAAATCACACCACGCAAGCGGCGCTTGAATAACTCAAACTGGAACTTTGGCAGACTTTCTAGGCACAGGGCACCATCCGTAAAGAAATAAGTCATCATGGCTCTATGACCTTCATTCTCCATCAACGCGCGCCGCATTGGCACTTTGTTTCCGGCTATAGTTAATGTAATACTGTCTTCCGTAAGAGTGTTCCACCCTCCTCCCACCATACAAAAACTGGGTGTATGAACCGTTTGTTTTCGATGACCAGCAATGACAGCTAGATCTACTATCTCTCCATTTGGGGAACTATATCGCCTTAAGGTAACCGCATCAGGCCGTAGCACAGTTCGATCGGACTCCGAGATAACACTGGGAGTTATCGACCAATCTCGATACTGGAGGGGTAGATCTTGAAAGTAGTCGACTTTTGTCGATGCAATGGATTCAACTCGACGACTATAAAAACTACCAACTACCGTAACGACTAAGATGCAGATCAAATATAATAGTCGGTAACGAGCAATCATACCTCTGCCTCACTTGTCTTATCAGGTGTCTCATCAAGTTCGGGGGTCACAATACCTGCAGTCGAGTCCCCAAGCGGAATCCAACGCATCAAAAGTGCCCTAAGTCCCAACAGACCAAAACTACAGAGAAAAATTAAGATAGGTTGCTCATTATCATGAACCCACTGGGCAGGCTTCGCTCCATAATGGCCTCCCACGAGTAAGATAATTGTTAGACGAACAGCGTTCCCAAAGAGGGCGAGCGGGGCCACCGCACTCATCATGAGCAACCGCCCCCACCATCGCACAGGAGTAAAGTAGGCAATGAGATAGGTGAAGGCAAGTAACACCATCAGCGATGTCAAGCCACTACATTTCTGCGCGACAATTATCGAATAAATAACCTTATCACCCGACTCGGAAGTCACAAAGATTTCAACACCATTTCTGTGAATTGGCATACCTAGCATGCCTGCGAATAATGCAGCATACGCACTGCTAAACAGTTGTAACGGGAAAGATATTGCAGATACGAGAGTTGTTGGCCATGGTATTGAAAAACCAAGCAGTCCAATAGGCCCTAGGCAGAGTAGAAACGCTTCACGTCCCCCCAGGAACAAAATACCACTTAGCAATATAGTAAAAAAAGAAAGTGGCTGTAGAAAGGCGATATCTGCAACTACAGAGCCAACCAAAAGCAAGGATGCCAAGACTAACAAAACTAACCCTTGAGGATTAGCACTCTCCCAAGTACGTAACTGACTGCGCTTCATCCATAAAAGCCCACCAGTAATCAGAAAAAGTATGGGCCCGTGGGAGAGGCCAGGGTCCTCTCGCCAGACAGTCACAAGAAAACCCAGTGCACTAAAGGCAAGCAACAACACCAGTACGAAGATGATCCCCCCACTCAGCAAGGAGATGCGCTGTGAGGAAACGGACAACGTGGTGTTTTTGCTCTCCATCACTTATGCAGAAGCCCTTTGAGAGTAGGTGCCGACCTTGGCTTCAGGGACAGTCCGATCAGCCTTCGCCTCTTCAACCGTACGTCGTATCCCTTCCCCAAAGGGGACATGGGGTGCGTACCCAAGGAGAGCGATAGCCTTAGAGATGTCGGCGCGTGAGTGACGGACTTCCCCAAGACGAGCAGGCTGGAACTCTGGCTCCAACGGTGCACCGGTTGTTTGACGTAGCTCAGACAGTAGATCCAAAAGTGAGATAGAATCTCCGCTTCCAATATTGAAAGAATGACCTGCAACCCCATCAGCCAGAGAAGCACGCAGGTTTGCAAATGCAACGTTCCCTGCATAGACAAAGTCACGAGTTTGCAAGCCGTCTCCAAAAATAATAGGCTGTCTATCGTCAATCGCAGCTTGAACAAATCGCGGAATAGCAGCAGCATAACCCGAATTTGCGTTCTGTCTCGGACCAAAAACATTAAAATAGCGAAGAATTACAGTCTCCAAACCAAATACATCATAAAAATTCCTACAGTAATACTCACCAGTTGCTTTTTGCGAAGCATAGGGAGAGAGAGGTGCAATTTTTTGATTCTCATTGGTGGGCACTGTCTCAGCATTGCCATATACAGACGTTGACGACGAGAAAACAAAACGACGAGCCTTCGCATCACGTGCGGCAAGTAACATATTCAGTGTGCCCGTCAGGTTAACTTCATGGGCTAAAAGTGGATTCGCAATCGAGTCTCCCACGGACGCCATACCAGCCAGATGAAAGACAGTATCTACTCCACTACATGCGGTCTGGCAGATTTCTTTATTCCGGATATCCCCCTCAACGACCTCAACCTGATCTGCGCACCAAAAGAGATTCCCAAGTGTCCCTGTGCTAAAGTTATCGAGAACACGAACGTGCCAACCTTCTTTCAGGAGAAGATCGACAAGGTGACTCCCAATAAACCCGCCTCCTCCTGTTACTAACGCTTTTCGCAACATACTTGTCCTCCACAAACCATGATCATCCTGTGGTGCAACAACCTGGTTCTCAGGCTATTTTTTTAGCAATCAACATTCGGTACTGCAATATACTTGCGACTAACCCTATCATCGTGCAATGCGTACACAAGACACTTTCTTTTTACTGTAGCTACCTATGTTTTCGGGCACCAGCTGATTTCCATGAGATTATCGGTGGAGGTGATAAAAGAATAGAGGCCGCTTCCCTAACCGGGGCTTCGGGCGCTCCCGCAGGTACTTGGCTTCCCAAAATCCTCTCTTCTTCCCTCGCTCAGCCGAATCGGGTATAACGTAGGATAGGATGCTATTCTCGGAGATTCTGGGCCAAGAGACTGCGATTGCGACCCTCAAAGCGGCTCTTGAGCGCGATGCTGTTCCACAAGCCTACTTGTTTGTCGGCCCCGATAGCGTCGGCAAAACAACCACAGCGCTCGCTTTTGTCAAGGCTCTCTTTGGCAACACGCCTGTGCACAACAAGCGCATCACCGAGAACCAGCACCCTGATCTCACGCGAGTCGCGCCGGATGGAGAGCTTACTCGCATCTGGCAGCTCTGGAGCCGACCAGGGCATCCTCCCGGAGCTCTGGAAAACCTAAGCTTTGCCCCCATCAACGCCCCACGCCGAGTCTATCTCTTTGAGCGTGCAGAGACTTTTAATGAGGAGTCGGCCAACTCACTCCTCAAGGCGCTGGAAGAACCGCCCCCCTATGTGCAGTTCGTCCTCTGTGCACCCAGTGTGACCAGCGTACTGCCCACTATCCTCTCGCGCTGCCAAGTCGTGCGCTTCTCGTCGGTTCCCCGTGAGACGATTCAGCGTGCCCTCACCAACCGGGGGATCCCTGATGCGGCGACCCTTGCTGCCTATGCCGAGGGGGCCCCAGGCCGTGCTCTCCGTCTTGCCGAGACAGGAGAGCTCCAAGAGCAGCGTGGCCAGCTCCTTGACCTCGCGTATCGGATCGCCCTCTCCCCCTCCATTGCCGCTTTCCGCCTCGCCGAGGACCTACGCAAGCTCTCTGCTCCCCCCAAGGCAAAAAAAGGCGAAGAAGATACTGAAGAGAAGTCGTCACGCGGAGACATGGGCCGAGCCCTTGATGTGCTCGCAGTCTGGTACGGGGATCTCTTACAGCTCTCGCTTCGTGGCCCAGACGCCCCGATTCTTCACACAGACCGCCGCACCCAAGCGCGTGAGGCCGCGTCCAAGTACCGCCCCGAGCAGCTCGCCCAGTGCCTTGAGACTCTGTTTCAGTTCCGTCGGCACCTGGCACGCAACGCCAATGCGCAGCTGGCCACTGAAGCCCTGCTCATGAAACTGGCTCCCTAGGCCTGCTCCGCGATCAGCCGATCCAGCTCCAGCGCGATCTCAGGAGCGCTCCAGTCCCAGTAGTGGGTGTGGGCTCCCTCACCGATGCAAAACTCGACCCGGTTCCCCTCGTTTCCCTCGCCAAACCGAGTAGTCGTCCAGTCGGGTGCCCCCACCCCATTTTCCTGGAGAAGCCGCCGTCCCACATAGTCACCGCTACGGTAGGCGTTGACCCAGGTCTGTACCTTGAAAAGCTGCGACGGATCGGGGCCGTTATTCTGTGCGACAACCCAGGCATAGAGGTCCGGAAACCGAAGGTAGTAGAGCTGCCGGAGCGGTGAGCCCATGGTGAATAGTGAGATAGGAGGGAGTCTCTTGAGCACCGAGTGAGAGCCCTCAAAGTCAGCCGCCGCCAGATAGCGCAGCAGATCCGCCGTGATCACGCTCCCTTGGCTATGGGCAACGATCACAATGCGAGAGTAGTCTTCATGGGCGAGGTAGCGTAGGAGCGAGACATAGCGGTTGAAGATGCGCGCACGTGGTGTTGCCTTTTCAGGCAGCTCCCGCAGGTGGTTGTCGACATCGATTCCCACCCCCACGGTCGCTCCTAGCACCTGGGCAACGCGCTGCCCCTGAAACACCAGTGCCAGGAGAAGCAGGGCTCCCGTTGAGCTCACTGCCACCACCGAGGTGGTCGCATTCAGCTGTGCCTTGCTCCCAAACATAAAGGCACTCGCCACCCCATCGACAATGGCGGACGCAGTCAGCACCGCGAGCGTTCCCCAGAGAATCTTGTACCCACGCGAGAGCCAGTGCCCACGTGCATCTAGGTTCGTGACCGCAGACTGGGGGCTCTTTCCCTCCTGCAGGATCGAAGGCAGCAGCACCAACGCCGCACTCATGACCGCTAGCACGAGCCCCCCCACCGCGTAGTAGCACCAGCTTGGCAGAGGAGCAAAGACCACATCAAGCTGTCGCGTAAATCTCTGGAGGATACGCAGCTTGGTAAGAGAGTCGTCTCTTCCCATCATCAGGGCTTGCAGAGTCGCAGAGCGGAGGTTGAGCTCGCAGCAGAGGTAGATCACCTTATTTCCCAGAGCGAGGAAGCCATTGCCCAGCCAGAGAGAGAGCGAAAAGGGCACCAAGAGCGTGATAACGGCGGTTCCACAGACCTGGCTCCGCCTCGGAGTCGCCCACGCCGTCAGGTGCCCGACGATGGCCCAGAGCGTGCTCGTGACAGCCAAGCTGCCAACCAAAGCCAGCCCCACAAGCCAGCCCCGGTAGAAAAACAAAGCAAGGTTCATCAACCAGAGTGTCGGGGGATCGGCGAGCACCGGACGCGGTTGTGTCGGGAAGAGAAACACCGAGGCCGTCACGGCGCAGAGGGCCACAACAACCAAGGGAGCCAGGATATCCCGTGTCTGTGCGGGAACAGCCCGTGCCTCGTCTCTGAACGCTTGGTTGATAATTGTTGTCAGGGAGGGAGCATAGGCCTGGAGCCGTGCAACCAGAAGCCCAATCACCGCAAGGGAGAGCACTCCCCACTCCACAACCAGGAGAGTGCTGGCACGCTGGTACCAGGCCGTGGGCGGACTCGCTGTCCATCGGAAGAGGAACAGTCCACTCGCAAGTGCCGCCGCTCCCAGGAGCAGAATCCCAAGATCACTCTTCTTTTGGGCACGAACGATCGCCATCCCCAGTATCCCGAGTGCCGGCAGGAGGGCAACACAGATCCGAAGGGCCGTCTGCTCAAATGCCAGGGGAACCTGGCCCATCAAGAAGAAGAGCGTGGGCAAAAAGAGGAGGGGTAAGACACGCCCCAGAAGCCAGCCTGTTGTTGTATGGAGAAAGGCAAGGCCCTTGGGAGCGACCTCAGACCTCTCCAGGGTAAGACGCCCCAGCTCCGTGAGGTGAAAGAGGAGGCTGTAGAGCCCCGTAAAGATACGTGCAAGCTGTGTCCCCACCGCCGACAGATCGCTCCAGTAGACCTCAAATACATCGACAGGGAGCTCCCCACTTCCCTCACGGCGATCACCGGAGAGACGCTTTCCGCAAAACTTGATCGTATTGTAGATGCCATCGACGGACGGAGGGATGTAGCCCTCGAGGAGCTTGCGGGTAAATTTCAGGTCCTCCGTAGCCCCCTCGGGATCGCGGAGGGCACGGTTCTCGGGCTGGGCTGCGATCTGGAAGGTCTCTTCAAGCCAGCCACTGTAGCGCTTGCGCTGAACCTTGGTGATAACCTGATCCGCACGGGGGAAGTCGTTTCTCTCCGTCCCCTCCTCCTCGTAGAACGTAATCCCTTGTAGGAGCTTGGTTACCGCCCGGGGATTGTGCCCCGCGATCTGCGATGCCACTCCGTGGACTACCACCACAGCCACTTTACTCTCCCGCTGCTCTTCCATAGCTCCCTCCTATACCCTCTCACCGCTTGCAAAACATTCGTCAGGTCCGCGTGCGGTATAGTGCCAGAGAATATTGTTTTCAGCAAGAGCCACCATGCCCCAGTGTTTTTTTATCGAGCCCACCCTTGGAGAGCTTCAGCTTCTCCCCGAGGACAAGACCCACCACCTTGTCCATGTCCTCAAGATGCAAGCCGGCGAACCAGTCCGTCTCCACGATGGCCAGAATCGCTGGGCCATGGCGACTTTGGAGCTACTGGGGAAGAAGCGGGTCTCGGCGCGCCTGACCAGCGCTTGGCAAGCCGTCACTACCGAGCCAGAGCGGCAGGTGACGGTCTTTCAGGCGCTCCCCAAGACAGGCGATAAGGTCGAGCAGGTCTTGCAGCACGGCACCGAGCTGGGGGCGGCTGGCTTTGTGCTCTTCGCCAGCGAGAGAGCCCAGGCACGGCTGGAGGAGCGCGACCGGATCGAGCGGAAAGTGGCACGCTGGGAGGAGCTCATTCGTAACGCTGCGGAGCAGTCGGGGCGGGGTGTCCTCCCCCCTGTCACCTACACCCGTAGTCTCGACGAGGCCCTGGCTCACGCTGTCGGCGTGGCTCTCTTGCTCGAGGAGAGTGGCCAGCACCTTCCACCCGACCTAGGTAACACGGTGTCTGTCTTTGTGGGGCCTGAGAGTGGCTTCACCGCAGCGGAGAAAAAGCAGATTCTGGCGGTGGGAGCGCAGGCGGTCTCGCTGGGACCACGCACCCTACGCACCGAGACAGCTGCACTGGCTACCCTCGCCAAGCTGCTCTAGCCCGACTCAGGGAGGAAGCTCGGAAAGACAATCCCCTTGGGCTCTTGCCACGCACCGCGGACCTGAGCCACGTGGAGCTCACAGTTGCGCGCACCCCAGCGGTAGAGTGTCTGGATCAGCCCCTCCGCGCTTGCGGGCACGAGAAACACAGGGTTGCCTGGGTGCTTGAGCCGCTCCTGAGCCAGCAAGGCCGCCGCGACCGTGTCGTTGCGCGCCACGCCAGGGCCAAGCATGTTGCTCGCCGGGTGCGCCACCGCAAAGAGAAAGCCCTCTACCTTGCCCGCCTCTTCCCAGAGCGAGCCACTCCAGATTCCTAGGGTATTCTCGGTAAAGTAGGCAAAGTCTTTGCTCCGGTCGATCCCAACCAGCTCTTGCTCCAGCGCCACGAGGGCGGGCACATCGGCGGGCGTGATGGGGCGAACGCGGGGATCGGGGGCGGGAAGACGGCTGGTATCGGGCAAGAGCATGTCCTGAAAGAGCAGGCGTGGGACAAACCCCGAGCGGGTGTAGAGCGAGAAGGAGTCCAGGTTCATCGCCGAGGATACCAAGCGAAGCGGCTTGCCTTGCTCCTCGGCGAGCTGGAGCACCTCATCAAGCATCTGCCGGGCGATCCCATGACCAAAGTAGCCGGGATGGGTGTTGACAATCCCCACCGAGATATGGCTCGGACGCGGGTGGTAGAAGCACGAGCCGACCAAGGCCCCGATCTCCGTGTCTTCCGCCACGATGCAGCACCCCGGATCGAGCGCCTCATAGACCTGACAAAAGATCTGGCAGTGTGTCGGATCCCCCGAGAAGATCGCGGGCTTCCCACTGGCCTGGTACCAAGCATTGGTCGAGTAGGCAATCAGCTGCGCCTCCCACTGCCACTCCGACGGCTGCAGACGCCGCAGTAAAATTGTCGCCATGTGTCAGATTTCTCTCTCTCGGGGGGTTCCCCCTGCAAAACCTAGCATTATTCACCATAATTTCAATACCATGAGACGTGGCGTATCTGAAGCAAAAATTCATCCCGCGACCTTGATCGGGCGTATTCTACTGCTCGGGGGCATCTTTGTGCCTGTTTTTGCCAGCCTAATGGTAGCGCTTCAAAACGGCCTGTCCCTGCCCAATGGCCTCTGGGAGGCGCAGCGAACCACACCGTGGCTGTGGCTTCTCGACCTGCTCCCTGTCGCCCTCGCCTTCTACAGTCGCTTTCTCTCGCTGCCATCGACCTCTACCGCGCGCAGCTTCCCCCTCCTGCTCTCGATCCTGACCCTGCTATTCTCCATTCCCTGTAGCGCCATGCTCTTTGCCCGCCAGCAAGCGCAAGTGAGTACCAAGGCCCTAGCGAGCCTGCGACAGGCCGGACACCTGGAGATGCTGGTCTTGCGCACCCACATCAGCTACTCCCAGCAGGCCTACGGCGACGTACGCCAGCAGCTGGCCCAGATGGCAGAGCTCCGCAAGACGATTCAGATCTACTCCCCTCAGGCCGTACAGACCTCCGAGCGCGTCTGGAGCACCTACTACCACGATGCCCTTAACCGCTCCCTCACGCTAAGCACGACCCTGAGCCTTCGCGATGCCATGGACAAGCTGGTGCATGCGCTGGAAAACGATGCCAAGCGCGACAACAACGAGGCCTCTCTCCTTCTGCTGACAGGAGTTGCGGGTACCTTTGTGCTGATGGGGCTAACCCTACAGCTGTTCTACCTGCTCCGCCAGCAAGAGTCCCAGCTCACGGTCATCGTTCAAAAGAACCTCAAAACCAGCCAGCAGCTTGAGATGGCCAACGATAAGCTTGAGGATCTCACCACGCAGCTCACGACCCTCCAGGGACAGCTCAGCACCACTGCCACCCGAGATTCCCTCACCAAGCTCCACAACCGGCGCTCCCTAGACGAGCACATGGCCAGCGAGTGGGCACGTGCCCTACGCTACAACCAGCCTCTCAGCATCCTGATCCTAGATATCGACTACTTCCGAGCCTACAACGAGAGCTTTGGCGCGGCATCGGGCGATGCGGTCCTGGAGACCATCGGCACCCTCCTCCAGCACACCCTCCGAACCGCCGATATCGCCGCGCGCCACGGGGGCGAGGAGTTTATGATCCTCATGCCCCACACCCACGAAGACGAGGCCGTGCGGATCGCCGAGCGGCTCCGGGCGGGCATCCAGGCCGCGCCCTGGAAGCACCGCGCCGTGACCGTCAGTATTGGTGTTGCGGAGAAGAGCCCCAGCATGACCCGTGTGGCAGAGCTCACCACTGCCGCCGATGTCGCGCTCTACCAGGCCAAGAAGACCCGTGACCGCGTCTGCAGCTACCAGTCGCTCCCCATACACGAGCGCCGCGCCGCTTAAGCCTACCCGTCTTGACCGCCGGAGACACCCGTGTGGAGCGGCTCGTAGCAGGAGTAGAAGTACGGGGTCTTGGCCTCGAACTCTGCGGCGCAGGTATCGACAATCTTGAAGGTAGGGACGATCCCAGCGGCCTTGCGGCGGTTGCGAATGTCCAGCTCCTTGAGCCCCGTGAGCTCGGCGATGGTCTTGTCCGGGAAGCCGAGGGACTTGGCCTCGGAGAGGAGCGTGTCGTCGAGGCCCGTGCCCGCTTGCTCCAGGGTGCGCTCCATGTCCACCAGGTTCTTGATCTTCACCAAAAACCACGGGTCGTAGTGGGCCAGATTCGCGATCTCCTCCACCAGCATCCCACGCCGGAACGCCTCCGCGATCGCAAAGAGGCGCTCGTCGGTGGCGACACGCAGGAGGTTCTCCAGCTGCATCTCGCTCCAGCCCGAGGCGTGCCGGTAGCGGAGGCTGTGCACCCCGATCTCTAGGCTCCGCACGGCCTTCATCAGGGCGCTCTCAAAGGTTCGGTCCAGCGCCATCACCTCGCCGGTCGCCTTCATCTGGGTGGTGATGCGCCGGTCCGCGCTCACGAACTTATCGAAGGGCCAGCGGGGAATCTTGCAGACACAGTAGTCCAGCGCGGGCTCGAAGCAGGCCAGGGTCTTGCCGGTCACTTTGTTCTCGATCTCGTCCAAGTGGAGCCCAATGGCGATCTTGGCGGCGGTGCGGGCGATCGGGTAGCCGGTCGCCTTGCTCGCCAGCGCCGACGAGCGTGAGACACGGGGGTTGACCTCGATGATGTAGTAGTCAAAGCTCTTAGGATCGAGCGACATCTGGACATTACAGCCGCCCTCGATCCCCAGCGCGCGGATGATCTTGAGGCTGGCGGTGCGGAGCATCTGGTACTCCTTGTCCGAGAGAGTCTGGCTGGGCGCGACCACGATCGAGTCGCCGGTATGGACCCCCATCGGGTCCAGGTTCTCCATGTTACAGATCGTGATACACGTGTCGTTGGCATCGCGCATGACCTCGTACTCGATCTCTTTCCAGCCGTTGAGGTAGCGCTCCACCATCACCTGGTTGACCGGCGAGAGGCGCATCCCCCGACGCGCGATCTCCAGCAAGTCCTCGACAGTCGGGGCGATCCCTCCGCCAGAGCCCCCGAGCGTGTAGGCGGGGCGGATGATCAGCGGCCAGGGCAAGCCCTCCTGCTTGGAGAGCTCCACCAGCGCCTCGTCGGACTCGATAATCCAGCTCTCGGGCACCGGCTCCCCGATCCGCCGCATGAGCGCACGGAACTCCTCGCGGTCCTCGGCCATCTGAATCGAGCGCAGCGACGTGCCCAGGAGCTTGACATTGAACTCGTCGAGGATTCCCAGGCTGGAGAGCTTCGCCGCCAAGTTCAGGCCGGTCTGCCCTCCCAGTGTGGGGACAAGGCCATCGGGGCGCTCGCGCTCGATAATCTTGCGCAGAAACTCCGGGGTCAGCGGCTCGATATAGACCCGGTCGGCCATCTCCACATCGGTCATGATGGTCGCGGGGTTGGAGTTCACGAGGATGACATAGCACCCCTCTTCCCGTAGCGCCCGGCACGCCTGCGCCCCGGCGTAGTCGAACTCCGCGGCCTGACCGATCACGATCGGCCCGGAGCCGATCACCATTACTTTCTTAATTGCTGGATCTTTTGGCATAATTTTTCTCCTACCCCCCATCCCCCGCCCGGCGGGGGGGATACAAGGACAATTCCTTATTGTCCCCCCGTTGCACGGGGGTTAGGGGGTTGGCTCGTTTCCTTGTCAATACTATCCCGGTGAGAATCAATCCGCCCCCTAGGACGTGCCAGAGGGTGATGGGCTCATGAATCAGGGCAAACGCGCCCAGTGCGGCGGCAAAGGGCAGGGCGTACATGGCGCTGGTCGCGGCGACCGTCCCGACCGTGCCCACCGCGGCGTTCCAGGCGACAAAGCCAAAGAGCGTGGTAGGGACAGCGGTCCAGAAGACAGCCAGCCAGGTGAGCGGCGCGACCGCGCCAAAGTCGAAGTGAGCTCCGCGCCAGAGGACATAGGGCAGGCTCCAGAGCGCTCCAAAGCCGACATTGCCCAGAGTCACCTTGAGCGCGGGGGTGGTCTGGAGCTGCCTGCCCAGGAGCGTCAGGAAGCCACCGTGCAGGGCCGCGCGCAGGAGCGCCAGCGAGTCGCCGCGCCAGGTCTCGCCACCAAAGCGCAGGCCGCCCGGCGCGTGGGTCGCGACCAGGGCGACTCCGATCAGCGCGATCCCCGCCCCGAGCAAGGCCTTCTTGCCAAAGGGCTCCCCGTAGAGGCCGCGTGCCCAGAGCGCCGTGGAGAGCGGGATCGTCCCGTGCGAGAGCAGGGTCAGGTTCGCCACCGATGTATACCGCACGGCGAGCGCCTGGATAATCTCCCCGACAACAATCGACGAGAGCCCAAAGCAGGCGTACATCGTGAGCTCACGCCGGGTGAAGCGCAGCAGGGCGCGGTCCTGCCAGAACAGGCCCAGCGCAAGTAGCGGCGCAACAAAGAGAAAGCGGAGCCCCGAGAGGAAGATCGGGTCGAACGCCTCCCCACTGCCGGGGCGCATCGCCACCTTAAGCGCCGTCGCATTGACTCCCCAGATCGCAATGCAGAGGACCACAATCCCCCACGCGAGCCGTCGGCTCATGGCAGCGCCTCCGGGGGGATTTTGTAGAGAACCAGGCGCTCGACTCCTAGGGGGAAGCTGACGAGCTCATTGGCGGGGGTGAGCACCTGAGGAGCGTTCTTGTTCCAGTAGCGTAGCCGTGCCGCGACCCGCGTGACCATGAGATACTGCGGCTGGAAGGTCTGGAGGGGGCTCTTGTCGTTGGCGAGACCAGGATAGAACACAGGAATTCCCCGCAAGCGGTTCTCCAGGCAGAGCGGCGCGGCCTCGCCGATAACCACGGCGCTGGGGGGGAGCAGCTTCCCGAGGGTGCGGCTGGTATCACGGAGCGTGTAGGTGCGGGTTGCGGCCCAGTGGAGGACAAAGCCGACATTGAGCATTAGGGCCAGTGCTACCAAGACTGGGGCAGTCCTCGTACTGAGCTCCGACTGCCAGAGACAGCGCACGGTGACAAAGGCAACCAGTGCCAGAGAGGCACCGGCCGCCAGCCACTCCGCGGCACCTGCCCCAACGCTAGGCGTCAGAACCGAGGCAAGGAGATGGTCGAGGAGGAAGAAGAGCGGGATGCCCAGCCCGAGAAGCCGTCGGCGCGGGCGTAGGCGCCAGAGTCGCCAGAGGGCAGGCAGCCGCCCCAGGGTGACAGCAGCCAGTCCCACCAGAGCGGGGAGAAAGAGCAGGAGATAGCGGGTGGGGATGTAGCGGGTCAGTGCCAGCGAGCCGATCCCTAGGGCAGCCCAGACCACCAAGACACGCCAGAGCAGATCACGCCGCCGTCGCCGCCAGCCCAGGCCAAAGAGCCCGACAAGCCCGACCGTCGTAACCACAGGGGCCTGGGTCTCCAGGCAGTGCACCATGTAGCGCTTGGCGTTGCGCTGCGAGCCAAAGAGCGCGTAGCTGACGCAGCGCCCCGCCTCGGCCACCGAGCGCGGCTGGGACTGGCGCGTCCGGTAGAAGTTGGTCATGTGCGCGATCTCCGCACGGTGCGGAATCCCCCAGAGCGCCCCGTAGAGCGCGAGCCCCACCAGCGCTCCCGTGGCATAGGGAAGCACCTGCTTTCGGCGCGCCCAGCCAATGGCGAGGAGCGGCACGGGCAAGAAGATCGCATAGGTCGCCTTGAAGGCAAGGGTTGCAGCCGCGAGGAGCCCCGCGGCAAACAAGCCCCCCGCACTCCCGAGGGAGAGGCACCAGAACGCCGCGCAGTGGACCAGAGTGGCGGGAAGCTCCATCAGGGCGAGGCGGCTGTAGCCCCAGAAAAAGACATCGGTGCCCAGCAGCGCCAGCCCGGTGAGCGCGGTTTTCTCGCCGAAGCCCCGCCGGAGCGCATCGCCGAAGAACAACAGCGCCAGGAGCGATGCCACCACCGAGAGGCTCCGCGCAGCGACCAAGTGCACCCCAAACGTCCCGAAGACCAAACGCTGGGCGAGGTCCAGCAAGGGCATGAGGTTCGCATTGTTAAAGCCGTCTAAGCGCGCCGCGCCAAACAAGACCGCATTGCGGGCGTTGTAGGTATAGAAGCCCTCGTCGGTCCAGATCCCGGAGCTCCAGTCGAGGCGTGGCCAGGGGTCGGCCTCCAGCCAGAGCAGGCGTGAGACCAAGAGAAAGACAACGAGCAGAGCCACACCGAGGCGCACTCTCATGCCGCCAGTCTCTGTCCGTAGGCATCCCCGATCCCCAGGAGCTGCTTGCGGACGGGATCGCCCGAGGCGTGTGCGGCGGCCAGAAGGCGGGCACTGGGCTCGTAGCCCTGCCAAGGCTTCATCCAGAAGTGACCGTAGTTGTAGATCAGAACACGGCGCCAGTGGTCGGAGTCGTTGTTGGCGGCGCAGTGGTAGATGCGGCAGTTAAAGAGATAGGCATCGCCCGCCTTGCCGGTCATTGCGACCGCACTCTCCACAGACTGCGGCGACTCCTCCCAGCGCTGTGAGCCCGGCACAACCATGGTGGGTCCCCTGGTCTCGTCCACATCGGTCAAGAGGTAGAAGACCTTCACCATCAAGAGTGACTTGGGGTGGTAGATGCCCTGCATCCCGACATCGTGGTGCCAGCCCGCGTGGGTCTGGGGTGTGCGGGGCGGCGTGAGAAACAGATCGTTGTCGATCATCGCAACATCGTCGCCCAGGAGCGCACGGACCACGGGGAAGACCGTGGGGTGCCAGAGCAGCTCCAGCAAGCGGTCGTCGTACTCAATCGGGGCCTGGACTTGGTCCAAGGCCGCCGAGCGTGCGCCAAGGCGGCTTGTGTCGGCGCTCCAGAGTGCTTCCGCCTGTGCGGCTGCCTCCTGGACCTGCGCGAGTGCCGCGCCCACGAGGGCTCCGGGCAGGGACAGATAGCCCTGCTCGTCGAAGGCCACTCGCTGCGCGTCGGTCACGCGCGCGCCTCCATGAGCTTCAGGAAGCGCTCGAAGTAGAAGCGGGAGTCCATCGGGCCGGGGGAGGCCTCGGGGTGGTACTGGATCGAGAAGACGGGAAGGCTCTTATGGGTCAGCCCCTCCACGGTTCCATCGTTGAGGTTGATCTGGCTGACTTCGAGCTGGTCCGCGGGGAGGGTGTTGGGATCGAGGGCGTAGCCGTGGTTCTGCGACGTGATCACGACCCGTCCTGTGGGCAGGTCCTTGACCGGGTGGTTGGCACCGCGGTGGCCGAAGGGGAGCTTGAAGGTGCTTCCGCCAAAGGCGCAGCCCAGGAGCTGGTTGCCCAGGCAGATTCCCATCACCGGCTTCTCCGTGGCGACTAGTTTCTGGACCGTCTCGACCGCGTAGCCCAGCAGCGCCGGATCGCCGGGGCCAGGCGAGAGGAAGATCCCATCGGGGTTGCTGGCGAGCATCTGATCCGCCGTGGCGGTGGCGGGAAAGACCTGGGTGCGAATCCCCAGCTTGGCCAGCTCGCGCAGGATATTGAACTTGATGCCACAGTCCAGCACGCTCACTCGGAACTTGGCCTCGCTCTCGTCGGGGCCCCAGACGTAGGGCTCGGGGGTCGTGACGGTCTTGACCCAGTCGATCGCATCGTATTTATCTGTCGCGGACTGTAGGCGTGCCAGAAGCTCCTCACCGGTCTCTTCCGTGCTGAGCGCGCCCATCATCACCCCCTCGTGGCGGATGCGCCGGGTGAGGGTGCGGGTGTCGATTCCCGTAATCCCGAGCACGCCCGCCCGCTTCAGGTAGCTATCTAGCGACTCGGTGGCGCGCCAGTTGGAGTAGGTATCGGCCAGCTCCCGCACCACAAAGCCTGCGACTTGGACCTTTCGGCTCTCAAAGTCCTCGGGGGTGATGCCGTAGTTGCCGATCAGCGGGTAGGTCAGGGTGACGAGCTGCCCGGCGTAGCTGGGGTCGGTGAGGACCTCCTGGTAGCCGGTCATCCCGGTGTTGAAGACCACCTCGCCGCTCGCGCGTCCGGTCGCCCCAAACGACTCGCCCTCAAAAACCGTCCCATCCGACAGTGCTAGAATTGCTTTCACGAAAAGACCACCTCTCCCCCCACGATTGTCATCACCGGCTTGCCCGTCAGCTTCCAGCCGCCAAAGGGCGTGTTCTTGCCCTTGCTCACAAATGCCTCGGGCTCCACCACCCACTCCGCATCGGGGTCGAAGACCGTGATATCGGCGACACTATCGGGCTCCAGAGTCCCTCCGGGCAGCCCGAGAATCCGGGCCGGCGCGGTGCTCATCTGCCCGATCAGCGCGGCCAGCGAGAGGTGATTGGGCTTGACCAGGTAGGTAATCCCCAGTGCGAGGCTGGTCTCCAGGCCATGGATTCCAAACGGAGCGAGCGGGAACTCCTGCGCCTTCTCGTAGGCGGCGTGCGGCGCGTGGTCCGTGGCGATACAGTCCAGCGTCCCATCTTTGAGCCCGACAATCATCGCCTCACAGTCGGTCTGGGTGCGCAGGGGCGGGTTCATCTTGGCGTTGGTGTTGTAGCCCTTGCAGGCCTCATCGGTCAGGCACCAGTAGTGCGGCCCGGTCTCGGCGGTGACCGGCGCGCCCAGGGACTTTAGGAAACGGATGATCTCGACCTCCCGCGCCGTGGAGACATGAAGGACATGCAGGTGGCAGCCGGTCATCATCGCCAGCAGGCCATTGCGCATGACGTCCATCTCGTAGGCCTCGCGCGGCAGCCCTTTTAGACCCAGGACACTGGCCGTGTAGCCCTCGTTCATCACCCCGCCATCGGAGAGGCTGGTGTTCTCGCAGTGGGCCAGCACCGGCAGGTCGAGCATCGCGGCGTACTCCATCGCCTTGCGCATAAAGCCCGCGTCCTGTACTTGGTAGGCATCGTCGGAGACCGCGATCGCGCCGGCGGCCTTGAGGTCCCCCATCTCGGCTAGCTCGGTGTTCTTCATCCCCTTGGAGAGCGCCCCAATCACCTGGATGCGCGCCCCCTTCTCCAGCTTGGCCCGTGCGATCAGGTCTCGGACAATGGGAGCGGAGTCGATCACGGGGGTGGTGTTGGGCATGCAAGCGACCGTCGTAAAGCCCCCCGCCGCCGCGCTCCCCAGCCCCGAGGCGAGGTCCTCTTTGTACTCCTGGCCGGGCTCGCGCAGGTGCACGTGGATGTCGATCAGCCCGGGGCAGATCACTTTCCCGGTGCAGTCGCGCTCGAAGTGACCATCGGTGGGGATTCCCCCACCCAGCCTCACCTCCGCGATCCTGCCGTCTTCGATCCGCAGATCGCCGATTCCATCGATCCCACTTGAGGGGTCAATCACTCGTCCGTTTCGTAAAATCATAGTTTTGATCCCACCGATTGAAATCGGCGTCTAGAGGCGCAAGCGCCAAAAAATCGCTCCGCGACTGCCGTTATCGTTTTGCCAGAAAATGCAAGACAATAGGAAGCAACGTCAGAAAAAGAAAAAGTAGACAGCCAAGTTGCCCCAGCATATTGACCGCATTTCCCCCACGCTTCACAAGAGCTTTCTCTACTCGCAGTGAGATTCGAAAACTTCCCCAGGCACAAAGGATAAACGTGAAGGTGAGCAGTGGCGCTACTGATACAGGCCAGTACCTGGATGCAAGAGTACCAACACACCAAGCTGAAGGAATCAGGAGAAGTAGAGCCAGCATAGCCAACAGGAAAAGATATCCTGCCATATAGAGCATATCTTCGAGAAGTGTCCGGCCCATGACTCATTGCAACCTATCCTTTGAACCACAGTTTAGACAAGGCCATCGAATAATCTCAGAGACTATCGTATGACCACAAACAAGCTTCTCTGGCTTCCCCCAGCCATCATGGATAACCGCACAGAGATGTCCGCAGTCCTCACACCGAGATAGCACCATTTTCCCGCTCGGAAAACAGCTCTTGCAGAAGCGCCCCTCAAAAGGTAAGACCATGGCCGGCACGGCCTTCGCAGCCAAAGGCTCTCCAGTTCCCCCGTTCTGATCGGGGGGATTCTGACGGGATAAGCTACTCACCCTTCCGCTCCCAAGAGGAGATAGAGGACGGCCATTCTGGTGGCGACTCCATTGGTGACTTGCTTCTCGATCACCGCGCTCGGTAGGTCCGGGACATCGCCGGAGATCTCAAGGCCACGGTTCATGGGGCCTGGGTGCATCACGATCGCATCGGGCTTGGCGGCGCGGAGGGCTTTCTTGCTCACGCCAAAGAGGTTGCAGTACTCACGCGGGGTCGGGAAGAGCGCTTTTGCCATGCGCTCTAGCTGGAGGCGTAGCACCATCACGACATCGGCGTTCTCCAGGCCCTCTTCTAGGTTGGTGTGGACGGTCACGGGGAGCTTGTCGGCATCGGTGGGCAGGAGGGTCTTGGGGCCGACCAGGTGGACATCGGCACCGAGCGTGTTGAGCCCCCAGATATTGCTCCGCGCGACCCGCGAGTGTAGCACATCCCCGACAATGGCGACTTTAAGGCCCTCGATACTGCCCTTGGCATCGCGGATGGTGAGGGCATCGAGCAGGCCCTGGGTGGGGTGCTCGTGCATGCCATCGCCGGCGTTGACCACGGGAATGTCCACCCACTCGGCGGCCTGGTGGCACGCGCCGCTAAACGGGGTGCGCATGATGACTAGGTCTGCCGTGAGCGCTTGGAGGGTCAGGAACGTGTCGCGGAGGCTCTCGCCCTTGCTGGCGCTCGATGCACTGCCGCTGATATTGATCACATCGGCGCTCATGTACTTGCCCGCCGCCTCGAAGCTGGAGCGGGTGCGCGTGGAGTTCTCGAAGAACATCGTGATCACCGACTTGCCGCGCAGGGTTGGGACCTTCTTCACATCGCGGCGTAGGACCTCAGAGAAGGTTGTCGCGTTGTCTAAGATCGTCTCGATGGCTTCTTTTTCGAGCCCTTCCAGGCCCAGTAGATCACGTCCGGCTAGGTTCATTACTTCTCGTCTCCTTTGGCGATCGCTACGGCGTCTTCGCCATCGAGCTCCGCCAGCTTGACATTGATGCGCTCGGTGCGCTGGGTGGGGAGGTTCTTGCCCACAAAGTCGGCGCGGATCGGCAGCTCGCGGTGGCCCCGGTCGATCAGAACCGCAAGCTGGACCGCAGCGGGACGGCCAAAGTCCATCAGAGCGTCGATTGCGGAGCGCACGGAGCGCCCCGTGAAGAGGACATCGTCCACGAGGATCACGGTCTTGCCGGTGATGTCAAAGGAGATGCTACTGGCACGTGCCTCGTGACGCCGCACCGCGTAGTCGTCGCGGTAGAGCGCGATATCCAGCCCTCCGCAGGCGACCGAGTGGCCCTCGATACGCTCGATCAGCCCCGCCAAGCGCGCGGCGAGTGGCTCTCCGCGGCGCACCACGCCCACCAGCGCGATCCCTGCCGCGCCTTTATTGCGCTCGACAATCTCATGGGCGATCCGGGTGAGGGCTCGTCGCACATCTCCGGCGTCCATTACCTGTGTCTCTGTCATCGTTCTCTCCATGCAAAACGCCTCCCCGCCAGGAGAGGCAGGGAGGCGCAAGGCAAGGACATTCCCACGGCAGTGTAGGAACCGAACCTGTCATTTTAACGCGCATCCTTGTCCGCCTCTCGGGGCGGGCTCCGCCTCACGGGACGGCTCACAAGGGACTTTGCAGTTGTCTATTGTCAGTGTAGCATGCCCAACCCCGGCATGCAACTCTTACTCGAAGGTCTCGCGCTTGGGCTGCGGGGTCTCGTCCTTGGGCTTCTCCCGCTTGATCTCGGGCGCATCGGAGACCGCGATCGTCCCCATCTCCGAGGGCACGGGGCGAGCGGGCTCCTGGGTAGTCGCGGTGGTCGTGACACGGGGAGCGGACTTGAGCACCGCCCGAAACGGGAGTGCGATATAGAGCTCGACATCGCCCGAGCTCAGGTCCATCAGCGCCGTGGTGTTCGACGGAATCCGCTTGGGCAAGACCCGGTCATCGACATTGACCTCGCGGTGATCCAGGTCGCCCCCGGGGAGCGAGACCTGGTACTTGACACTTCGGGCGTAGGTATCGCCGTTGAGGTTATCCGCGGAGAGAATTCGCGCCATCACCGGAGCGCCATTGGTGAGCAGGTGCTCGGCGCGGGAGAGGTGCTGTCGGAGACGCAAGGGGAAGTAGACCAGCCCCGCAACCCCAGCCAGCACCAGGGGAAGCCCCATAACGGCATTGAAGCTATGTTTGGTGATCGCGATCCCAAAGAGCGCAAACCCTCCTACCAAAAGCAGGCCAGAGATTCCCCCCATCACCAGGACATTGGGACGGTTCCGATCTGGGACATCGTCAAACGACACGATCCGTCGGGGGGCGGCTTCCAGGAGCTCTGGTTCAGGAGACCAGGCATCATCGACGTTCACGTTCATGGACATGGCGAATAAATCCTCACGAAGGCAATAAAGTCGCTTAGAAGAGCGAGTATATTTTGCGGTGCATTATACGGCAACTCTGCCGCGATTGGGGGTGTGTTTTCCGACACCCTGGTTTTGGCGCTGTCCTAGTGGCACCGGTAGTGCCGCCAGCCCGGCTGATAGTCTGGTGTTAGGTGCGCCAGCTGCGCAACCAGCACAGCAACGGCGGTCTCGGAGAGGTGGAAGCCCCGCGCCTGTACCTGTGCCTGTGGCTCCCGCAAGAGATGCAGGTGGAAGAGCACGTCTTCGGAGGCCAAGGTCAAGAGCTGACGGATCTGGTAGCGCTCCAGGAGATCAATGGCCATCTGACAAGCCTCCCGTAGCTCGTCGTCGGGGTTGAGCTCGAGAGTGCGTGCAAAGGCCTCGCACGACGGTGAAAGAAGCCCTAGCTGCTGGAGGATCACCCCGCGCTTAAAGTGATGGGCACTATCGAAGGGATCGAGGCGGACCATCTCATCGGTGAGGCGCAGGGCGCGCTCGTACTGTCCTCGGTGCAGGTAGGCAGTGGAGAGCAGGTCGCGGGCATGGATCGAGCGGGGCTGGAGCTGCAGGAGCATCTTCCCGTGCTGGATCACATCGTCGAAGCGCCCAATCTCGACACAGATATCCGCCAGTGCCTCGCGGGAGACAGGACAATCGGGGACGTGGGCGACGGCGGTCTCGAGGATCTCCCGCGCCTCACCGGCACGTCGTCGCTGCCGTAAGAGGGTTGCGAGTCGGAGGTAGCCGCGTGTGGAGTCGGGGAGGGCATGCACTAAAGTGCGAAGCTGGGCGACCGCCTCCTCCACTCTTCCGGATGCCGCCAGCGCATCGGCTTGATGCAGCCAGCGCCACTCATCGGAGGGGAGCGGGAGAGAGTCTGTATCGGAGATTAGTGCTGTAGCCTTGCCTGCCAACGTCGTTCCTGAATCGCATTATACGCATTTTTTCACAGAATGCTCTTGTGGCATAGAAATTGCCGCACAATTGCGGGTTTTCTCACCAGAAGAAGGAAATCGGAACGCGCCCTCGGGAATCGAAGACAATCCCCTCTTTTTCGAGGCGTCGGCGCTGCTCAGCGGCAAGGACGGGAGAGTGGCGTGCGACCCGGAGGGTGCCATCGCTTCCGACCACACGGTGCCAAGGCACCTGATCTTCTTCGGCAGAGTGCGCCATCGCCCTCCCGACCGTTCGAGGTCGTGCCCCTACCCGATCTCCTACCTCACCGTAGCTTAAAACACAGCCCGCGGGGATGGTCCGAACCAGCGCATAGATCGCTTCAAATTCGTCCATTCCCGTGGGCTGCTCTGTGGACTTAGTCCAGGATCACGACCCGGACACGCTTGCGGCCGTACTGGTTGGCCACGCTATCCGAGTTGAAGGCAAGGTCGATGCGCATTCCTTTGATGGCACCGCCGGTGTCTTCGGCGACGCACTCGCCGTATCCCTCGACATAGAGCCGAGTGCCGAGCTTGATGACACGGGGATCGACTGCGACAACGCCGTAGCGAACACGAGTGCCCATCGTGGTACGGTTCCCCCACCGACCGTTCTCGCCGGGGCCGTAGCCTGTGGCAGTCAGGGTGAGAACACGCTTACCTTCGTAGCGAGAGAGATTTCCCAGAACACCACGGGAGCTGAGTGTCCCGCGCGCTGCCTCTTTCGTGGGTGCCGCGGCCTTCGTGGGCGCAGGCGGTTTAGGAGAGGCCACTGCCGGGGCTGCTTTCGGCTCAGAAGAGGCTTTTGCCTCCAGAGAGACCTGCATTCCCTCGGTGATGGGAGTGGTGAGAGGAGCAGAGAGCTGTAGCTGCTCGGTGAGCGCCACATTCTGTTCCTGGAGCAGCGCACCAATGGTCTTGGCGGTGGTTCGGAGCACGTGGCTCTCCCCCTGTACCGACAAAACGACGGTGTGCAGCTTGTTTGCGCCCGACTGTGCAAAGGCGACCACACTGGTCAGAGCGGCCAGGGTAGCGATTGCAGTGCGCGTATAGGTTGTGAAGGGCATGATGCCTCCTTTCTCGGTGGGGATAGCCTGGCACAAAAGTCAGTAGGCCACCCTCCGCAGTCAGAGACGAACGCCAATTTGGGTCCGCCAATCGGCACGATTGCCGACGTGGTGGGCATTGAAAATACCGTTTCCGGTTTTTCCAAAACCGGTAGAGTATAACCCTGACCGTTATTAATGTCAAGTTAGGCTTAACAATATAAACATTCTCTAATAGTTATTCATAACATCAGCCTGACAAAAACCCCTAAAATACCGGGGAAAGAAGGAACGCCTCCCCCCGGCGTGGAACCCTTAGAATCGAGTACAGGAACTATGTCTTTTGACCCCAAGCGCTATGTCATTAAAGTTCAGGGAGGCCGTGAGTACCTCCCTGTCTCTGCCCGCCTGATCTGGTTTCGCGCCGATCACCCCGACTGGGGGATCGTCACCGATGCCGTCGAGATCAACCACGAAAAACAGTATGCGGTCTTCCGCGCGACGATCTTTAATGAAGAGGGGCGCCTGATCGCCACCGCCACCAAGAAGGAAGATGTCAAGGGCTTTGGCGACTACATTGAGAAGGCAGAGACCGGCAGTGTCGGACGAGCGCTGGCGATGTGTGGCTACGGTGCCCAGTTCGCGCCCGAGCTTGAAGAAGGTGGCCCCCGCCGCGGAGGAGCCGCCGCGGGGCCGCGTATGGCACCGCCCCCTCCCGGTCCGAGTAGCTACGGTCCGCCGCAGCGCGTTGCGCCCGTCCCACAAGCTGCGCCCCCACGCCCCGCGCCCATGCCGATGCGCGATGAGCCACCGCCGCCCTTCGACGATGACGAAGAGCTCGCGCCAGCTCCCCGTGCGGCAGCGCCCGCGCCGCGCCCCGCTCCCCCTCCCCAGCAAACGCGTCCGCCACAACCCCAGCCCGAGGGCCTAGGGGATCTGCCTCTGCGCCCGGCGTCGTCGCTCCCACCACGGCCCACACCGCGACCTGCGCCTGCGGACATGCCGCCCCCTCCCCAGGCACGTCAGGTTCCCGCCAACGCCCCCATCCAGCGGGTACGTGAGCCAGAGCGCCCCAACGCAGACCCCGGCGGCGATGAGGAGCTCGACGACCTCGACGATCCCTTCGCCGATGAGGACGCCCCGCCGCCGCCACCGCGCGGTGCCGCCCGTCCGCCTGCACGCCCCGCGCCGCGCAAGCCCGCGCCAGATAGCTTGCTATGACCTACCCCCTAGCCTCCGCCCGGCGGGGGAACTAAATGGAATTAACACGTCCCTCGGAGCTGAAGGCGCTGCTGGAGCGGCATGGCCTTCAGCTCTCCCGGCGCTTTGGGCAGCACTTCCTGGTGGACCGCAACCACTTGGAGAAGATTGTCGCTGCCGCCGCGCTCACCCACGACGATACCGTGCTGGAGATCGGCCCCGGCGCGGGTGTGCTCACCCGTGAGCTGGCGGCACGGGCCGGCGCGGTGGTCTCCATCGAGCTCGATCGGAACCTGCCGCCCGTGCTCGCCGAGGTGATGGCGGAGTTCAGCAACTGGCGCCTGATCGAGGCCGATGCCCTCAAGTACGACTGGAGCACGCTGGGCGCGACCAAGGTGGTGGCCAATATCCCCTACAACATCACGTCGCCCCTCCTCGTTCGGATGCTGGAGCAGCGCCCGCCGTTTGCCTCAATCACCCTGCTGGTGCAGAAAGAGGTCGCGGACCGGGCAAAGGCCGCCCCTGACTCCGATGCCTACGGCTCGCTCTCGGTGTTTATGCAGTTCTATGCGGCGGTCCATGTCCCGGCACTCGTCCCACGTGGGGCGTTTTTCCCCCCGCCGAAAGTGGACTCCGCGATCCTGCACCTGGTCCCCCACGCACAGCCGCCCGTGGATGTCCCCTCCCCCGAGGCGTTCTTTGCGGTGAGCCGTGCCGCCTTTGGCCAGCGTCGAAAAGTCCTGCTCGGGGCGCTCTCACATGGGATGGACCGCCCCCGCGACCAGATCCTCGCCGCCTTGGAGGCAACCGGGGTCGATCCCCAGCGCCGCGCGGAGACCCTACACCTAGAAGAGATCGCCGCGCTGGCTCGGGCGCTGGCTAGCCCCACAGCGTCCTAAGCACCTCCTGCGCCGCCTCCCGAACTCGCTCGTCGGTATCGGGAGCGTCGATAGCGAGGAGCTTGGCGAGCGGAAGAATGCCCGCATCACGCGCCGTCGCCAGCACGAGGAGCCCTGCCACTCGCTCCTCCGGGCCACCGCGCCGAACCATGCCACGCAAGAACTCCCGCTCCGGCTCGGTGAGCGCTTGGCACTGCGCCTCGGTCAGCCGCGGGAGGATCGCCATCAGCCACTGACGAAGTGCTTGGACCGCTTCAATCGCCTCTTTACCGGTCACCGAGTGGGCGGATTGGAGCCGAGCCAGCACCAGAGAGACCTCGTCCTGCCCTAGCTCCGCGCGGCGCTCGGCCAGCACGAGCAGGGCGTTCTCCTCACCGGGTAGCGTCCGCAACTGCCCCACCAGCCAGAACAAAAAGATCAGGAATCCCAGGGTTCCGATAAAGGACCAGCCCGTGGGGGCCAGTTTTGCAAACCCGAGCAGTCCTGCGGTTCCCAGGAGGAAGAACGGGATCGTCCTGCGCTTTGTTGCGTGCCAGCTTTCCGTGGTTTTTTCGAGGATGCGCGGGATGAGTAGCTCCAACGGAAGGTGCCGCGTTCGCTCGATCAGGGTGGGGTGCTGGCTCAGTGGCTCCTCGGCGAGGGTGCGGATCAGGGCGTCGGTGCTAATGAGCTCCCGCTGGCGCTGGCTCATAAAAGACTGCTTCCTTGGCGGAGAAAATCCAGCGCCGCCTCACGAACGCGCTCATCAGGGTGGTGCTGTAGATGCTGTGCGAGTGGCTTGGTCGCGTGGTCGCCCAGTGTGGTGAGCACCAGAAGCGCCCGGATCTTTTCGTCGGTGCCGCCGCGCTCCACCCAGCGCCGCAGCAGCGCACGCTCGGGCTCCTGCAATGTCGCCAATTGCGTGGGACTCAGCAGGGCCAGCCTTGCAATGGTCTGCTTTTGGAGCTGCTCCGCCCCCTGGTGGATTCCCAGGAGCAGCAGGAGGGCCAAGAGCCGCAACGCAAAGGGGATATCGTCGGTGTTGGGCTCCTGCTCTACGGCGTCCACCAGCTTGTTTCGGAGCGCGACCGGCATCAGCAGGCCCCAGAGAAAGAGCATCATTAGGCCGAAGGAAAACGAGAGAAAGAACACGCGTAGGGTCCAGGGGCCTCCCCACCAGAACAGAGCAAAGAAGACGATGCCCGCGAGCGGGCCGAGGATCAGGGTAAGCCGCTTCCGGCGCAGGTAGCCGCGCGCTTGTGTCTCGATCTCGTCTAGGGCAGTCTCCCATTGAAAGGGTTCCGGCTGGAGGCGCTGCGCTGGCATAGGGCTACTCTCCCACCACCAAGAGAAACTCGCGTGCGGCCTCGCGGACATGGGGGTCGGCGTCGGCGCTGCCTTGGAGGAGCCCCTGCGCGTGCTTGATGGTCTTGGTGTCGTGGGCGCTCGCCAGCACCAGGAGCGCCGCTACTTGCTGCCCTCGGTGCCCGTTCTTGACCCAGCCACGGAGGTAGCCGCACGGGGCCTTGGTCAGCGCACGGCACTGGGCTTCATTGAGCTTGGGAAGCAGCTCCAAGAGAGTCGCCTCCAGCTGTTTCTTCGCCCTGATCCTGCGGTCGTCCAGCCCCCCGAGGTACTGGGTCGCAATCAGAATCTCCAATAGCCAGCTCACCTGCTCTGTCCCCACCTCACTCCGGCGCTCGGTTATCGTCAGAAGCAGTGTCTTGGCTAGGCTGGACATGATCGTGTGCCCAAACCCAGCGACAATCGCTATCAGAAAGAGAAGTCCTAGGATGTTTTGAATGTAGAAAAACTTCTGGGGGATAGGCATGCCCGGTGTGAGAGCGAGAAGGAGGCTCCCCCCCACGAGGAGCACCCCCTTTACGATCAGCACCCGAAGGAGAATCGTCTCACAGCGCGTGAGCTTCTGCTGCACGGGGGCGAGCTCGTCTTGCAGGGAGAGGTTGAGAAGCTGTTGGCGCTGGGACATGGCTCTCTCTAGCGAAGGCGGGGCGGAGCGAGCAGGCCGGAGGGGTAGAGCTGGTAGTGGTCGCTCCAGTGATCGCCGCCTGTCACCCAGTGCCCCGGCCCGTAGGCGGTTTGCTGCTTGGGGACGAGATGGAGCGGCCCAAAGACGTTGCGGCGGGTTAGCACGACGGTGACGGCTACCATATTGTTTGCCTCCCCCGGCTCGCTAGGGCTCGCCACCCCCTCCGGCTCTCGCTCGTTCCTCGCTGCGAAGGGGGGGAGGGTTGTGGTGTATGGGGGCCAGGGGATCGTCTGGCCATTCACGCGGACGCACGCCCCCCCGACCTCGGGAAGCTCCAAAACGCCCCCCTTCGCGAAGCCGGAGGAGGTGGCCGAGTCGTGCGAGGCCGGGGGAGGTAGCTTATACGTCACGCCCCCCGTGTAGAACGGCAAGCCTTGCTCACACACATCCCCAACAGAGAGTGTCTCTGGGAGCGGGATAATCGTCCGTTTAGGCCCATCGAGGCGTACCCCGAAGGCTCCAAGGAGGAAACAAGCTTCGAGATCAGAGTCTCGGCGGAAGCTGGTGGTCAGCGTGACGACATTCTCACCGACTTTGAGCGCTCCCTCAGGCACCGGAAGAAGCTTGAAGCAGGCATCGACCCAGAAATCAGTGACCAAGGACGCTCCCTCAGGCACTTGGGAAGGGATGTTGGTGTCATTGACTGTGATAACAGCGCATTCGGGGCGTTCAATAGCGAGTGCGAGAGGTCCCTCAGGCAGTGCCTCGACCTCAAAGGTGAACCGGAGCGTGAGATTTCCCAGCACGGGCGGCTCGCCGTGGAACTTCTCAGCGTACCAAGGCTGCACCATCTCCCCACCGCGCACCTCCAGCCCAAAGTGCCGCCGCACGGCCTGGTCGATCTTGAGGATTTCTTCCGCATTGTCCCCCCGTCGGACGGGGGTTAGGGGGTCGACAGGAGTCAACTCCCAGGTCGCAGTATCAAGAACCAGTGCGTTGGGCTCGTCGAGAGAGTAGGCAAAGGGACCAGGCAGCTCAGTGCTTGTCTCGATTGCCTCCGCAGGCAAAGAATCTGGTCTGGCTGTTTGCGAGGGCGAGAGGACGAAGACAACTTGGCCACCGGGCGGCACCGTCTTTACATAGATTACTTGGCAAGGCTCGTTGGTTTGGGCATCGGGTACTTGTTCCCACTCGACGGCGCTTCGGACTGCTGTCAAGCTATCCCACTGCTCGACACTTGCCATCTCTCCAAAACCATCTACCGCTATATAACCTATGTCTCTAGGCAAGTCTCGATCTGTGTTCAGGCCCACCAGAATCACGCTCCCATCAGAGAGCTTACGTAGCTGGCAGTAGACCGGATTGTCGATAAAGTCCGGCCCAACCCCACACCCACGACTCGTCTCTCTACGGTCATACGCCGCGGCGGACAGCGCTTCAATGATCGCTTCGACACCGGCCAAACACTGAGACTCACCGGGCATTTCGGGCAGCGATGCAGGGAGTGCGTCCACAAACTGGGGTTTGTCCCCAACCCAAAGTAGGGTTCCCCCCGCTTCGGTAAACGCTTCCAATAGCCTCAGCGTGCTGGAGCGGATCGTGGTGCAGCCGCCGATGACGATGGTTTTGTAGCGCATCTGGTCGACGACGAAAGCGTTGCCGTCTACTCTTGCGTGCTCGGCGAGGATGCCTTCGTCGCCGTAGTCGAAGTCGATTTGAGCGCCTTGGAGCCAGTGGAAGAGCTCGGCGAACTGGGTCTCTAGCTTCTTGATCGACTCGGCTTTGGGGCCGAGGCCGTTGCACCAGCCGGGGTGGAGCTGCGCCCAGACGCTCTCGACGGGATGGATCACGAGCACATCGCAGACGGGCTCGCCTTGGGAGAGCAGCTGGCCGAGGCGGGCGAAGTAGGTCTCGACGGCGCTGTAGTCCTTCCACCAGGCGCTCTGGTGCAGGATGCTGGC
Organism: Armatimonas rosea; assembly: GCF_014202505.1. Classification (NCBI taxonomy): domain Bacteria; kingdom Bacillati; phylum Armatimonadota; class Armatimonadia; order Armatimonadales; family Armatimonadaceae; genus Armatimonas; species Armatimonas rosea. The sequence continues at coordinate 76,201 of NZ_JACHGW010000005.1, read as the reverse complement.
GGGGTAGTCGCGCTTGGCCTCGCCCTCCATCGTGTACCAGGAGAGATGGTGACAGCGCAAGTTCACACCAAAGAGCGCCTGCCAGTCCCCGACATTTTTGTGTCCTTCGAGGCCCATCTGCCAGCCGGTACAGCCGTAGAGCTCGCTCATCAGCCAGGGCTTGCCCAGCTGCCGCCCGACACTCTGGAGCTGCTTGGCGACCCAGAAGGCCTTGTTGCCCTCGGTCAGCAGGTCCATGCCGGGGTACTCCATGTGCTCGTAGCAGCGCATCATCGAGCCGTTCATCGCCACTTGCGCTGTCAGGTTGTCCTCGTGGAGGAAGTGGCCAGTGAGGATAAGGTTGTGCGCGCGGCACCAGGCGTCCAGCGGCTTGCAGAAGTTCTCGATAAAGAGAGACAAGCAAAGCTCGACATAGCACCACTTGGTCGGGTGGACGGTCTGGCCGTCGGGAAATAAGAAAATCTCCGGCAGGTGCGCGAGGAGGTCGTCGCCGTAGGTTGCTTCCCAGTGCTCGGGCATCTTGGGGGTCCACGGGACGATCCACTCGCTACTGCCTAGGCCCTGCCCAAAGCTGGTCATGAGCGAGCCGCGGTGGGGCTCGTCGGTGAAGATTCCCTTGATGGACTTGCCGAGCCGGTCACCGCACCTCTCGACATATTTTTCGTGCGTGGACTGCAAGAACGCCTCGGTGGCGGCGCGGTTCATGGTGTCGAGGTAGGTGTAGCCGTTGTAGAAATTCGAGCTCGCCATCTCCTCGACCGTGAACTCCAGCACGGAGAAGCCCGGCGGGACCGCACTGCCCGGCGCGACCCGGCGCAGGCTGTGGTAGCTCAGGCCATCGGCGGCCAGCTCGCAGGCAAAGGCGGCCAAGATGCCCTCGTGCCATGCCCACTCGCTCTCGGGGACGACCGTGCAGCGCAGGAAGCGCATGCGAAACTCGGGGTTCTGCGTCACCAGCCCACCCGCGCTCCCCGACGGCCATCGGTCTTCGTCGTAGAGCCACGCCTCCATGCCCAGCTTCTCGGCTTCGTCGGCGCAGGCGTTGATGCACTCGAACCAGTCGTCGCCCAGATATTCGGTAGCGAGTCCCACGCGCGAGTGCATGAAGAAGCCCCCCAGGCCCATCTCCTTCATCACGTGGACCTGGCGGATCAGCTCCGCCTTATCGAGCCGCCCGTTCCAGGCCCAGAACGGCTTCCCCCGCCACGCCGCGCCGGGGTTTTGAAACTGCGCAAAGAGCTCGTCGGTGGTCACGGCTTGCGCCAGAGCCCTTCCAGGCTGTCTTGCGGCCGCCAGCCCAGGAGCCGCTCCGCTTTGTCCGTGCGACACTGGCCGTGGGGGAAGTCCGCGACACAGTGGAACTCTTCGTAGGGGCTGGGCAGCGACGGCACCTCAAGGGCGCATTTAATCACCCGCGCCGCATCTTGCCAGCTCGTCATCATCGCCGCGCTCCCGTGCTCGCTCACCGCATCGGGCTGGGCGAAGCCATTGAACATCACGTTGGGGACCTCCAGATCGTGCCACTCGGCCAGGACCCGCAGCGCCTCGTTGCCCAGGAACTTGCTGTGGCCGTAAAGGTGGCGTCCGGGACGCGTGGGAGCATCGCAGGCCAGGTGGTAGTCGTGCAGAAAATCACTCTCGCCATGGAGCGTGATGAGCTGCGGCCCTGTCTGCACCACGCGGCGAATCCCCAGCTGGGCCGCCGCCCGCCCGACATTGTAGGCACCTAGCGCGTTCACCAAAAACGCCTCCGTGGGATCAGTGCGCACCACGGTGAGGTTGATGATCGCATCGCAGCCCTTGCACGCTGCCAGCACCGAGCCGAGGTCGCGCACATCGACATAGGCATCCTCGTGGGGGAGTGAGACGGGACGTGCCACCGGTGCCCCCGGCGACTGCTCCTTGGCATCCACCAGAGAGTGCAGGTCCGCCAGGCGCAGGGTGTAGCGCTCCATCAGGCTATCGGCAACCACGCGCCCGATTGGCCCGCCCGCGCCCAGCACGACCACTTTCTCAATGGGCCGCGATGCCACCGGCGCGACCGGCCCGAGCACCTCGCGCCAGTGCTTGCCGTTGTCGCTCACCGGCCGCGTCGTGCACTCGCCCAGGTGCCGCACGCGCCAGGGAACACTCGGCTCGGCCAGCGCCTGCTCCAGGGCGTCGCGCTCCTGCACCTGCTCCCCCAGCCGTAGCACTGTCACGTGGAGCCCGGTCGCCCGCGCCACTTCCTGCAGCGAGAGCTCCATCAGGTACGGTCCCAGCTGCTCCAGCTCCGGTGAGGGACGCGGGCGCCAGTTGGTGCCCAGGTGCCAGTTCTGCGGGAGACGGCTAAAAAAGTCTAGGGTCGAGCGCAGGACGATATGCTTCACGCCTGCCTTCGCCGCCTCGGTCGCTAGGACATACATCCCACGGGTCGCGCGGTCGAAGTCCTCGGTTCGGCGTGGGACATAGGCCAGCGGCGGCGCATAGACCACGGTCTCAGCCCCAACAATCGCGGACGCGACCGCGGCACCGTCTCGGGGATCTCCATCGAAAAAGATTGTCTTACTCATAGCATTATCAATACGTACAGCGCCCACCAGAGATATCGTAGCACTGAGCGGTCACAAAGCTTGCGGCATCGGAGCAGAGAAAGTGCACCACGCTCGCCACCTCTTCGATCGTCCCCGGCCGCCCCATCGGAATCTTGGAGAGCAGTGTCCCCACCACCTCGGGAGTCATCTGCTCCAGCATCGGGGTGGCGATCTGCGCGGGGGCGACACAGTTGACCCGAATCCCCTCTTTTGCAACTTCCTTGCCGACCGCCTTTGTGAATCCGATCACACCCGCCTTGGCGGTCGAGTAGGCCGTGAGGTTGGGGTTGCCCTCTTTACCCGCCACCGACGCAATCGAGACAATCGCGCCGCGCTGCGCCTCCCGCATGGGCCGGATCGCCGCCCTACAGAGCCGAAAGACACTGGTCAGGCAGATATCCAGCACCGCGTCCCAGTTCTCGTCGGTCTGCTCCCAGAGCGGGACACTCGCCCCGGTGATTCCCTGGCAGTTCACGAGGATATCCAGCCGCCCATGGAGCTGGAGCACCTGCGCCACCAGCGCATCCGCCGCGCTGGCATCGCGCAGGTCGGTCTGGAGGTCCGCAATGGAGCCGGGTCGGTCGGCGGTCACCACGGTCGCCCCAAACACCGAGAGCCGCGCCGCCACCGCCTGCCCAATACTGCCCGCCCCACCCGCAATGAGCGCCACGCGCCCGGTCAAGAGAAGATCGTCTGTCATCGCAGGCAGATTCGGCAAAACTTTAGTGGCTTCCTCTATCCGCCCTCATGAACGAGGGCGGCTCGCTTCGCTCTAGGCGCAAGCGCCACGATGTCGCTCCGCGACCTAGTTATTTTTCGCTTTGATAAACGCGGCAAGCTCGGGGAGCTTGTCGGTGTTGAGGTAGTCGACGCCCGCGTTCCAGCAGACCTGCCAGCCGGCGGGGGTGTCTGGGGCGGCCCAGAAGCGGATGGTGCGGCCCTCGGCGTGGGTTTGCTCGACCAAGCCAGAGAGTTTCTCGCGATCCGCGCGGGTCATGAGGCCGGAGCCGTACCACTTGAAGAGGGTAAACCAGCTCTCGCTGATGAGGGGAATGAGGGAGACCGGCAGGTTCTTGCCGAGGTCCTCGGGGCGGCCATCGAGGGCGGCGAGGCGATTGGGCTCGGCGGCGAGAACGTCACGAGGGCGGTCCCCGGAGAGGATCACGGTGAGGGCGCGACGCTTGATCTGCCCACTCTCGAAGCGCGTGAGCATCGGGGCGTAGGGCCGCAGCACGTCTTTGAGGGCGGCGTAGACCCGTGCGCCATCGGTCTTGATGTCCACAAGAAGTGTGGCGGGGGCGGGCTCGGGGTAGAGCTGGCCGTGGTTTGCCCGCACGCGCTGCCAGAGTGGCTCCAAGTAGAGCGCGGTGAGGGTTCGCTCGGGACGGAGGTCTTTCTTGTCGTGGCCGACCAGGAGCTTGCCCCCTTCTAGGTAGATATCGGCCTCGACACTGCAAAACCCTTGGTCGAGCGCATCGAGCAGCGGACGCGGGTGGGCGTAGTCGTTGTGCGCGTGGGCGCGGAGCAGTGGTTTTGGCATGGCACGCTCAGGTTTCGGCTCAGGGGCTTGATCTTCCTCCCAAACCCCTTTGTGGCGACGAAGGAGCAAAAAAGCGAAGGGGTCACGGCGCTGTCGCCGTGGGGGATGTAAAATACGCCATGTTCAAGTCGCCTGATCTGGTCGCCGTTGCTGAGAGAGCCCTCCGTGACGCCGGATTCGTCCCCACCTTCCCCCTTGCAGTCGAGGAAGCGGCACAGGAGCGCGTCCCTCTGCCTACGGACCTGCCTGACCTGCGCCACCTGCTCTGGTCGTCGGTGGACAACGCGGAGTCGCGCGATCTGGACCAGATCGAGGTGGCCGAGCGCCTGCCCGACGGCGATATTTTATTGCGTGTTGGGATCGCGGAGGTGGACTGGCGGGTTCCCCAGGGCGGTGTGATCGACCAGCACGCCGCGCAGAACACGAGTAGCTTGTACACCCCCGGCCATGTCTTCCCCATGCTCCCCGAGGCGCTCTCCACCGCGACAACCTCGCTTCTTGCCGACCAAGACCGGGTGGCGATGGTCGTGAGCCTGCGGGTCAACCCGGATGGGACACTTCAGGAGCGCAGCGCGGCTCCAGCGCTGGTGCGCAACTACGCCAAGCTGGCCTATGAGCGGATCGGTCCCTGGCTGGAGGGCAATGCGGAGGTCCCCGACGAGGTCGCGGCGGTGCCCGGCTTGGAGGAGCAGCTACGCCTTCAGGACGAGACCCTGGACCGTTTTTTGGCCCTGCGGGAGAAGCAAGGTGCGCTGAACTTTGAGAGTGTCGAGACCCAGCCCATCACCGAGAATGGGAAAGTCGTGGGGATGAAGACCGTCCACAAAAACCGCGCACGGCTCCTCATCGAGAGCTTCATGGTCGCGGTGAACACCGCCGTGGCGGAGATTTTGCACGAGAGCGGGCGGGCATCGATCCAGCGCATCGTCCGTGCCCCCCGGCGCTGGGACCGGATCGTCGAGGTGGCAAAAACAGTCAATGAAGCCCTCCCGGAGCTCCCCGACCCGCGTGCCCTCTCCGCGTTTCTAGAGCGCCGCCGCGCCGCCGACCCGGAGAAGTTTCCCGAGCTCTCCCTGACTATCGTGAAGCTACTTGGGCCGGGTGAGTACGCACTGGTCAAGGCCGGCCTCCAGAGCGAGGGGCACTTCGGCCTTGCGGTGGGCGGGTACACGCACTCAACCGCTCCCAACCGGCGCTACGTCGATATTGTCGTGCAGCGGCTGATCAAGTCGGTGCTCCACAGCACCCCCGCGCCCTACACACCCGACCAGCTCGAAGCGCTCGCCGCCCACTGCACCGAGCGCGCGAGCATGGCCGATAAAGTGGAGCGCCGCCTGCGCAAGACCGCCGCCGCACTTTTCTTGCAGCCACGCCTGGGCGAGATCTTCGACGCCACGATTACGGGAGTGAAGAACGGGAAAGTCTACGCCCGCCTGCTCGATCCCCCCATCGAGGGCCGTGTCACGCGCAACGAGCACGGTGTCGATGTCGGTGACCGGGTCTCTGTCAAGCTCATCAAGGCCGACCCGGAGACGGGCTTTATCGACTTTCTCCGTAGGGACTGAGTGCGGCGCTAGAAGCGGTAGCCAACGCGGTACTGGAGGAGGTCACGAGTTCCCAAACGCAGATACCCGACCTCTGCCAGGACTCCCGATTTTAGCTCGTAGCCCAGCGTCAGCTTGGCTCCCACGTCTGTAGCCGTACTCACTCCGAAGGGGCCACGACCATCGCCGGTGACAGAGCCCACGCCGTAGCTTCCGATTCCCAGCCCCAGCGACGGCTGCCCGGCTCCGCTAGCATCCGAAAGAGTTACCCGCGCCTGGACACCCCCGCCCCGAATAAAAACATCGTAGCCGTAGGACTTCCACGTTCCGGTATCCTTGCCCGTGGCGTAGTCGTAGAAGAGGCCGTAGCTCACGGTCTTACTTCCCATGCTGGCTGTCTTTAGGTCATAGCTCAAACCATACTGGGAGTAGGTATCGCGGCCCAGAACAGGGCCCGTCCCCACTTTAAGGACATCAAGGACGCCAACAAAAACACGGAAGGGACGCTCGGGTTTCTGAGCAAGGGTCGGAGTGGCGGTCAGACACGCCAGCAGGAGAGAGGCAACGATCTTCATTTGGAACTCCTTAACGACCCCTATGGTACCCTGCGTCCCAGGAAATTAAGAATGACCAACACAGACGATGTCGAGCGCATTGCGCTCTCGTTCCCAGAGACCGTCCACGAGGACACGGGCTTTCGGGTGCGCCAAAAAGGCTTCTGCTGGTACTACGCCGAGAAGGTGCCGGGGCAGAAAGGCCGCACGCTCCACGACGATGTCCTAGCGATCCGGGTTGCCAACGAGGATGAAAAGCAGGCCCTCATCGCCGCCGATCCCACCAAGTTCTTCACCGACGACCACTACCGCGGCTTTCCTGCGATTCTCGTGCGCCTGCCCGCCCTCGACACCGTTGAGCTTGCGGAGCTGATCGAGGATGCCTGGCGCATCCAGGCCCCCAAAACACTTGTCAAGGCGTTCGACCTAGCTCGCACCCTGAGCTGAGAACAACCCGAAACCCATACCGATCCGTCTCCGGAGCCGTGCTTGTCTTGACTTGATAGTAGATCGCATTGTCGTAGTTGGCAAAGTAGTCGTCCCAGTGGCAGAGGGTGTTGCGCTCACTGCACCACTCGTGGGCATTTCCCAGCATCCCGTACAGCCCGATAGGATTGACCTCAAGCCTCGCTAGCTCAGAGACTCCGTGGAAGTACTGCTCGCGGTCCACGTCACAGAATGCGTAGGTCGCCTCCAGAGTTTTGATATAGCTACCTGTCTTTCCCTCACTCCAGCCCTTTGCCACGTACTCCCACTCCTCGGCAGTCGGAAGCCGCACGCCGCGTCTGTCCCTCAGGAGACCTGTGCCTTCGTCCTAGGCGAGAGGGAGTTTTCTGCGCTTACTCAGCCGATTACCGTATAGGATTGCTTCCCGCCACGTCGCCCGCTGTGCTTGCTTGGTAATTCCCCGACCCGCAAACTGATAGAGGTTAATGGGATGCGACGATATCCCCGATTTTCACATATCACCTCGTCGTGTTTTTGACCAGGACCAATGCAGGACGGATCGCGACGACTTTACTTCCCATCTCTAGAGCCCAAGGGGTCCTAGCAAGTCAGGATGAGCTGTAAGAACCATTGGTGCTATTTCAAATCGGCACCCAAGCCGTACTCATGCTCTTTTTGTCACCGCCAAATAAGGTAGTGGCCATATCCGTCACCAAATTCCAGGCAGCACAAGCAAAAGCAAAATGGCTCTCGATACCTGACCAGCCACGCTCCGTGATCGACTTCATCCCCAAAACGCGAACCCAACCCGAAAAGAGCGTCTCGGCGATCATTCGGTAGTTGCCACGATCAGATTCTCACAATCGCCGCCACGTTTGGCAGCTTTATGGAAGCCATTATCTACAAGTTTAGGCTCGTTGGGATGATCCGAGAGCATCCATTGAAAATCACCATCGTAAAGGCTGGCTCCTTCCGCATCCCAATCGCAGATGCGACCATCAAAGTTGAGCAGAGGGCAGAACTTCACTCCCACGTACCATTGACCATTGGACTTGCCTTTTTCACCAACTTGCTTCTCACTTCGCCCCTGTCGGCGAGGATGAATCAGTTCAACGCCCAAACTGTCGCTTACCAGGAGCATACCGGGGTCAGACAAGAAACGATCTGCCCAATCTTGATGGTTTCGCATCAGTCGGAACAGGCGGGAGCGCTCTGGCAGAGCTGGAAATAGGTGAAGGTAGTTTGCCTCGAGCCACTGCCAAAAGCGTCGCTGGCTCTGTGCCTTGAGTACGTAGAGGACACCGATGGTAACGAGTTCACTTGGCCAAAGTTGTGACCTTGGATCTTTGGGTACGTCGGTCATGGCTTCGTCAACATGAAAGAACAAAGTGGCGATAAAATCAGTGAGGGTCAAGTGATTTGCTCCAGGAAGAGTGTAGACAACCCATCCTATCGCAAGTCACTTGACTCAAGAAATATCAGCAAATCTCAACAGCGAGATGCGCACCAATGGTTAAGAGCTAGCTTCACCGTACATAGTCCCAATACTCTCCAACGACTTACTTATTCTCGTCACCAATATAATTAAAAAAACTCTGCCTGTTTTTCAAAAACATAAACAGAAGGCGTATCGGAGCGCGCAACAATATTTTAATATAAACCAAGAGCAAAACCATCTCATTCCTTTCACAAAGCCCAAACTTTAACCAATAATAATATGAAGGTTCACATTTCGAGAAATTCACACCCCAAGGCTTTTTACGACCAGTATAATGAATTACCCTTACATCTTTAGGAATCTTGTGATCAAATAAGTTATGTGCATTAAACTTAAACGGCAGATAACGAACTTTTGATGCCATTAATCCATTAAGCATTGGCTGATCAAATATACGAGGATGGGTAGGATACTTTCCCATTTCAAATTCCTGTTCATAACGTTCAGGGAGATCTAACCATTCGGAGCATCGGATTGCAAAAACCCCCGAATTAAACCCTCGCTTATCAATTAAATCAGGATATTGAGCCCGGTAAAATTTTTTTAATGAATCCTCAATCCAGCAATCTCTTGAATACGCAGTATCTAGCACTGCCAAAACTTCACCAGGGTTTACAGACCACAACTCTGGAGAAGTAGAGCACATAATAACATCACAATCAAACCATACAGCAATATCAACCGGCAAGCAAGGCATAAACAGTCTAAGCACGGCAGGTTGCAAATCAGAACTAACAACTTTTATCGATCTAGGAACAGCATGCACTTCAGCAAGGCTTCCTATACCCTGCTTTACTTCTTCATAATCTTCACTTATTGTCAAGCAATAACGTTTCACATCAGGCTGATGTTTTTCAATACTCGCAAGTAATGTCTTAGCTCCCTCAATATATTTCTTGTCACAGCCCGTCACAGCAGCACGTCTTAGTCCATCGTCCATTATCAAATATTGCCTCCAGTCTTCAGTTATAAAATACAATCCCTATACATAGGTAGACTCTGTTGCCGAATTCAAAAACCGCCCCTAGCTCCATCTACGAAGTGTTCGACGCAGTAGCAATTTTGTGGCGTTTTGAGCCTCTCCGGGAATTCGGCAACAGGGTCTAGGTAGATCACTAGAACACAATCATACCGCGACCGACCGCGCCACCGACCAAGTCTGCGTAGGCGGTTTCGATCTGGCCAAGCTCATAGGTGCGGGTGAGGAGCTTCTCTAGCGGCAAGCGGCCCTGGCGCCAGAGCTCGGCGAACCGGGGGAAGTCCCGGCGGGGGTGGGCGGTGCCGTAGTAGGTGCCGGCGACGGTCTTCTCTTGCCGTGTCCAGGCCGCGCCGGGGAGCGCGGTGAGCGAGTCTGTGGGGGTGATTCCCGCGAGGACTGTCATCCCACCGGGCTTGGTGGCGTCGAAGGCGTGGCGCTGGAGCTCGGGCAGCCCGACACACTCAAAGGCATAATCCACGCGCTTTTCGAGAGTCGGGGAGAGGCTGGTCTCGGTCGCGCCGAGCAGGCGCGCGAAGGCGAGCTTTTCCTCAGAGACATCGACAGCGACGATACGGCCCGCGCCCGCCGCAGCCGCGCCCAGAATCGCGCAGAGGCCCACGCCGCCGCAGCCAAAGACCGCCACGGAGTCGCCGGGCGCGACACGGGCTTTGTTGAGCACGGCACCGACGCCGGTTGTCACGGCACACCCGAGCACGGCGGCGATGGCGGGCGGGATGTCTGAGGGAAGCGGGACAGCGCAGCACTCGGGGACGACCGTGTACTCGGCAAAGCAGGCCGTGGCGGTGAAGTGGTGGACCGGGACGCCGTCTTGGGAGAGGCGAGTCGTGCCATCCAGCAGGGTCCCCGCCCACTTCTGCTTCAAGTACTCCTGGCAGAGCGCCGGGAGACTATCGAGGCAGCACTCGCACAGGCCGCAGTACGGTGCCCAGTTCAGCGCGACCAGGTCCCCCACGCGCACCTGGCTCACGCCCGGCCCTACCGCCTCGACAATCCCCGCGCCCTCGTGGCCAGGAACCGTCAGTGCGGGGACCTTGGTCGCTCCAGTCACCAGGTGCCAGTCTGAGTGACAGACCCCAGCGGCCTGCATCTTCACCAAGACCTCACCCGCCTTGGGCTCGGCGAGCTGAACGGACTCCACAGCAAAAGGCCGCCCGACCTCACGGAACAGGGCAGCGGAGATAGTGCGCATGCTAGTAGTATAACGGGAAATTAATGCGGAGGGGGTAGGGATTTAAGCGCACCCTGCCAATAACTAGACCACTGAAGCCCCGCTCGTTGGTCTATATGACTATGATGCAGATTGCACAAGAGACGAGAGGGGCTTTCGTGCTCCGTCCCCATTTCCCGCCCCCTGCCCATTGACGGTATAATGCCCCCGATGAAAGGTATTGTTCTCGCAGGCGGCAGTGGCACCCGTCTCTATCCCATGACCCTGGCTGTCTCCAAGCAGCTCATGCCCATCTACGACAAGCCGATGGTCTACTACCCACTGAGCACGCTGATGCTCGCCGGGATTCGGGATGTCTGTCTGATCTCCACGCCCGAGGACCTGCCCCTCTTTGAGCGCTTGCTCGGCGATGGGAGCGCCTACGGTATCTCGATGCAGTACGCGGTGCAGCCCCGCCCCGAGGGACTGGCGCAGGCGTTTCATATCGCGGAAGAGTTCGTCGGCGGCGGCCCGACGGCGCTGGTGCTGGGAGACAATATCTTCTACGGCCACGGCCTCCCCGAGCAGCTACGCGGCGCGGCGCAGCGCACCGACGGCGCGACTGTCTTTGGCTACCATGTCAAGGACCCGGAGCGCTACGGCGTGATGGAGTTCGACGGCACGGGAAAGGTGATCTCGATCGAGGAGAAGCCCGCCGCGCCCAAGTCCAGCTACGCCGTGGTGGGGTTGTACTTCTACGATAGCCAGATCACCGAGATCGCCAAGAATATCAAGCCCTCCCCCCGCGGCGAGCTGGAGATCACCGATGTCAACCGGGTCTATCTGGAGCAAGGCCAGCTCCATGCCGAGCTCTTCGGGCGCGGGACGGCCTGGCTGGACACGGGGACGCACGACTCCCTTCTAGAGGCCAGCAACTTTGTCGCCGCCATCGAGCACCGCCAGGACCTCAAGATCGCGTGCCTGGAGGAGATCGCCTATCTCTCGGGCTGGATCAGCCCCGACGATGTCCTCGCCCGTGCGGCCAAGCTGGGCAAGACCGAGTACGCCACCTACCTGCGCCGACTGGTAAAATAGCACACCTATGCCTGAATCCCTGAAACCCGACTCGCTCGCGCCGGAGTACGCCGCCGCGCTGACCACCCAAGAGTACACCCGCAAGACCCCGATTGAGGGAGTCAAGGTGATCCCCCTGAACCTGATGATCGACGATGGCGGGAGCTTTGCGGAGCTGGTGCGCTTCGACGAGACCGGCCACCTGCTCGCCATCCCCGAGTTCCAGGTGCGGCAGTCGTCGTACTCGCTCGTGCTTCCCGGCTCGATCAAGGCATTTCACCTGCACTACAACCAGGAAGATGTCTGGTTTGTCCCCCCCACCGACCGCCTCCTTGTCGGGCTCCTCGACTGCCGCAAGGACTCCCCGACCTGTGGGGTCTCGATGCGGCTGGTGCTGGGCGGGGGACGTGCACAGCTGGTCTACATTCCCCGCGGCGTCGCCCACGGCGGAGCCAATATCGGCACCCAGAACGCAACCATCCTGTACTTTGTCAACCAGCACTTCAGCCTCGATGACCCGGATGAGCGCCGGCTTCCCTGGGATATCCTCGGGGCCGACTTCTGGGAGATGATCCCCGGCTAGTATGCGGCTGGCCTACGGTGACACGGTCCGGGTCTGTGGCCTGCTGGCGGTTCTGCTGATCCATGTCTGCGGCTTTGGCCGGCGCCCGCCCCTGGACGAAGACACGGTGGGCTGGTGGGTCTGCAATGTCCTCTCGTCGCTGTCGCAGTGGGCCGTGCCGGTCTTTGTCATGCTCTCCGGGGCGCTCCTGCTCAACCCCGACCGGGTCGAGACACCGCTCGCCTTCGCCCGCAAGCGCTTCTTCCGAGTTGGGGTTCCGCTGCTCTTCTGGTGCTACTTCTACCTCTCCTGGAGCAACCCCAACGGCATGACGCCCACCAGCTGGAGCTTTCTGCGACAGGGCCGCCCCTACTACCACCTCTACTTTCTCTTCATTGTCGCCGGGCTGTATCTGCTCACTCCCCCCCTGCGTGCCCTGATCCGCTTCCTCGGGGACCGGGAGCGGTGGTGGCTCGGGGCGCTGGCTCTCACGGTGGCCGCCGCGACAGTCTTCTGGCGCTCCAAGGCCGAGGATCGCACGGCGTGGACGCTCTTTGTCCCGTATATCGGCTACTACCTGCTGGGATTCTCGCTCAAGCGGCGCACGGGCGACCCGCTCACCCCGCTGCTGGGCCTGCTCGGCTGGATTCTTGGGGCGGCCTATGTCACCTTTGGCGAGTGGGCGGGCGCGGCCAATGTCCAGCCCAAGGACCAGTTCAACTATGTGATCAACGGTCACTTCTCCCCCGCCGTGATCCTAGAGAGCCTCGGGGTCTTTGTCTGCCTGCGCGAGTGGGTACGCCGCGAGCCCAAGAACATCACCCTGCTTGCCCAGCTCTCGATGGGGATCTACCTGCTCCACCCCTTCTTGCTCGAAGAGCTCGCCCGCTCCGGGATCAGCAACCGCTGGCACGGCCCCGCCATTGGGGTCCCCGTCACGGTTACGCTCCTGCTTGGCCTGAGCACCCTCTCGGTTTACCTGATCCAGCGCGCTCCCTTCGCCAAGGTTCTGATTGGGGGGTAGCCAGGGGGATGCCGGGGGTTGAAATCCCCGGCAGAAGGCAGGGAGCGCCCCGTGGGCGCACAAACACCAGCTCTCTGCGCGTCCTCGGGACGCTCCCCTTCTGTGCCGGGTAATTTATTGCCCGGCAACGGCTAGGGCAAACCCAAGAGCGCTTTGGGCGCGTTGTGGGGCGGCCCCGCCCAGTTTGACCATGCAACATCGGTCGGGCCGATCACGTGCTCCACCGCCTTCCACTTGCCGCCTATTTTCTTGAGGAGCGCGTAGGTCGTTGCGCCATCAAAGACCTGCTGGTCGATCTCGGATTTGTAGTGCGTCTTCTTGAAATCAATGGGCTTGTCCGCCGGTGTCCGCGGCTCACAGACCACGAAGGCAAAGTCCCCCAAGACGTGCAGCTTTGTCACCCGAAAGAGCACGGGCTGCTTGAGATCGCCTTCGATTCGGGGGCGGAGGGCGTCCAGAAGCGGCTTGCGGAGGGGATGCTTCGGGCCAACCTCGGTCGGTTTAGGGCTCTGAAAAAACGGCATGGTGGGATTCTACCCTGTCTATGGCTTGTACATAATGTCCGTACGCAGCACGTACTTCTGCCCAGAGACCACCGTGCAGCCTTCGTGGAGAATCTGGTGGGCGAAGCAGAGCGCCATTCCTGTTTCGGGACGGACCTTGAGCAAAGGCCGCAGCCAGTCATCATAAAATGCTGTCTCACCGCCTTCACAACCATCACTAAGATAGATCATCAGGGTAGTGAAGGAGCGTCCAAGAGGAAGTGAAATCCCCTCGACCACACGCGGTGGAAGTGCTAAAGAACCATCATGATGCCGCTTGAACTGCTGACCCGGCTCATAACGATAAAAACGCCAGCGCTCGTTGAGGCCAATCGGCGTTTGGCCTTCCGGACCTTCGGGAATCAGGCTGTTAACGCGCTCCCAAATTGTGGCGGCATAGTGAGGATCATCCCAGATGGCCCGGTCATTGTTGCGTATTTCCGTTGCTTTTATATGCCCAGCCGATGTGTTAATCGTCGCCAACTCAAAGCCGAGAGACTCGCCTTTTTGAATCAGCGCCTGGCATTCGTCGGGGGTGAGTAGCTCAGGAATGGTAAAGATATCGGGCGCGAGCCCCTGAACAAAGTACGGCATAGCACATTTTACCCTTTCCGGGTCTGGCAGGCCCCCCAGAGTACCGAGGATATGGAACTCAAAACAAAAGTCAGTGATGCCTCGGTGGATGCCTTCCTCGCCACTCTCGACAGTGAGCTCCGCCGCGCCGACTCGGAGGTTGTCTCGGAGCTGATGCAAGCGGCTACGGGCGCAGAAGCCAAGCTCTGGGGGACAAATATTATCGGGTTTGGGCACTACCGCTACAAGTGCTCCAAGGGGAAGCCGACGGACTGGATGCAGATCGCTTTTGCCCCCCGCAAGGATAAAGTGACCCTGTATCTGATGGGCATGGACGAAAACGCGGAGCTTCTGTCAAGGCTGGGTAAACACACACGCGGCGGGGGGTGCCTGCATATCAAGAAGCTCTCGGATGTCGATATCGACGTGCTCAAAGAGCTGATCGAGCGGTCTGTTGCGCTGGCAGTGGAGCGCTCAATCTAGCTCCTCCGATGGGCGGGGTAAAATATGTCTCGTGAGCCAAGCCCCCCTAGAGCAGCTACGTCGCGCGGTGCGCGGCACCGAGTACGAAGGCAAGATCTTCCTTGTCGGAGGCTGGGTGCGCGACAAGCTCCTCGGGAAGGTGGTGGATATCTCCGATATCGACCTCGTGCTGGAGGGCGATGCGCTGGAGCTGGCCGAGTGGCTCTGGAAAAAGCGGGTCTCCAGCCACGCGCCCGTGCTCTACCCGAGCTTTGGCACCGCGATGGTGCATGTCGGCGATGCGCAAGTGGAGCTGGTGACCGCACGCGCGGAGACCTACCGCCAGGGCTCGCGCAAGCCAATCGTGACCCCGGGGACCCTCTTTACCGATGCCCAGCGCCGGGACTTTACGATCAACACCTTTCTGGAGAGCCTCGATACCGGCGAGATTGTCGATCCCCTGGGGGTGGGCCACGACGATCTCCAGGCGGGGGTTCTGCGCACGCCGCTCGATCCCGTGATCACCTTCACCGACGATCCCCTCCGCATGCTGCGCGCCTGCCGCTTCGCCGCACGCCTCGGCTTTACGATCGCTCCCACCACCTACCAAGCGCTCAAAGACAATGCGTTTCGTCTCTCGCCCGAGCATGGGATCAGCTACGAGCGGGTGCGTGAGGAGCTCAACAAGACCCTGCTCGCTCCCGGTGCCTCGGCAGGGCTGGAGCAGCTCCGTGAGACCGGGCTCTTAGCAAGATTCGCCCCGGAGCTCGCTGCGATGCACGGGGTCTCGCAGAACACCTGGCACGCCTACGATGTCTGGACACACACGCTCAAGGCACTCGAAAACCTTCCCAGAGACGCCGACTTGCTCCTGCGTCTCGCGACTCTTTTTCATGACATTGGCAAGCCCGCGACGCGCACGGAGGATGGCAGCGGGGTGCATTTTTACGAGCACGAGCATGTCGGGGCGCAGCTGACACGCGATGTCTTGACGCGGCTGAAGTACGCCAACGACGAGATCAAGCAGGTCTCGACCTTGGTGGGGCTGCACATGCGCTACGGTGCCTACAAGTCTGACTGGACCGATGCTGCGGTTCGTCGCCTGATCCGCACGGTCGATAGCCACCGGGAGGCCCTCTTCACCCTCGCCCACGCCGACCTCGCCGCCTGCCGTCCCGATCTCCCCCCCCAGGCCGACCTGCGCGCCCTCTCAGAGCGCATGGCCGCTATCGACGCCCAGATCGACATCCGCACCGCGGACTCGCCGCTCTCGGGGATCGAGCTGATGGAGCGCCTCGGCATCCCCGCCGGGCCGCTGGTCGGGAGGCTAAAAAATGCCCTCACCGATGCCGTGATCGCCGGTGAGCTGACCGAGGGCGACAAGGAGACGGCAGAGGCACTCGCCCGCACGCTGCTCTCAGAGATAGAAACCACAAGAGCCCGGGCCAAGACCGTATAATGCCGCCATGAGTACACAAGCAATCACCCGGTACTTCGCCTTTCTTCTGGGGGGGATCGCGGGCTACGGTGCCTACCTGATGCTGACGGACCTCTTCTCCCCCGGAGCCACTCCCTGGAACTACTTCTATCTCTGGGTATGTCTGGCTCTGCTGGGCATTGCACAGCGTATCGCCGCGCAACGCCGCTGGGCAATTATTGTCTTTACACTGTTTTGTGCGATGGGAGTCCAGGGTTGCGACCTCCGAGCGTATCTTCACTTGGCCCACACCATCGCGGGAGTGCTTCTCCTGATACTGCGCTGGCGGGAGCTAAAACCCGGTCTCTGAGCGGTACACTATCGTCATGCGGATTCAGCGTGGGCGAGTACTTGAGGTTCTTCAGGAAGAGAACCAGGCGGTGCCGATTGGCGTGGTCGGGTCGCCGTCGGACACGAGCCAGATCACGATTGATATTCTAGAGAGCGCGGAGAACTCGCGCATCCGGGGCCAGATGGTCTATCTGGTGCTCCCCCATGAGGGGCGGCAGATGGCGGTGCTGGGGCAGATCAGCCGGGTGGAGACCAAGAACCGCTGGCACGAGGACATGGCCTTCCGCGGGATCATCAAGCGCCAGGGTGAGCTGCAAAACCTCTCGGGCCGGGCCGATGTGCGCACCGCGACCATCAGTGTCCAGGCGGCGTTTCTCATCGACGAGAACGACAAGGGCGAGGAGTTCTCCACCGAGGACATGCTCGGCACGTCACCGAGCACCGGGAAAGCGGTCTATGCGGTGCGCGACGAGGTCCTCTCAATCTTACTGGAGAAGCACAAAAAAGAGATTGTCTACATGGGGCGGGTCTTTGGCACCCAGGTAAAGATGCCCCAGCACCTGCGGCACTTTGGCAAGGGCACGGGCGGTGTCGGGGAGGCCTATCACATTGGGGTGTTTGGCAAGACCGGCTCGGGCAAATCGGGACTCGCGGCCTATCTGCTCCTCTGCTACGCCCGCCACAAGGAGATGGGTGTCCTCTTTATCGACCCACAGGGCCAGTTCTCCAGCGGCTGGGGCCTGCCCTTCGAGCTGCACCGCGCGCTGTTTGCCCAGGGCCGCGATGTCAAGGTCTACAAGATGGCGACCGGCCTGCGCCTCGGGGACAACGCCCTCCAGTTCTGCGAGCTGCTGGCCAAGGCGAAGTTCTATCAGTTTCTGGGGATCAAGAACGCCGACAACGCCGAGATCGCGGTGGAGGTGCTCTACAACCATGTCCGCAAGGCACTCACGGCGGCGGGTGCGAAGCTCGATGCGGCCCCCAGCACCCTGCTCAAGGACACGCTGACTCTCTGGCTGGGCGATGAAAAATCCCTGGAGCGCATCTACACCGGCAAGGAGCGCCGGGAGCAGCTCGCCGAGCGCCTGCGCCAGATCCTCTCCGACTCCGAGGAGTTCACCGACTGCCAGAAGCGCTGGACCACGGCACTGGATTTGTTCCAGAAGATCGACTCCAAGGGCAACGAGCGCACGCTTCTCTCGCAAGTCGTGGGCTCGGTGATCCGCACGGCCGAGACCGACACCCAGCCCTTTGTCTTTCTGGATATCTCCGGCGAGGGCACGGAGTTCAAGGACGACGACGAGATCAAGGCCTTGCTTCTCAAGGAGATCGCTAGCACGCTCAACCGGGAGGGCGGCGAGGCGTTTCAGGACGGCAAGCAGCTCAACTGTTTAGTGGCGCTCGACGAAGCCCACCGGTTTGTGCGCAACTTCACCCGCTCGTCGGACACATCGGAGATGTCCAAGCTGACGACGGAGTTTGTGGACGCGGTCCGCACGACCCGTAAGTACGGCCTGGGCTATCTCTTCATCACCCAGACCCTGGCCTCACTCCACCGCGAGATTATCGGGCAGCTCCGCCTGTGTGCCTTTGGCTATGGCCTCACGATGGGCAGTGAGCTGGCGAACCTCAACGAGCTGGTCGGCGACCCGGAGGCGCTCTCGCTCTACCGCTCGTTTGTCGATCCCCAGAGCCGCAAGCAGTACCCGTTTATGTTCACCGGGCCGGCATCGCCGCTGAGCTTCACCGGCAGCCCGATCTTTGTCGAGATGTTCACGAGCTACGACGACTTTGTCGCCGCCAACCCGTGGGCGGACTACTCCGGCACGCCCAAGGTTCGCAGCGCGCCGCTCCCGACACGCGGCTTTAAGGACGAGGAATCCTTCACCAAGGCGCGGAACTTAGACTTTGATTGATCGGTGCGGATCGCCTCGGTTGGAGCGAGGCGTCAACGGGCGTCGCAAGCTCCGCCGCAAAGGCCTTCGGCCATACGGAATTTTATGGGCGAAGCCCTTCCCAGCGCGAAGCGCTCGTTGACGCCCCCCTCCAACGGGGGCGATAAAAAACGGGGGCGATCTCAACGGAACCAAAAGGAGAATTTTATGAATCGTCGTGGATTGCTTTTTGGGCTTGCGGCCCTCGCGCTAGCCCCGCTTGCGGCACGGGCGCAGGAGCACAAAGTCGATGTGGTCTACGGCCACAAGCTCGGCTGTGCGCTGACCATGGATGTCTTTACCCCCGCCAAGCCCAATGGGATCGGGGTGATCTGGATGGTCTCGGGCGGCTGGGTCTCGAACCACAACTCGATTAACCCCGCCTGGGCCAAGCTCATGACCGACCGCGGCCTCACGGTCTTTCAGGTGGTGCACGGGAGCCAGCCGCGCTTTGTGATCCCCGAGATTGTCGAGGACATCAACCGCTCCGTCCGCTTTATCCGCACCCACGCCAGCGACTACGGGGTCGATCCCAACAAGCTCGGCATCTGCGGTGCCAGCGCGGGTGGGCATCTCTCGCTCATGATCGGGGCGTACGGCGGCCCCGGCGATCCCAAGGCCAAGGACCCCGTCGATCGCGCGTCCAGCGCCGTGCAGGCGGTCGCCACTCTCTTTCCCCCCACGGATTTTCTCGCCTGGGGCAAGGACAATACGATCCCCACCGACTCCCCGCAGATGTCCCCGTTCCGCCCCGCGTTCGGGCCGGCGCTCAATGGGACCGTGGACCAGCAAAAGGCATTCCTGAAGACCATCTCCCCCTACTACGGGGTCACCGAGAAGATGCCCCCGACCCTGCTCATCCACGGCGACAAAGACGGCCTCGTGCCGATCCAGCAGTCCGAGCACCTGCTCGCGCTTCTGAAGGAGAAAAAGGTCCCCTGTCGCCTCGATGTGAAGCCCGGCAAGAACCACGGCTGGATCGGGGTGGAGCAAGAGCTGATCGTGATGGCGGAGTGGTTCGAGAAGTACCTCAAATAGCCCGTAAGCGCCCCATAGAATTAGGCGTCGACAGTGGCGTCGTTCCTCCGCCGCAAAGCCTGTCCCAGGCTGGGAAAATCGGTAGCCCGGCACGGGCTTTGTGGCGGCCCCGCAGGGGCATTCAAATGGCGCTTCGCGCCCGCCATTGCAGCCGCCGATTGGAAATCGGCGGCTCTTAGGGGCCGGTCATTCTGTGGGCATAGAAAATACTGGCCATGGCAGAAATCGCTTCTCGGCGGACATCTGCTTCGGGGTGCTGTAGCAAAGGCCGGAGATACGGGAGCGCCTCTTTCTTCTGGCACTCTCCCAGTACAAAGAGTGCACTCCAGCGGGACTCGTCGTTTGTTGAGTGTAGAAACTCGGCGACAATTTTTACCCCTGCGCTACTGAGCCCCGCGACCGCGGGAAAAATTCCATACGTGATATTGCTTCCTGGTAGTTGGATTCGTTTCATAAGATAGGGAATTGCACGCGCATCACCAAGCTGGAGTAGAGTATCGGAAAGAACCATAGCGTCCTTGAAACTTGAGTCTCTCAGGCGCTCTACCAGAAATCCAAAGGCACGTGGGTCGCGCTGCTCTCCCAAAG
This sequence comes from Armatimonas rosea, assembly GCF_014202505.1. NCBI lineage: Bacteria > Bacillati > Armatimonadota > Armatimonadia > Armatimonadales > Armatimonadaceae > Armatimonas > Armatimonas rosea. The sequence continues at coordinate 56,333 of NZ_JACHGW010000005.1, read as the reverse complement.
CGCGGTAGGCGACGAGCCTAAGATCCTCAGGGCACTGGGTTAAGTAGCGAAAGCACTCGTCGGTGCGGATTCCTCCGAGGGCATCGGTGGCGCTTGCCGCCAGCTCTCTCTCGGCTCCTTCGGCTACCGCACGCAGGGGGCTAAAGGTGTGAGGGTCGCCGATCTCTCCGAGGCACCCAACAGCAGTCGCAGGGAAGCGGCTCTTGCTGGGGCGCTCTAGCCAGCGCAGGAGCGGCGCGACAGCGGCTTTCTCTTTGAGCGCGGCAAGAGCGCGTGCCGCCGCCAGCGCCGGGAGAACGTCGTCATCGAGCTGCTTGAGAAGCTGCGGCGTGGCGCGAGGATTTTTCGCCCCGACCAGGGCAGTGGCGGCACGCTCCCGGACAAAGGGATCGGGGTGCTGTAGTGGCTCTAGGAGTGCCTCACGTGCCGGTTTTCCGATCTGGGCAAGGCTGGCTGCCGCGTTGTCACCCAGATCAAGGTCCCCGATTCCCTCAGAGGCGAACATATGAGCATGGCCGACAGGCAGGAGCTTGATGAGTGCGGGGATGGCGCGTTTTTCTCGTAGCACACCAAACGCACGAATCGTGGGAATCCGAAGGTCTTTTTGGGTCTCTAGACTCTGGAGGAGCGCATCTGAGGCACGTGCTCCTCCTAGCCTTCCCAGCGCTAGTGGCCCTTCCCAGCCAAGCCGATCCAAGCGCACCGCAATGGGCTCTACAGCGCGACGATCCCAAAGAATGCCGAGGATTCGGCAAACGTCCCAGGAGCTACCCTCTGCCTTGTCGTCGAGAAGACCGAGCAGCGGCTCGACTGCACGCTGTCCTACCAAGACCACGATTGCCTCGCGGACTTGATGCAGCTCGTAGCTCTGGGTCTTCTCTCGGAGCTCGGCTAAGAGAGCCGGAAGGGGATCGTCGCGCATGGTGCTATCCCCCCGCGACAACCTCTAGCTTCTGGGTGGAGACAGTCTTGTCGTCGATGATGAGCTGGACCGTGTAGGTGCCGGGCGCGAGCGTCCGACCGGGGGCGAAGCGGTTGGCACCGGGCTGGCGCAGGTCCCACCCGATCCGCTGGAGCCCTGGCGTGGTCGGGGCCTCCAGCTCCCGCACGACATTGTCTTTGCTGTCCAGAACCGTCACCGAGAGCTTGCCCTTCACCTCGGTGGGGAGCCAGTAGGTGAAGTAGGTCGGCCAGGGGTTGGGGAAGCTGACATTCCCCGGCGCGGCGCGGATGTAGCTCAGGTCCGGGTAGAGCGCGGCGGGACGGCTCGGGAGTAGTGTGGGCGCGGTGGGGATGCCGTCGGTGGCGAGTGTGCGGAGCGGACTGAGGTCATCGAGGATGTAGGCACCGCGTCCAAAGGTTCCGACTACCAGATCGCTCGCCTTGGCCTGGATCGCGATATCCCGCACCTCGATTGTCGGGACCCCGTTCTTCAGCGGCAGCCAGTGCGCGCCGCCATCGAAGGTCGCGTAGAGGCCAAACTCCGTGCCCACAAAGAGCAGCTTCGGGTTCTGCGGGTCCTCCGCGATCGTCCAGACAAAGTCCCGGCCGGGAAGATCGCCGGCGATACTGGTCCAGGTCTTGCCCCGGTCCAGGCTCTTGAGCAAGTACGGCTTGAAGTCCCCGTGCTGGAAGTCATGGAACGATGCGTAGACCGTGTCGGGCGCGTGCTGGGAGGCGCAGATATCGGAGACCGTCGCCATGGCCGGGACGCCGGGGAAGTTCTCCCCTTTTCGCCACGTCTTGCCATCGTCCTCCGAGATCTGGATCAGCCCCTCATCGGTGCCGACATAGACCAGGCCCTTCACTTTGGGCGACTCCTCCAAGCTACTGGCCACGCCAAAGTCGGTCGTGCTACGGTGCTTGTTGACCGCATCGGCGTCCCAGACCTTCCCCATCACCGGGAGCGTGTTGCGGTCGATATTGCGGGTGATGTCGCCCGTGAGCGGCTTCCACGTGACTCCCTTGTCCTCGCTCTTAAACAGCCGGTTGCCCGCCATCCAGAGTGTGCTGGGGTTGTGGGGGCTGATAATAAAGGGCGTGTCCCAGTTCCAGCGCCCGCGCTCCGTGAGGGGAAGCCGTGGGCTCGCCCCGACCACAGCACCGGTCTTCTTATCGAGGCGCGAGAAGTTTCCGTTCTGGCTGCTCGTGTAGACAATATCCGGGTTGGTAGGATCGACCCGCGACTGGAACCCATCGCCGCCGCCGACCGTGAGCCACTCGCTGGTGCGGACCCCCTGTGGTGCCAGGGAGCGCACGGGTCCCCCGATAGTCCCATTGTCCTGCATCCCGCCGTAGACAAAGTAGAACGGGCTCGTGTTGTCCACCGAGATGCGGTAGAACTGCGAGAGCGGGAGGTTGTTGAAGTGCCGCCAGGTCGCTCCCCCATCATAGCTCTCGTAGAGGCCACCGTCGCAGCCCAGGATCAGGTGCTTCGGGTCGGTCGGGTCGAACTCGATATCGTGGTAGTCCACATGCGTGTTGAAGCGCTGCCCCGTGAAGGTCTTTCCGCCGTCGGTGGTGAGCTGAAAGAGCGTGTCCGCAGCCCAGACCTTATCGAAGGTAAACGGATCGGGGAAGAGCTCGGCGTAGTACTGGGCATCGCTGGGGCCAAACGCGCCCATCTTCTCCCAGCTCTCGCCCTTGTTGGTAGAGCGGAAGAAGCCGCCCTCCTTGCCCGCCGCCGTGACCAGAGCGTAGACCACATCGCTCTTCTGGGGCGAGACCGCCAGCGCGATCCGGCCCTTATCGACTGTTGGGAGCCCCTTGTCCAGCTTCTTCCAGCTCTTGCCCCCGTTGTCGGAGCGGTAGATCATTCCCTCCGGACCACCGCCGATCAGCACCCCTGTGTGCCGCCGCCGCTGGTAGGCCGAGGCGTAGATACGGTCGGGCTTCTTAGGATCGAAGACAATGTCCGAGATTCCCGTGTTCTCCGAGACCGTCAGGATCGCGCTCCAGGTCTTGCCGCCATCGGTGGTCTTGTAGAGCCCGCGGTCGCCGCCGGGTGCCCAGAGCGGCCCCTGCGCCGCCACATAGACCGTGTCGGGCTTGCGGGGGTCGATCAGGATCTTGCCGATGTGCTCGGACTTCTCCAGCCCCACCCGCTGCCAGGTCTTGCCGGCATCGGTGGACTTGTAGACCCCATCGCCGAAGCCGACACTCCGCTGCGATGCGTTCTCTCCCGTCCCGAGCCAGATGGTGCTGGGGTTCTTAGGATCGATCGCCACACACCCTAGCGAGTACGAGCCGTAGGTATCAAAGATCGGGGTGAAGGTCAGGCCGCGGTTCTCGGTCTTCCACAGCCCCCCGGATGCCGCGGCGACATACCAGATGCTACGATTGGTCGGATCGATCGCCACATCCGCGATGCGCCCCGTGGTCAGGGTCGGGCCGATACTACGAAGCGCAAGGCCGCTCAGCGGGCTTTGTGAGGGTGCTTGGGCGGGGGTGAGAGGAAGGAGAAACGGGAGGGCAAGAATGGCAGGGTTCATGATGCCCGCATTTTACCTGAACCGGGGATTTGCCGGGCAATAAATTACCCGGCACAGAGTGAGGAGCGCCCCGTGGGCGCGGAGAGCGCTTGTCTCTGCGCGTCCTCGGGACGCTCCCTTCCTTCTGCCGGGCAATTTATTACCCGGCGCTACAGCCGCGGTGCCGGCGGCTTGATGGGCTCGGCGGAGGGCTGGACGCCGGTCGCCTTGGTCTTGCGGAGGTAGACCTTGCCGTCTTGGGTCAGCGCATAGAGCGTGCTCCCCGACCAGGCAAGCTGGGTGGTGGGCTCGGTCGAAGGGTTGACAATGATCCCATTGACACGCCCCGCCTGGTCGAGCACCTGGATGCCAAAGGGAGACGCGACATAGAGCCAGCCGTTGGTGTCGGTCACCATTCCCCCCGCGTTGGACTTGGTCTCCCCGTGGTTGACATAGACCTCGTGGTAGGGCTGCTGGTGCGCCAGGGTACCGTCGGGCTGGATCACAAAGGCATGGATATAGCGCTCGGTCGCGCTGGAGACCATGAGCAGGGTCTGATCGGGGACAAGCGTGATCCCGCTGGCATCGGGCACCGTGCCGACGACCTTGGGCTTGAGCTTAGTGTCGGCGGGGATCAGCCAGATACTGCCCGCCGCGCTGGTGACATAGGCATTGCCGTTCTTGCCCACGACGATCTGGCGTGGCGCGGGAATCTTGACCTCGGTCTTCTTTCCACCGCCCGCTGCCGGCTCGATCAACACGCGCCCATTTGCTTCAAGCGCCGTAAACAAGCGTCCATCAGGGCCGGTTGCAGCGCCGGAGATGGGCCCGCTCAGCCGCCAGAGCTTGGTGGCATCGCTCGCCAGCGACGTGATCGGGGTGGTGTCGGCGGAGAGCTGCCAGGGGTCGGCGGCAGTGACAATCTTGGTGATGGGCTGCGGGGTGTCGGTCGCAACCCCAACCGGGGCGGGCCAGCCCTTCCAGATAAAGCGCAGGGCATCGGGGAAGACCGCGGTGGCCTGGACCCCATCGTGGGAGCCCTCGCCCCAGACCATGACGGTCTCGTAGCGACCAAACTTCAGCCCCGCGGCCAGATCGGTGTTGCCAATGGGCCAGCTCCCCGAGTAGATATCCTGGTCGTTCTTGCCGTCCTGCTGGAACACCCGGATCGGCTTGGGCTCGAACTTGCGCACCAGCGCGCCGTAGTTGGTCGCGCCACGCAGGTCGGTGTAGGAGCCGATAAAGCTAATCACGCGCCGGAACGCATCGGGGCGGAAGAAGGCAGCGGTAAAGGCCGCGATCCCCCCCGATGAGCCCCCCGCGATGGCATGATCATTGGGGTCCTTGGAGAGGTTGTACTTCTTGCCCACCTCGGGGAGGACCTCGTCGATCAGGAAGCGAGCGTAGCGGTCGGTCGGGGAGTCGTACTCGTAGCTGCGGTTGTAGCGCGGCAGGGCCTTGTCGTTGGGGGGCGGAACCACACCGGGGGTGATAAAGATCCCGATGGTCACGGGTATCTCCCCCTTGGCGATCAGGTTGTCCAGCACGGTCGTGTCCCGGAAGCCTCCACCGTCTTGCATCACCAGAACACACGCGGGCTTCTTGGGATCGTACTGGGCCGGGATATAGAGCCGCATACTCCGCTCCGTGCCGGGAAACCACTTGGTGCTGACAAACTTGCTGTTCTCCGTTCGCCCCTTAGGAACACCGTCCTGAGGCTGCGAGTCGGGAGTGAGCGGGTAGACATTCTGGGCCAGCGAGGCCACGGGCGCGCTACAGAGCGCGGCCAGAGTGAGAAGAGAGAGAGCAAGAGTGCGCATGCAAGCCGATTCGCCGCGCACCCTTGCATTCCCTTCTTCTTAGACCTTCTCCACCCGGATGTGGAGCTCCGCTGCGGGTCCTTTGTAGATCACCTCCCCCTTGCCTGCCAGCTCAGCGGGCTTGAGCGTCAGGTTGAACGAGTAGAGCGTGTCATCGGCTCCATTGAGTGCCTTGTCCGAGTCCTTGAGAAATCCCGAGAGCACAAACGAGGCGGCTGAGGTCTGGTAGTAGCTTGTCGGGCGGGTTCCGGGGAGTGCAAAAGAGAGATCAATGGTCTGTCCGGCCTGCTTCTTGTTCTGCTCGGCGGCACTGCTGGGAATCTCCCATGCCTTCTCACTATTGATCCGCACCTCCCCGTAGCACTCCACATTGTTGTCACCGACCCCGTCGCTAGAGTTGGTGATCTTAAAGAACGAGGTCACCCGGTAGAGAGGAGCGCTGGTCGGTGCCTGAGCGGCGTAGTCGGTCAGGTCGTACTGGGTGGTCTGGAGCATCGCGGCGAGCTGGTTGTCCTTGACCGTGCGCACGGTATAGCCAATCGGGGTCAGCGTATTGAGCGGCACCTCAGCCTTAAAGAAATCCCCCAGCTTGCCCGAGCGGATCAGGGCCTCACTCGCCGCCTGTGGTCCGCCCACCGAGAAGACATCGATCTGCGTACTGGAGTCCTTGAGAAGATCGCTCGCCTCCACATCGAGGCTTGCGCCATTCTTTCCCGCGAGGTTCAGGCTCGCTGCCAGTTTTCCCTTGAGGCTACTGATGTCCTTGGTGGTCGTCAGCGAGAAGAGAATCATCCGGCCGTAGGTGATCGCGGAGATATAGGTTGGGCGGTTGTTCTCCCCGATCAGCCGCTGCTTGCGAAGCTGCCCCAGGTCTTGCTCGGTGAAGGCATCGCTAAAAAAGGCATCCGCTCCCCGCTCCCCGCGCAGGTCGGTCTGGACTGTGAAGGCTTTCTGGATGCAGAGAATGGTCAGCGTGCGCTGGGTCGCCGATTTCTTGGAGGCGAGCTTGGCCTTGACACTGGAGCCCAGGTACTTGGCACTGAGCCCCAGGGAGAAGGCTGTCTGCTCGGTGCTATTGTTCTCCACCACCTGCGCGGTGAAGCTCCCGGAAAAGTCATCGCCCTTGTTCTTCTTCCCTGCCGCCATCGCCTTGCGCACCAGCTCACCGATCGCTTCCTGGACAGCGGAGCGCGAGGGCCGGGCTACCGTAATGGCATCGCTGCTGAGCAATAGGTTGCTGGAGAGGTGCAGGGGCGCACGCTGCTCGGGTGTCACCGGGAGCTCTTGTTGCGCCCCGATCCCTTGCCGTAGCCCTGTCTCCTGGAGCAGTGCGCCCAACCAGAAGCCATCGGCGGGCTCGAAGAGGACGATATCTTGCGGGGTCGCCTGGAGTGTCGTGGGGATGTGCTGGACATTGTAGGTCACGCCCCCCACCTGCTCCTTCGAGAAGGTCTGGGTACCGTGCTGCTCGATAGGCGCCTGCAAGAAGACATCGCCCCAAGCCGGTAGCCCTTGAATAAAGCTCTGGACCTCGGGAAGGGCACCCTTTGCCTTGTCCTCTTTATCGTCTTTATCGCTGTCTTTCCCTCGGCGCCCCTTTCCACCGTTCTTGGCTCCGTTCTGGTCGCCCTCACCGCGCTTGTTCTTCTCCCCCTGCTTGTTATTCTCACCGCGCTGCTTGCGCTGCCCTTGAGATGCCGTCGTCGGCACTGCCAGTGTCCCTAAGAGCAGTGCCGAGAGACTCAGCGCCGCGATCCACATCGTTTTCTGTTTCATTGCAAACCTCCCTATAGCACTTGCTTGCGTGCATGAAACAAGCGTATCAAGGGGGTGTAAGGGAAACGTAAGGAGAGTCTGACGGGGTTACTTCTCGGTGAGGGCAAGGGCTTCCTCGACCGTCATTCGGTAGCCGCGGGCGTAGATTGCCTCGGCGCGGGCAGGGCCAAATGTCTCCACCACTTTCTGGCGGTACTGCTCCAGCACCCCACGGCTCTCATCGTCGATGGGCCGCCCGACCGAGTCGAGGAGCTTTGCGGAGCAGGCAAGGAGGAGAAGGGCGCGCTCCCAGTCCTGCGACGCCTCAAAGCAGCAGCCGAGGTTCCAGATGGGGACATGGGTGACCCCGCTCTCACGGAGCTGGTTAAAGATCTGTGTAGCCGCGCGGTAGTGCACCATCGCCTCGGCAAAATTTCCTTGGAGCCGTCGGAGCTCGCCTAGGTGGTTGAGGATCTTGCCTTCCAGACGGACACTCCCCAGCTGACGTGCGAGGGTGCGGCTCGCTCCCAGTAGAGGGAACGCTCCCTCGATATCGCCCTCGGCCGTTACGACACAAGCACTCTCGTAGAGAATCTCAGCCAGCGTGCTCTGTCTCCCTGCCTGCCGCGCGAGTGCCTCGGCGCGGTGGAGGAGCTCCCAGGTAGGCTCGGGGGGCTCGGGCAGCCGGAGGGCGAGCTGGGCAAGCGCATAGACAGAGAGTGCCAGCGGACCGGGCTCACCGAGGCTCTCCCGCAGGGCACGTGCCTGTACGTGCCACTCCCAGCTCCCCGGCAAGTCGTAGCGTAGGTAGGCCAGCCGCCCCAAGTGAAAGAGCACAAAGGCCTCGGTCGCAACGAGCCCGTGCTCCCGCGCTTGCGCCAAGGCTTCCTCCAAGAGTGCCCGCGCATGGGGGATTCCTTTAAAATCCGGTGTGAGTGCCCCCAGCTGGGCACGCGCCTGCACCGCGCGCTCCCGTGGAGCATCGGGCCGAGCGAGCGCCGCTTCTAGCCAGGCAATCCCTTCCTGAACATAGCCACGAAGCAGGAGAAAGTCGGTGAGGACACAGGGGAGCTGTAGAGCACGCTCTAGGGGGGCTACTTGCTGGGCCGCGCGAAGATTGTCCCACTCCTCCTGAAGTACGTTCAGCCACTCCGCTTGGTCGTGCGGCGGCTCGATCCGGGCGGCACGTGCGGCCAGGGAGGCGTAGTAGGCTCCGTGGCGCTCCTGCAGGGCAGTCAACTCTGACTCGGTGAGGCGCTCCGCGGCAAACTGTCGCAGGCTCTCCAAGAGGACAAAGCGCAGCTCCTCCTGCTCGGTCATGCGCAGCTGAACCAGGGAGGCATCGGCGAGCTCGGTGAGGAGAAGCGCGGCGTCGGGCTCGTCACAGATCGCACCGGCAGCCTCCAGAGTCCCACCGCCCCGAAAGACCGAGAGCTGGGTAAAGAAGCGCTGAGCGCCCCCCGAGAGCCGCTGAAAGCTCCCGTCGAAGGCATGGTGGAGGGAGCGATGCCGCTCCAGCCCGCCCCGTCGGCGGCTGGTGGTCACGACCGTATCCCCTGCCTCCAAGCGAGCGAGGATCTGGCCGGGGCTCAGTGCCTGTGCCCAGGCAGCCACCAGCTCCAGCGCGAGGGGAATCCCATCGAGGCGCTGACAGAGTGTCGCCAAGGTAGCGGCGTTGCGCGCTGTCAAGCCCACATCGGCCCGAGCCCGCTGTGCCCGATCTAAAAAGAGCTGAACCGAGGCGAGCTGCGCCAGCTCCAGCAGACTCTCACTCTGGGGCAGGGGGAGAGGAGGAACCGGGAAAAGACGCTCAGCGCCTCCCCCTAGTCCCTGGCGGGTGGTCACGAGGAGCCTGACTCCGGGGCAGCGCTCCAGCAGGGTCTCCAAGTGCCCCGCAAGCCCCTGCGCGACAAGCTGCTCCGCATTGTCCAGTACGAGGAGCGCAGGCCCCACACCCAAGAAAGCCAGAGCCTGCTCCAGTGGGTCGGTCTGCGCGCGAAGGGGTAGCTTCAGGGCACTTGCCAGTGCGGCTCCAAAGTGTGCTCCTTGGCTGGCCTCGGCCAGCGGAACAAACCAGACATCCCCGCCTATCCAGCCGCGTGCCACCTCAATGGCCAAGCGTGTCTTGCCGATTCCGCCGGGTCCCGTCAGGCTCACCCAGCGGTCGTCTTGAAGCAGTGCGTGGAGAGTCGTCTGCTCGGTCTCCCGACCAAAGAAGCGGGTCACTTGCACGGGGAGCTCCACCCTACGCGAGGGCGCAGGGGGCGTCGTCACTTCGTCGGGCACCAGCGCCGCGAGGAGCTCTGCTTCCTCAAGAAGTACCGGAGCGCGTGCGTAGAGGGCATTGAGGCGCTCACGCTCGTCTTGCACCCAGTCTTCGTAGAGGCCCGGCAGGAGCTCGCCCCGCCAGAGGGCTTGCACGCGCGGGAAGTCCTGGCGTCTCAGCGCCTGCTCCAGCTCGGCGACATCGGTGGTGACGGCACCCGCGCGCAGCCCCAAGCTAAACCGATCCGCCTCAAAGACACTCCCGGGGGGCAAGGGCGGCGGCTCTAGCTGGCGGCGCAGCGATGCCAGGGCCTGCTTGAGGCGATTGCGGCCGGCCTCCAAGGGGGCATCGGGCCAGATACGCTCAATCAGCTCCTCACGGGTTTGCCGGCGCTGTGGAGAGAGCGCGAGGGCCGCCAGGAGTGCCAGTGCCCGCCGCGACTCCAGACGGGTGATGGTTGTGCGGTCACGGGTCGCCCGAAAGTCTCCCAGAAACTCAAAACGCCAGAGGGGTGCCGCCATCGGACGCATTATAGCGCTTTACGCCCCACAGCGCGGTTGCAGGGAGAAAAATCCAGCGGTATACTGCGGTTTCAATCCCTTCCCGCTCGTAGCTCAGCGGATTAGAGCGTCGGCCTCCGGAGCCGAAGGTCGCAGGTTCGAGTCCTGCCGGGCGGATTGATCTTTTCTTCTCTTGCGGAGGCTTACCATGACGCGTCGTTGCTTCGCTGTTGCCGTTTTGGGTCTCTCCTTCTCCTTGCCCGCTTTGGCGCAAGACTCCCCCGATACGCAAGACAACCCCGACACCACGATTGTCCCCGTCAACCCCTTGGAGAGCCCTCGGGGAGATGTCTGGCTGGAGAGTCTCTTTAAACACCCCGCCGTGCGCTACGATGGCAACCTGGTCTATAGCCCGCGCAAGGCCATTGTCGAGGGTGAGCGCTTTGAGCACGCGATGTCGGTGGATGTCAAGGACGATCCCTCGGGGCCGGGGGAGCTCTGCGGGATGTCGATTCCCCTCCAGGGCAAGTTCCTGCGCTTCCAGGCAACCGTGGGCCGCGACGACGAGCAGTCCAAGCTGGGGACGGGATTTTGCTACTTCGAGGTCTACGGCGACACCAAGCTTCTCTTCCGCTCCGATGCCATCCGCTCGTCGCTCTGGCGCGTGGTGACCAACGAGGGCGGGGCTAAGCGCCTGCATCCCCAGAGCATCGATGTCGATATCAAGGGCGTGCGGCTCCTGCGCCTGGTCGTTCGCTACGCCAATGACTTTGCGCAGAAAGCGACCTTCTCCACGGGCGTGGGCGGCGACCATGTCACCCGCGCGGCGGGCTGTGTCTGGTGCAACGCGAAGCTGGTCACGGGTGAGGGTGCTTCGCTGGACAAGGACCGGCTCAAGGAGCGCGACGAGCGCATTCGCACGGCAGCAACCCTCGCCGCCAAGACCCTCAAGCGCCAGCTCCAAGCGATAGAAGGTGCCCACCCCAACTTCTTGCTAGGGATCGTCCCCATCCGTGATGAGTTCCGAGTCACCCCCGATGATCTGCTCATCCGGCCGCAGATCGCCAAGGTGTTCTTTGGCGGGGAGTTTGGTCGGCCGATTGGGATGCCGCTGGACTCGGAGACCGCCGCGGAGCTCCGCGAGAGCACGAAGACACTCTCCCCAAAATCGCTCCCCGACCTGAAGCGGTTCGCAGAGCAGGGCCGCTACGCCAATGCCCCCTACCTCGTTCTGGGCTACATCGAGAACGAGCGCCTCTATCTCTTGCTCTTCGACACGCGCCCTGAGAGCGGCCAGACGGTCGGCAATGCCACGGGCTGGCTCAGTCCGCCCTAGAGTACTTAGAGCAGCGCGGCAACCTCGTCGCGGCGAGCGGTAACCACTCCCACGTGACGGACCACGGCACCACCGGAGGCGTTGCCCAGCCGGACCGCCTGCTCGATCGTCCCCCCTGCCGCGAGCCCCATCGTGATCCCCGCAATGGTCGAGTCCCCCGCCCCCGTGCCATCGAATACCTCCACGGGAACGGCTCCCACATCGACAAAGCGCTCGGGTTCAAAGACCGTCAGGCCACGTGCGCCACGGGTGACCAGCAGGTTTCGCACCTCCAGCGCCTCGCGCAGGCGTGCCCCGGCCTCGTGAAAGAGCGTGTCGTCGAGGGACTCAAACAGAGTCGTGCGGCTGGCTTCGTCGGCCTCTTTCCGGTTGAGCTGGATCAGGTCCGCGTCCTTGTAGAACCCCACGCTGGCCGGCTTCGGGTTGGCCGTCACGACAATCCCCCGCGCCCGTGCCGCCGCGGTCAGCCGCGCCACGAGGGTCTCGGTGAGGACGCCTTTGAGGTAGTCGGAGAAGAGCAAGGCATCACAGCCCTGGTCTAGGAGCGCCTCGCAGGCCGCGAGCAGCACCGCCTCGGTCTCCGGGGTTAGGGGGGCACGCTTCTCCCGGTCCACGCGGACAATCTGCTGGGCACCCTGGTAGGAGCCCGCGGTCACACGGGTCTTGCGGGTAGTGGGGCGATCCGTGGCCGTGACCACCGCGCGCACATCGGCCCCGAGGGTGGTCAGCGCCTCCCGGAGCTTCCCCCCCGCGGCATCGTCGCCCACGACGCCCGCCACAAAGACAGTCGCCTCAAAGGCCACGAGCTGCGCCGCCGTGTTGGCCGCGCCGCCGGGGACAAAGGTCTCCCGCTCCACCTCGACAATCGGCACCGGTGCCTCGGGGGAGATCCGGTTCACGTGCCCCCAGATGTGCTCATCGGCCATCAGATCGCCGACCACCAGTACCCGCTTTCCGGGGAAGTTCTCTAAAATAGTGAGCAGTTCGTCACGCATCATTATCGTTGTTGTCTTTGGATCGTCCCGGTTTTGATCGCCCCGGTTAGAGCGGGGCGTCTCGCTGTCGTCGCAGGCTCCGACACGAAGGGCTCCGCCCATGGGCGCGAAGCGCCCTTTGTGTCCGAGGGACGAGGACAGTAAGACGCCCCGCTCTAACCGGGGCGATCAAAACGGGGGCGATCTAGACCGCGCTGTGGATCAGGCGGCAGGTATTGATCATCTCTTTTGCCCGATCGACATCCATCCACTCCCCGATCTGGACACTCTTTTTCTCCAGGGTCTTGTAGACATCGAAGAAGTGCTCGATCTCGCGCAAATAGTGCTCGGGGACATCCTCAAGCTTGCGCACACCGTGGAAGCGCGGGTCGTGGGCAACCCGGGCGAGGATCTTCTCATCGGCGCCTTTTTCATCGCGCATCATCAGCACGCCTAGGGGACGGCAGTTCACGACACAGCCACAAAAAGTCGGGTGGGAGCCGATCACCAGCACATCGAGCGCATCGCCATCGGCGCTCATGGTCCCCGCGATCCAGCCGTAGTCAAAGGGGTAGAACAGCGGCGAGTAGAGGGGGCGGTCCAGCTTGAAGACCCCAAGCTCTTTATCGTACTCGTACTTATTCGACGAGCCCCGGGGGATCTCGATCACGGCGTGGACTTCTTCCGGGGCATTGTCCCCGATAGGCAGACTTCGGTAAGGCATAGTTTAGGTATTATTGTACCCAGTCGTGCAAAAAAACAGGGGCGGGCTCTCTGCCCACCCTCCCCTGCTTTCTTTTGGCTACTTCAGCCGGTCTTGGAGGAGCTTGCGGGCCTTTTGCAGCTTCGGGCTAATCACGGCCTGGCAGTACCCCGCTCCCGGGTTGGTGTTGTAGTAGTTCTGGTGGTACGCCTCGGCGGGATAGAACGTCGCCAGCGGGCTGAGCTCCGTGGTGAGCGGCGCATCGAAGGCCGGTGCGAGCTGCTCCATCACGGCTTGAGCAATCTCAGCCTGCTCCGGGCTATGGGTGAAGATCGCGCTTCGGTACTGGGTGCCCACATCCGCGCCCTGGCGATTCGCCGTGGTCGGGTCGTGGGTCGCCAGGTGGATCGCCACGAGGTCCGCGTAGCGGATCTCTTGTGGATCGAAGGTCACCTGGATCACCTCCGCATGGCCCGTCTGCCCGCCACAGACCTCTTTGTAGGTCGGATTGTCCACGTGGCCGCCGCAGTAGCCGCTGACCACCGCATGCACCCCACGGAGCTGCTGGAAGACCGCCTCAGTGCACCAGAAACAACCGCCGCCGAAGGTCGCGAGCTCGGTCTGGGTTGGGGCCTTTGCGGGCGCGGTGGGCGCTGCCTCTTGCTTCTTGAGCGCGACCGCGTTCATGCAGTAGCGCAGGCGGCTGGGCGCGGGGCCATCGGGGAAGACATGCCCTAGGTGCGCCCGGCAGGTGTTGCAGACCGCCTCGATCCGCTGCATCCCGTGGGAGACATCGAGGTTGTAGGCCACGGCGCTCGGGTCGATGGGCTGGGTAAACGACGGCCACCCGGTCCCGGAGTCGAACTTCTCCGCGGAGTCGAAGAGAAGCGTGTTGCAGCAGACACAGGCATATATCCCCGGCTCGAAGCGGCTACAGAGCTCGGAGCTAAAGGCGCGCTCGGTGCCGTGCTGGCGGGTGACATAGAACTGCTCGGGGGTGAGCTGCGCACGCCACTCGCTCTCGGTCTTCTCGATAATGCGGGCGGGCTTGGGGTTGCCCGTGGTCGCAAACTCAACAATACGGCTCCACGTTAGGATGGTACTCATTTTATTTCTTAGCCTCCACGGGATAGACAACAAACGGCTCGCGCAGAAAGTTCGCGGAACGAAACTACTGCACCGCCCCAATCAGCTCATGGACATCGGTGAAGCCGTTCTTCTCCAGGTAGTCCGCGATCCCATCGGCGATCTCGATGGCGGCGAGCGGGTTGACAAAGTTGACTGTCCCCGCGGCCACAGCGGTCGCGCCCGCCAGCAGAAACTCCACGGCGTCGGTGGCGTTCATGATCCCGCCCATGCCGATAATCGGGACATTCACGGTCTGGGCGACCCGGTAGACGGCGAGTAGCGCGATGGGCTTGATGGCCGGCCCGGAGAGCCCCCCGGTCTTGTTGGCGAGCTTGAAGGTGCGCTTGCGGGCATCGATGGCGGTCCCGATCACCGTGTTGATGAGGGAGATCGCATCCGCGCCGGCGTCTTCCGCGGCCTTGGCAATCGGGCGAATGTCGGTGACATTGGGTGAGAGCTTGGCGATGATGGGAAGATCGGTGACGGCCTTGACTGCGGCGACCACCTCGGCGGTTAGGTGCGGCTGGGTGGCGTAGTCGAGGCCGTGGGAGACATTGGGGCAGGAGATATTGAGCTCGATGGCGTCCGCCCCCCCGCTCTCCGTGAGCCGCCGCGCGACATAGGCAAAGTCGTCGGGGCTCTCGCCGGGGACATTGACGATAATCGGGACATCGAACTGCCTCAGATACGGGAGTTTCTCTAGGATATAGTTCTCGATCCCACCGTTCTGGAGCCCAATGGCATTGAGCACCCCCGATGCCGTCTCGCACATGCGGGCGGGCGGGTTGCCCAGGCGCCGCTCACGGGTCGTGGCTTTTACGCAGACCGCGCCCAGCTTCGAGAGGTCCACGAGGTCTTTTGTCTCCGAGCCAAAGCCGAAGGTGCCGGAGCCGGTGGTCACGGGGGTTCGCATGGTCAGCGAGCCGATCTTCACTTCCAGGTTTACTGCCATGTGACCTCCGTCGCCGGGTAGACCGGGCCATCGGTGCAGGTGCGTGAGAAGGTGCCGTCGGCTTTCTTGAGGACGCACCCGACGCAGATTCCAATGCCGCAGGGCATGGGTGTCTCCATCGAGACCTGACAGGGGGTGTTATGTGCCATGCACAGCTCCGCGACCGCGCGCATCATCGGGGTTGGGCCACAGGTATAGACACACGCCCCCCCGCTTGCCCCCCCCGCCCCCAAGATTGGGGGAGCTAGGAGGGGGGCGAGGCCATCCGTCACGCGCCCCTTCACCCCGAGGCTGCCATCGTCGGTGCAGGCGATGATCTCCACCCCCGCCTCGCGCAGGCCGTCGTCGCCGACCAGCAGGTTCGCGCTTCGGGCTCCGTAGATCAGGGTGACCTTGGCGCTGGGGTTGGCGGCCTTGATGGTCTTAGCGAGGAAGTTGAGCGGCGGAACCCCGTAGCCGCCTCCGACCATCACGTGGTGGACAGCGGCCTGGGGGTCGGCATCGAAGACGCGCCCTCCGAGGGGGCCGAGGAAGTCCAGCTTGTCGCCGGGCTTGTAGAGCGCCATCGTGCTGGTGGTGGGGCCGTAGACCGAGAACAGGATCGTGCAGAGGCCGGCATCGGGATCGACCTTATAGATCGAGAAGGGCTTGCGCAGGATCGAGCTTCCGGCGTTAGCGGGCGTGGTCGCGCCCACCGCGATAAAGTGGCCGGGCCGGGCATCACGCGCCGTCTCGGGGTCGTCGAAGGTAAGGACATAGTGCCCCGGTGCGGCGAGTGCCTGCACGGAGACAATCGTCGCAGTGCGTTTTCTAATCACGTCGCGCCATTGTACCCGATGGGGCTTGGGAATCGCCCCCGTGTGGAGGTCAGGGGGCCAGCTACCCGCCGCTCTCTCTGGTCCCCCCCGCCATCTCGTACTGGCTGCTGTCCTTACCAAACGCCGCTCCCACCCCGGCGAGCATGCGCGTGGAGCGCTTCTGCGTGAGCTGCTAAGCGCTCTCTTCCTCGCCTTGCTCGTCCCAAGGTGCTTGACTGGCGGCATGAAAGATCGTCACAATGCGCAGGAGATCGGGGCGGGCATCGCCGTTGGTGTCTTGCAGATCAAAGATCACAAACCAGACGCCAGACGACGAGCGCTTTGTCTTCGTCTTACCCGTCTGAAACCGATGGGCAAAAACAGGACGTGAGTAGTAGATCGTAGCTTGCTCATGAGGCTGTGTTGGCGGATTCACGGCACAGGCTTTGCAGAGCGCCTTTAGCTCGTGGCTAAGCGTCGTGGTGAACCGCTGGAGAACCTCGGTGGAGAACCCCTTGAGCCAGGTTTGTGCCTGGCGAAGCGCGGCACGTCCTTCTGGGGAGAAGTCAAGAACCAGAGGTGGAGCCAAGGGGCGCAACGGCCCGCCACCAGGGCCACGCCTCATGCGCGACGTCTGCGGGGATTGCCCCGGTTGAACACGGGCGGGTTTTCCAGCCCCGCTTCAGCGTAGAGCTCGGCCATGACCAGATCGCCGTCGATACCCTCACCGGCATCAAGCTGCTCTAGCCCTCGCCCGATACTGGCAAGCTGCTCAGAGGTAAAAACGGGATCGGGTTCTTGAGTCGGCCCATAGATCGCCGCCAAGCGTAGGGCAGCCAGCGTGTAGCTCTGACGATCTTTCTCGGGCATGGCAGCCAAACGGGGAAGTAGGTCGTCGGGTATCTCAAGTGTCAGGGTCATTGGTTTGGTCTCCCTTATTCACTTCAAATTATACCGCCCCTACCCCTCGCCCTCCCGAGTTCCCCCCACCATCTCGTACGGGCTGCTGCCCTTGCCAAACACCCGAGAGAGCACTGCGCTCGCTTCGAAAACAGAAAAGGCCCCGAGGGCCATGGCAACCCTCGGAGCCTTTGTCTTAACTTTGAGTGCGCGGACTAGGCTTTCTTGAAGCGCTTGCGGGCACCGATCAGCGCAACCGGGAGCAGCGCGGGAAGAAGCTGCATCGCACCGGGAAGCTCAGGGGTCACCGACGAGGGTGCCGTGACGCGAAAGGCATAGTTCACATTTGTGCCAGCAGGATTAACAAAAGGAGCATTGTCACGAACGTATGCGGAGTAAGCGGATCCAATAGCACCGGGATCGCTATAGCCTGTCCCTGTCTGTTTCTTAAAGGACTCACTAGCCGGTGTGAACAGATACTGAGTATCTCCATAGCCATCAAGCCAAGCGCTGTGGTTGATGTTGAGCGGGTTGCTGTCTATTGTGGAGATGTAGTAGTCGGAAGCCACTCCGCCAAAAAGCATCGCAGCAGCTTCTTGACCGGTCAGACAGATCGGGTTATTTGTCCAGGTCCAGACACCATTAGGGATCAGAGCGAGATCCCAGCTTCCTACATACGTCTGTGCATGTGCGGCTTGAGGTAGGGCCGCTACTCCGAGCAGAGCAAGGGCGGCCAGCGTGGCACGGGCCGAAACAAAGCGCGAAAAATTCATTTGTCCATCTTTCTGCCCTACCCTGGCACCATTGACTAGTGTGAGTAGTGGCGTCTGCCAAGGCGGTAACCCACCTAGCTAAACTCACATGAGTATATCAAAAACGACATCTCTATGTCAATTAGATTGTCGTACTTTGGCTTCTGTACTTTAGATATGATTTTTAACATACTGGAGTATCAGGACTTGCCGTATTCCGTGAGGGATGCCTACCCGCCGCCCTCCCTGGTTCCGCCTGCCATCTCGTACTGGCTGCTCTCCTTACCAAACGCCGCTCCCACCCCAGCCAGCATGCGCGTGGAGCGCTTCTTAAGGGTCTTCTCCGCGTCTTGTAGTTGATTTAGCGCATCATCGGCGGCGGCTAGGATCTGGTTGTAGGCACTCAGCTTTGCTTGCACCGCAACGATCTCCGATTCGTAGGCAGCAAGCGTGTTGCCATGGCCTAAGTCCAGAGCGGGGTCGATCTTCTTTAAATTGTCTCGTCGTGTCTGAGCCGCTTCCAGTGCGAGAGAGGTACGTCGTTTGTATCCCATCGTTTTCTTAATTCCTTCCAAGAGATGGAGCAATTGTATCTATCTAGCAAAGAATCGTCAATCCGATTGCAACAAATGGAGATGCATTTCGAGGAGATGGAGATGCATTTTGAGAAAATGTGGATACATTTGCAGCAAAGGGATCGGCAACTGCTGCTGAAGGAGATGCGATTACAAGCGATGCTCCCTCGCTCGCTTAGAAAACAGAAAAGGCCCCGAGGGTCTCGCAACCCTCGGAGCCTTTGTCTTAACTTTAAGGGCGCGGGCTAGGCTTTCTTGAAGCGCTTGCGGGCACCGATCAGCGCAACCGGGAGCAGCGCGGGAAGGAGCTGCATCGCACCGGGAAGCTCAGGGGTAACCGACGAAGGCGTGGAGACGGTGCCACTAAACCCGACCTCGTTAAAGCCTGTTAGGTTGGGGTTTCCCCAGTTGCTGGTCACCGTGAAGCGCACATAGCTTGCACTGACCGGAGAGAAGGAGAAGATCTCGGGCGCATTGGTGGCGCTGGAAGTGGTCGCCTGTGCAAACTCTGTTGGCGTGCCTAAAGCGGAAAAGAAGCTACTACCATTCGTCGAGAACGTCACAGCGACTCCCCGGATGCCTGTTTCGGTTTGAACAACATCACGGGCGTTCCAGAAGGAAAATCCCGACACATCGTAGAGCCCCCCAAGATCAAAATCAATGATCCCCGTCGCAGCACCGAAACTGCTTAACCAATAATCGCCGAAGTTAGCCACGGCATGGTTTGCCGTTAGTGAAAGGGAGTCCAAGCCGACACCATTTACCGTATTTGCAATATTGGTACTTGAAAAAGACCCCATATTCGATGATGCCGTAACACCGGAGATGCGTTGTGCCTGTGCGGTTTGTGGAAGGGCGGCGAGGCCAACCACGGTCAGGGCGGCAAGAAAGCCGCGAGTTGCAATATAGCGCGAAAAAACCATTAGACGTTATCCTGATTCACCAAGGCTCTCCCGGCATAGGGACTTTTTGCCAGGGGTAAAGCCGCAAACGCAGGTTATGCAAACCACAAGCAATCTCCATTACCATGTCCGACATCTCGGCACGAATCAGGCGTAGAGAGTCACGAACGGCTCGACACCGCTTGATACTAGAGATGGCGTGTTCCACGTAGACACGAGAGCGACTGATGATACGATTGACAGCTTTCTCAAATGGAGTCAGTTCACGCCCACGAGGTTTCTTGTGGGGCATCAGGGTTTCCACATCAGCAACTTCAAATCCTTGAAAACCAAGATCCTGTAGAACGGCACTATCGGCAGGCAACTCATAGCCCACCGACTCAGCGATCTTTTTGTCAGCCATCGTGCCTTTGACCGTCTCACTCAGATGCACAATTCGGCAGTCCTCATCTATTAGGATCGCATTTTTGAGGGTGTGGCGCTTCTTTTTTCCACTGTAAAGATCGCGTTGACGCTGCTGGTCGGTTGGTCGGGGGACGGGACGTTCCGTAACGTCCAGACAAAAAGGGGGCTGTTTTCTGCTTCCACGCTTGCTTTGAGCTCCTGTACGGTTCTGCTGGGAGCATCGCCACTTTGGCGAAGTGCTTCTCTGAGGACCACTACAAGGAGCTGTAGCCAGTCGTTGACTTTAGGCTGCGACATATCGAAAAGTGCTCCCATGACCTCCTGAATGAGGTTCTGTTTGACGAAGGTCAGAACGAAGAGCAACTTATCCTCCGTGGTAGGCAGGAGAGCATTTTTGTAGACGGAAAAGCTCTTTCCCTCTCTTTGTTTGCCCTCGACGGTGACGTTCTCTAGGTGCGCTTCTAGGGCACTCTGAAAGTAGGGCAGTAGAGTTCTGAACTCGCTGGGCTCCAATCCCGTGAGGGCCAATAGTCTTCCCGAGGTGGCGCATGCTTTGGTATAAGTTAATCCCGACATGCCGAAATAATATCAGCAATTGAGAACAGCGTCACCACGCATGGAGGGACAATGAAACAGGATAACGTCTATTGATTCACTCTTTCTGCCCTACCCCGTCACCATTGGACAGTAAGGGTAGTAGCGTCTGCCAAGGTGGCAACCCACCGAAGGCTAAACCGACTCACCTGGCATTATAACAAGGAAATCTGTACAAAGTCTGTACAAGGTTTTGCAGGCAGGGCTCGCCGATCCGCTCTACCCGCCGCCCGCCACTGCAGACGCCCCATTCCATTAGGCGGCATAGGCAGGCTTACTTGCGGCGGCGAGCGATGACTCCGCCGACCAAGCCCAGTGCGAGGAGCGCAAAGGTTCCGGGTTCGGGCAGGGTGACGAGCGTGATGGTGATGCCATTGGTCAGCGTGCTCGTCCCCCAGCTTGCCCCACTGGTGTTGCTGTTTTTGTAGCCAAGAAGCGTGACCAGCCCGTTGTAGTCCCCGGTAGCGGTGGGGAAGGTGCTGGGAACCGCGTTCCACTGGGTTCCGGCTCCAGCGGTGGTGCTGAAGAAGCGCACCCAGTAGGTCGTGTTGGGGGTGAGCTGAAACGTACTGACCGGAGTGAAGGTGCGGTAGTTGACGCCCCCACTGGAGACAGAGACGGTGTTAAAGGCGACAAGCTGGGTGCTAGACGGGTTGCCCCCACTATCGGCGTAGATTCCTCCCGAGACCGTGTTGTTTGTCCCCGTGACAAGCGTTAGGGAGATGGTCGCCGACGTAAACTGAAAGTTAGAGAGCGCCGCCGTGGTGAAACCGTAGGCCTTGGTCTGGTTGTCGTTGAGGTTGTTGCCCGAGCCACTGGTCGCGAGGTTCTGGTTGATGTCGTTGGAGATAAAGGTCTGGGCGTGTGCGGTGTGGGGAAGAAGGGCCAGTCCTAAGAGAGCGAGGCAGCGAAGCCGGGCAGCAGGGCGAAGAGAGCGAGAGAGCGTCATCGAGAGATCCTTGGTCAGCAGAGCCACACACCAGCATACGTCGGCACTGCTACTATTACTTAGTCGCCGTAATATATACCAGGATGGCGATTTGCGTCAACGAAAAGGCCTCCTGCCCCAGACGCGTGGGGGGCAGGAGGCCGCCTAAAAGACGGTTGGAAAGGACGCTACTTGCGCCGTCGCTGCGCCAAAGCCCCACCGACGATACCCAGCGCAAGCAAAGCCAGCGTGCCGGGCTCCGGGGCGGAGGTCCCGGCAAGCGTGTAGATCAGCACGATGCGACCGTCGCCACCCGCGGAACCAGCATTACCCCAGCCAACGCCCGCCACATAGTCGGGGTCACTTATGCCGCCGGGGGCAACGCTACTGAGCGTGCCATTGGCTCCCGCCTGACTGGCTCCCGAGGCAGTCAGGTTATTCAGAAACGACGAGCCACCACCACCGGACCTATTCAGGCCACCGCCACCGCCACCAAAGTAGCCACCACCACCACCACCTAGACTACCACCATTGCCTCCCTGGAACTGGCTGCCTGCCGTAGAAGTGCCACCACCGGCTGCACCACCGGCAGACTGCGTGCCGCCGCCACCGCCGCTGCCGCTCCCCCCTGTGGCGAGACCGCCCCCACCGCCAAGAGTATCTCCGCCGCCACCGCCTGCCGTAACAAGCTCCGTGCTTCCGAGCCGAATCGCAGAGCGACCACCACCACCACCGAAGCCAGGTGTACCAGTGCCGCCGCCCCCGAAGCCACCGGTAACAGCTGTTGCTCCCCCCCCCCCCGACAATAAGGGTGAGAGTGTCGCTCGGGGTAACGGAGAGCAAGCCCGTGACGAAGGCAGCAGAGCCACCACGACCGCCGCCAGCGCCCCAGAGCTTGACCGTCAGGCTGGTCACGCCCGCGGGAACCACGAACGATTGATTCGCTCCCGTGAAGCTAAAGGCCTGTGTTGTCGTCTGTGCCTGTACGGACTGCGGAAGCGCAGCGAGTGCTAAAAGTGCGAGTGCGGCAAGCGTGCCACGCGTGGTCGAAAAGAGAGGCAAACCCATGTAGTCAATGTCCTTCTCGGAGTGGTTCCTAGCCTAGTGCTTAGGCAATATAGCTAAGTAACACTGTTTTCCTTTAGAGCGCAATGTAAGAATCCACAAACAAAGACGCCCCGGCACTTGCCGAGGCGTCTGTAAGCGGTGCGGGTGTGTCTACTTGCGCCGACGCCGCGTCACCAGTCCACCGACCATACCAAGGGCGACCAGAGCCAGCGTGCCGGGCTCGGGCGCTGTGCCCAGGGTGTAGGCAATGGTGCCATTCCAGACACGCGGCGTGCGGACCGTGCCAGCGGTAAGAAATGTACTTGCGGTGGCGGAGCGCCCCGTGACGGTCATGTCGGCGTTGGAGTAGGTCTCGTTGGCTCCGGTGCCATTGGTGTATTGTTGCGAAAAGTCCACGTTACGAATGGCAACTCCTGTCACGCCCGGCCCGATGAGCAGGCTCGTGAGAGAGGTAAGGGTTATCGGTGTGGGAGAGTTGGTCGCCGCCGCCTTCCCCGTACCGGTGGCAATCTGGGTCCAGCCCGCGCTGCTGGTCTCAGCGCCCACCACGGTTCCCGTGCGTGTCCAGACCTCAATGTTCACGGTGGCCCCCACAGCCACCAGTGCGCCTGCATTTACCGTATCGACATTGAGATCGAGACGGCTGATCGTCACCGCCTTGTTGGCATTCAGGTCGAAGAACACCCCTCCCCCAAAGTTGTTGCCATTGTTGCTGGCAAACAGTGTCGTGAGCGACTGTGCCCGTGCTGTCTGCGGGAGCGCGGCCAGCCCTAGAAGCGTGAGTGCGACCAGCGTGCCGCGTGCTGTCGAGAAACGTGAGAAACTCATGAGAACCCCATCCTTTACGCCTCAGGCGGAGACGCTACTACTCAATGCCCTACAGGGAGATTATACACAGAACTCACGCTCAGCAAACCAGAAAGCGCTATTGCAAACTTAAAGTAAACAAAATTGACAAAATATCTCCCCAAATGGAGCAGACGGCGGTAAACTGTTCCCTATGGCAATGCTCGAAGAGCTTCCCGCCTCGGTTGAGGCGGCGCTCAAGGCCCAGCGGAACGGCCACGGAACAGATCCCCTCACTCTTGCGGTCAAGGCGGATATCAACACCAGCGGCGTGATCGGAGAGCGGTGGGTGACCATGGATGCCGACGCGATCCGTGTCTTCTCTCCCGATGGCTCCACGGCCCACCTCGATCTCATGATCCCTGTGAGCGAGATCAAGGGCGCCAAGACCGAGTCTCTCGTGGGCGGTGGGGCGCTGACCGTGCAGAAGGGCTCGGATGTGATCGAGCTGGCACGCTACACCACGCCGCTGGGGGGGCGCATGGCCGGGGTTGCCCGTGTCATGGAGGCGATCGCCAAGGGCCGCGACCTCCCCGATGCCGAGCTTGAGGAAGTGGAGAAGCTCTGCCCTAAGTGTAGCCGTGCGCTTCCGAAAGATAGCGATGTCTGCCGCTTCTGTTTCGACAAGCGCGCCACGTTTACACGGCTCCTGGGCTACGCCAAGGGCTACAAGTGGCAGGCGATCCTGGTGACCATCCTGATGATCGGGGGCACGGGCCTCCAGCTCCTGCCGGGGATTATTGTCAAGAACCTCACCGACGATGTCCTGATGCCGCGTGAGCAGATCGCCGAGAGCGTGCGAACTGCGGGGCTGATCTACTGGGTGGCGGTGATGATCGGTGCGACGGTCTTGGGCCTTGTGCTGGGGATCGTGCGTGCGCGGCTGACGGCGTACCTCTCGCTGACCATGACCAAGCAGATCCGCACCGAGACCTACGCCACCCTCCAGAAGCTCGGGCTCTCGTACTACGACAAGCGGCAGTCCGGCGCCCTCCTCAACCGGGTCACCTCCGATGTCAACGAGCTCAATAACTTCCTGGTCGATGGTCTCCAGATGCTCGTGGTCAATGGGCTCATGCTGATCGGCACCCTGGTGATTGTCTTCTCCCAGAACTGGTGGCTGGCGTGCCTGGTGCTGATCCCCGTGCCACTGGTGATTTTAGGGACCACCAAGATCTGGAAGTTCCTCTGGGGCCGCCTGGAGAAGCTCTGGAACCTGCGCTCGTCGATGACCGCCAGTATCGCGGTCGCGCTCAACGGAACCCGCGTCGTGAAGGCCTTCGCCCAAGAGGACCGCGAGATGAAGCGCTTCCACGATAAAGTGGGCGCGCTCTACAATGCCAACCTCGACCTGGAGAACTGGTGGGCGACTCTCTTGCCGATCCTGGGCTTTCTCATGACCAGCGGCGGCTTTATTGTCTGGTATGTCGGGGGCAAGCAGGTGATCGCGGGCCAGATCACCTTTGGCACCCTCAACATGTTCTTCTACTACCTGGGGCAGCTCTACGGCCCGCTCCAGGGCATGACCCGAATCGCCGACTGGCTGGGCCGCGTGCTCACCAGCGCCGAGCGTGTCTTCGAGGTGATGGACACCCAGCCCGATGTCGCCGACACCAACGACTCCGTGCCCCTGCCCAACATGAAGGGCGAGCTGGTCTTTGAGAATGTCAGCTTTGGCTACGACAAGGCGCGCCGCGTGCTGGAGAATGTCGATCTGCATGTCATGCCGGGCGAGATGATCGGGCTGGTCGGGCACTCCGGCGCGGGCAAGTCCACCATCATCAACCTGATCTCCCGCTTCTACGATCCCAGCGAGGGCCGCATCCTAATCGATGGCATCGAGATGAAGAAGGTAAAGCTCCAGGACCTAAGAAGCCAGATGGGCGTGGTCTTACAGGAGCCGTTCCTCTTCCCTGGGACAATCGCCGAGAATATCGCCTACGGCAAGGCCGATGCCACCCGTGAGCAGATCATGCGCGCCGCCAAGGCCGCCAATGCCCACGACTTCATCCTGCGCTTCCCCGATGGCTACGACTCCCTGGTCGGGGAGCGCGGCGCACGCCTCTCCGGCGGCGAGCGCCAGCGCATCTCTATCGCCCGCGCCATTCTCCACGACCCGAAGGTGCTGATCCTCGACGAAGCCACCGCCTCCGTAGATACCGAGACCGAGAAGCAGATTCAAGAGGCCATCCAGCGCCTGATCGCCGGCCGCACGACCTTCGCCATCGCCCACCGCCTCAGCACCCTAAGAAACGCCGATAGATTGGTGGTGATCGAGAAGGGCCGAGTCGCCGAGATGGGCACCCACGCCGAGCTGATGGAGAAGGACAACGGTATCTTCCGCAAGCTGGTCGAGATGCAGATGGAAGTCAACAAGCTCAAGGCCGAGAACCTGGTTCTGGAGGACTAGATGGAACCCAACGCAAACACCGATTTTGACCTGATCTTCCTCGACCCCAAGACCGTGACTCTCTTTCGCACGGGGGGAAGTGCGGTCCGCGCCACGATCGCCGACCCGCGGATCGGCTACGAGCGGACCTACCTGATCTGCCAGATCGCACGGGCCTTCCCGCTCTCGCTCCAGGACCAGTATATCGGCCTGCGCGATGCCAAGGATAAAGATATCGGGATGCTGGAGACCCTCAAGGGCCTCGATGAGAGCTCGCGCGCGATCGTCGACGAAGAGCTAGAGCGGCGCTACTTCGTGCCGACCATCCGCAAGGTCACTAAGGTCAAGAAAGAGTACGACACGGTCAACTTCGAGGTCGAGACCGACAAGGGCGAGCGCAAGTTCTCCGTTCAGAACCTCAAGGACTCGATCCAGGAAGTGGGCGGAGGGCGCATCCTCCTCACCGACCGCACCGGGAGCCGCTACAACATCCCCGATGTGATGAAGCTCGACGAAAAGACCTTCGCGATCCTCTCACGGGTTCTGTAGCGCCTGCTGCTCTTGCTCTTGGAGTAGGGCCTCCCAGCCTTGCGCAGAGTGTGCTGTCTCCCCGACTAGTGCCGCTTGGAGGCGCTCGTACTCACGCTGTGCCCACACGGAGCGGGGCTTGCCCAGCTCTTGACGAAGCGCCTCGGCCGCCTGCACGAGGGTCGCTGCCTGCGTGCGTTGTCCTCGGTCGAGGGCGATCTGTGCCCAGAGCTCCAGGAGCTCCGGCGCGCTCCCCTTGAGCTGGTACTGCCGAACTAGTGCACTCCCCTCGGCAAGCAGGCGACGTGCAGCGGTGGGGTTGCCGTCGCCGTAGACCGCGGCCCCGAGCTCGATCAGCGTGCTGGCGCGCTCCCGCGGCTCCCCCAGCTCCTCTTCCAGTGCCAGTGCCTCACGAAGGCGCTGCTGAGCCAGGGCCAGCTCTCCCCCCTGCCGTGCCACCGAGCCCAGGTTGTGGAGAGTCGCGGCGAGATTGTTGCGATCCCCCAGGTCGGTGTGGATCTGTAGTACCTCTTCGTAGAGGGCGCGTGCCTTCTCCAGAAACCCTTGGTGGTGCGCCAGCAGCCCCAGGTTGTTGAGACAAGCGGCGATGTTCTCCGGGTTTCCGAGGCGCCGCTGTAGCGCGAGGCTCTCTTGGTAGTAGTGGTGCGCCCGCTCATGATCCCCCTGCTGGAAGGCAAGAATCCCCAGGATATTCAGGGTCCAGGCCTCCCCTTGTGCTTGGTTGGCATCGCGGAAGAGCTGGAGTCCTTCCTCGTAGTAGGTGTGTGCACGCTCAGGCTGGCCTTGTGCCGCGACAAGCTGCCCCAGCTTCACCAGCGCACGCGCGGCCTCGGTCTTGTTGCCGAGCTGCTGCGCCAGCGCCAGGCAGGACTCTTGGAGCGTAATGGCCTCCTGATAGTCCCCCTGCTTCTCCGCAAACAGCGCCGCCCCCGCGAGTAAGCGGACCTGTAGCTCGGAGGGGAGCTCTGGGTAGCGCTCTCGTGCGCGCAGGAGCCGCTGCCGCCCCTCGGTGATGTACCCACGGAGCCACCAGAAGCCCACCAAATCGGCGGTGAGAGCGACCGTCGTCGCTCCGCCGATATCCTGGGCAGAGCGCAGGTTATCGTGATCGGCCTCCAGGACCTTGATCCAGTGACCTTGGTCGGGCCCGTACAAGGCAGTCGCGGCCCGACGTGCGAGCTCCATAAACCAGCTCTGGTAGGCCCGCTCCAGCACCTGTTTTTGGTCGACAGGCTCCTCAGCGAGGAAGCGCTTGTTGCTGTACTGCCGCAGCACCTCCAACAGGCGGTAGCGCGACACCCCCCCGACCTCGTCCACCATCACCAGCGACTTCTCGACAAGGGCCGTCAGCAGGTCAAGAACCTCCGCGGCGTCAAGCGAGCTCCCCCCACAGATCGCCTCCGCCGCCTCCAGAGTCCAGCCCCCTGCAAAGACGCTCAAGCGACGCAGCAGCTGGCGCTCGTCGTCGCTCAGAAGGTCGTAGCTCCAGTCGATCAGGGCCTGGAGGGTCTGCTGACGAGCAAGCGTCTCACGACCGCTCCCGGTCAGCAGGCGGAAGACATCGTCGAGCCGGGCCTCGATCTGCTGCGGCGAGAGGGTGCGCACACGCGCCGCAGCGAGCTCCAAGGCAAGTGGAATTCCTTCGAGACGCGCACAGATCCCACGAATGCTCCCCAAAGAATCGCCCGTCGCCACAAAGCTGCTCTGGTGGAGCCGTGCACGCGCGACAAAGAAGTCGGTGGCCTCCTGCACCCCAAACGACGGCACCCGGTAGAGCTGCTCCCCGAAGACACCAAGCAGCTCGCGGCTCGTGGTCAGGACCTTGAGACCGGGACAGACCTGAAGGAGCCGCCCGATCAACGTTGCACAGGGCTCCAGCAGGTGCTCCACGTTGTCCCAGAGCAATAAGAGTGTCCGTGGCTTGAGATACTCGTGGAGCGCCGCTTCGATCGTCTTGCCGGACTGCTCCGGAAGCTCCAGGGTCTTGGCAAGCAGCGAGGGCACGAGGCTCGGGTCGGAGAGCGCGGCGAGGTCGAGAAAAAACGCGCCATCGGGGAGCTGCTCCAAGGCCTCCGCCGCGACCTGAAGCGCCAGTCGGGTCTTTCCAATGCCTCCAGGACCAACCAGAGTCACCAGCCTGTGCCGCCCAAGCTGTTCCCGCACCTCGGCGAGCGCGCTTGCACGCCCCACAAAATCCGTGGCGGGCTGGGGAAGGTTGTTGGGCACGGCGGCCAGCGAGAGCAACGGGGGAAACGTATCGGCGAGCTCCGGGTGGCAGAGCTGGTAGATGGTCTCCGCCGGCCCCAGGTCCTTGAGGCGGTGCTTTCCCAGGTCCCTCAGGGAGGCGTGCGCCGGTAAGCCCTCCCCCAGCAGGCGCACGGCGGCCTCAGAGACGAGAACCTGCTCGCCATGGGCCACGCCAAGCTGCCGCGCGGTACGGTTGAGCGCCGGCCCGAAGTAGTCGTTGTCGCGTGCCTCCGCCAGCCCGGCATGGACCGACATCCGTACCTGAAGCGGCTCCCCCTCGACCACAGCCAGCCCCTTGACGCACTGCTGACTGTCCAGAGCCGCCCCCACTGCGGCTTGGAGCTGGTCAAACCGCACACAAAACGCACCGCCGAGGGTCTTAAACACCTCCCCCTGGTACTGGGCAAAGACCCGCCTCAGCCGCGCCTCGTGCTCTTGCAGGGCTTGGCGCATCGGCTCCGGAAACTGCTCCAAGAGCCGTGTACTCCCCTCGATATCCGAGAAGAGAAAAGAGTGGGTCTGAAAGCTCCCCCCGACGGAATCGCTCATCACTTAAGGCAGGATAGAAGCCACAGGCGGAATGTCCACCGGGCGAGGCTTCTTCGGCGGCGGCGGAATAAAGTTTCCACTCTGAGGCATTCCCTCGGTAGACGGTGGCCGGCTGACGAGAGTCACCGTGGAGAGATACCGCCCCGAGCTCACCTCACGAACCAAGAGAACGAGTTTTTTAGATTCAAACAGCGCGATAAAATCGGTCACGGGCTTGTCTTTAAGTGCCCCGGTCAGGTCAGAGGAAGCAACAGGACGGTCCGCACCGACCTTAAAGTCTGGGATGACTGTCCTCAGGCCGAGAATGGCTCGCTCCGCATCGATCTTCTCTAAGTCAACACCTTCTTCATCTACCGTAATAAACTCAAGGTCAACCAGTGAAAGATTGTAGCGGCTCGCCAGACGAAACTGAATCCCACCCGCCTCTGGGTTTCTCGACTTATAGACCACAAGTCGACCAAGATTCATCACAGAGCCACGAACTTTATTAATTTTAAGAGTTTCAACATCACTTGTGACCAGATCAAACTCTTTAACCGAACCCACACCCTCCCATTCTTGCGCAGATGTAGTTAGAGAAACACTTGCCTGACTAAAAGCGCACAAACTACCCACACACAGTCCGCTAGCAACCACGATCGCGACGGCACTTCGTCGGGTCAAACGGGAAAACGGTATCATTGGCATTTCCTTAGATTCGATAGCAGGATTCTACCATAGAAGCCCTTGCCGCTTTTTTTGCGCTATCATTCGTACGATATGAAAACGCTACTCTGCTACGGCGACTCGAACACCTGGGGGGCGAGCCCACGGGACCTGACACGCTTCGACGATCAGACAC
Organism: Armatimonas rosea; assembly: GCF_014202505.1. Classification (NCBI taxonomy): domain Bacteria; kingdom Bacillati; phylum Armatimonadota; class Armatimonadia; order Armatimonadales; family Armatimonadaceae; genus Armatimonas; species Armatimonas rosea. The sequence goes on along the minus strand of NZ_JACHGW010000005.1, from coordinate 27,087 downwards.
GCTGGACGGGGGTCTTGCAGTGCCTGCTGGGGGAGGGCTGGAAGGTGATCGAGGAGGGAGTCTCCAACCGGACGACGGGCTTCGACGATCCCCTGATCCCGCTGCGCAATGGCAAGCAGACCTTTCCCCTCGCCGTGGACACGCACCGGCCCTTTGACTGGCTGATCGTCATGCTGGGCACCAACGATGCCAAGTCCCGCTTCCGCCACAAGCCCGATGCCGCCGCGGATGCGGTCGAGCAGATCGGCAAGCTCGGGGCCGAGGCGGGGGCGCGCGTGCTCCTTGTCGCCCCACCGCCCCTACGCCTGCCCATCAAGTTCTTTGTGGAGTTCACCGACGAGCGCGCGATCAGCTTCTCCCAGGCGCTCGCGCCCCTCTACCGCGAGGTGGCTGAGGCCAATGGCTGGGAGTTTCTCGATGCCGGCCGCGTGGTCTCGGTCAGTATCCATGATGGCGTCCACCTGGAGGCCGAGGCGCACACCCGCCTCGCACAGGCGATCTTCGGAGAACTCTCACGATGAAACTACAAGCGCTCCTCGATAGCTTCCGCCGCGATGGCTTTGTGGTCCTGGAAGAGGTGATCGACCCCGCCCACTGCGACACACTCTGCGAGAAGATGCTCGCCGATGTGGCGGCGATCCTCCAGCGGCCCGATGTGCCCTTTAACTTCAACAAGGGCAATATCCAGCAAGCACCGCCGCCCTTTGCGCCGTATCTCTTCGACGATGTGCTCTTCAACCCGAAGATTATCGAGGTCACCAAGGCGATTGTAGGCCCCGGTGTCAAGAACAACTTCTACTCCGGCAACACCGCGCTCCCCGGCGAGCATTTTCAGCCCGTCCACCCCGATGTCGCGCAGCTCTGGCAGGGGCTGGAGCACGCCACCCCAACCTTTGGAATCGTCATCAATGTCCCGGTCGTGGACATGGGGCCGGAGAATGGGGCGACTCAGCTCTGGCCAGGCACCCACAAGGACACGCACTACTTCCACGGCGATGGCTCCGCGCGGGTCGCCGATGAGCACCTGGCGGCGTGGCGTGAGAAACATCCCCCGATCCAGCCGACCGTCAAGCGCGGCTCGGTCGTCCTTCGGGATATTCGCCTCTGGCACGCCGGGATGCCCAACCGCACCGACCAGCCCCGCCCCATGATCGCGATGATCCACTGGTGCGGCTGGTTTGCCGACTGGGACGGGATCGAGATTCCGGAGCGCAGCCGCAGCTTTTTTGAGAACAAGGCGCTCCACACCAATATCAAGGTCGTCCCCGACAACCAGTTCGACCACATCAAGCACGGCGGTGCCTACGATCTCCAAGAGGACCCATCATGAAAGTCTTAGCCCTTCAGTTCGATATCGCCTGGGAGGATCGCGAGGCGAACTTCGCCAAGGTGGAGCAGCTCCTCACCGAGGCCAGCCCGGAGCCGGGCACCCTGGTCGTGCTCTCGGAGATGTTTGCGACGGGATTCTCGATGAGCCCGGAGGCGAGCGAGCCACACAAGGGGCCGACCAGTCGGTTTCTGGCGCAGCTCGCCAAGCGCTGGCAGATCACGCTGGTGGGGGGCGCGGCGATTGGCAAGCGCAACCAAGCGCTGGTCTTTGGCCCCGATGGCAAGCTCCTGCACCGCTACAGCAAGCTCAAGCCCTTTCGGGTCGGGGGGGAGATCTACCAAGCGGGCTCGCAGTGGGCGGTCTTTGGCTGGGGTGAGACGACGGTCGCGCCCTTTATCTGCTACGACCTGCGCTTCCCCGAGGTCTTTCGCAGTGTCGCGGGAATCTGCCGCCCCGAGCTCTATCTCGTGATCGCGAGCTGGCCCGCGGCGCGTGCCCACCACTGGGTTCGGCTCCTGCAGGCCCGTGCGATCGAGAACCAGGCCTACTTTCTGGGGGTAAACCGCTGCGGCACCGACCCCTTCTTCACCTTCCCCGGCCGCAGCCTGCTCGTGGACTGGCACGGAGAGATTCTCGCCGATGCGGGGAGTGAAGAGACCCACCTCCTCGCCTCCCTCGACCTCCCCGCCCTCCGCGAGTACCGAAGCCAGCTTCGGTTTCTCGATGACATTTGATGCCGGGACAAGATCCCGCACCAAACTACCGACGAGGAACGAGGAGGCGGCGCAACGCGCCCCATAGCGGGACGTTTACCGTCCACGCGATCCGCCCGGCTACCGTTTGACGGGCGGTTTGGCGGGAGCCGCCGCCGACTCGTTGCCGGGGATTGACGCGAGCAAGCCGGTCATGAGGTCGTTGGCGGTGCTCTGCCCCTGGATCAGGGTGAGGTTGGCACCGCTCTCGACAATGCGCTGGGTCTCCAAGAGCTCGAACAGCGCGGAGGCGATCTCGGGGTCGGCGCTGATCTCAGCCATGGCCTTTCCGACAATCGCGGGGCGCACGGCGGCGGCCTTTCCAAACTCGACCGCGGCCTGACGCTCGGCGGTGCTGGTGATGATGCTCACCTGGTTGATCCCGTCCTGCTTGATCGCCGCGGTGACCTGGCGCAGGCGGTTGACCACCTTGCTCTCAATCTGACGGATCATCTCCGGGTCGCGGAAGTGGACCTTGCGGATGTAGATCGAGCCCAGCTTGTAGCCCCACTCGTGGGACTTGGGGGTCACCTCATCACGGACCGTCTTGCTCATGCTATGCCGGTCGATCAGCATCCGAGCCAGTGGGAGGTTGCTCAGACAGCGCACGGTGGAGTTGCTGACATTGGCCGCCAGCGAGCCGCGTGGGTCGGAGTTTTTGAAGAGATAGGCCACAGGATCGCTGATGTACATCTCGTACCAGATCCCAATGCCCATCGGAGCCCCCTCTTCCGAGTTGACCGGCGCGCTCCGCAGGTACTCCTGGTCGAGGCGCAGGTCGATCACGTGGCACTTGCCAAAGCCCGCGATCAGGAGCGCCCGCCAGCCCAGCCGCGGCCAGAGAAAGCAGAGCCCTGGCTCGTCGATCGTGCCGATAACCTGCCCAAAGAGCATGTAGACATGGCAGCGGCGCTCGCGAACAATCGTATAGATTCCCAGCAGGCGCGCCACGCCCAGCAGGATCGGTCCCCCGATCAGGAGGACAAAGAAGGTTACAATCGCGTAGACCAGGATCATGGCTTCACCTCCGTGATGACCCGCCGAGCGTTGCTAAAGAGCGCGAGCTTGGCATTGCGGACATAGGCGAGCATCGCGGACTTGCCCGTTGCCTGGAGCTCGGTGAGCTGTGCGGCTAGCCGTCGCAGGGGCTCGACCTCGGCCTCGGCCTTGAGTGTCTCGATCTCGACCGCGCGGCGGGACTCCACGATGCGCTGGTCGGCGGCGGCGGTGGCCAGGCTGATATCCGACGAGACATGGTTGTGGGCCGTGTTGATCGCCGCGAGCGCGGACTCCACCTCGGCGGGCGGGTCGATCCCGGTGATCAGGGACGCGTCCAGGGTAATTCCGTAGCGCGCTGCGGAGCACTGGCACTCCTGGTCCATGTGCTCATTGAGGTCGCGCAGGTTCTTGCGCAGGTCGTTGATGGAGATTCCCTCCACCGATGCCGCGTCGAGGGTCTCGTCGTGGTTGGCCGCCGCGGGTGCCTCGAAGGTCGCGATCCGCTCACGCAAGACCGAGACAAAGTAGCCCATCACGTGGGCGATCGGGTTGGTCACCCCAAAGATATAGGCATAGAGGTTGCGCTCCGAGACCTGGAAGCGAATCTGCCCGGTGAGCCCCGTGTTGAGCTGGTCCTTGGTCACCGCCTCCAGCAGAGTGCCCATCTGGTTTGCCGATGGGTTCTGGGGATCGTAGGCCATGTTGACGGTCTCCGTCGCGACCGAGACCTTATGGATCTGCTCCCAGGGCCACTTGAAGTACGGCCCGCCGGGCGGGATCACCTGCACCTGCGGGTAGGTGTAGCGCTCACGCTGGTCCGCCGTCAGCGACTCCGCAATGGGATCGTCGAGCGTGGTCAGCTCCCCCACCCGCTGCGCCCGCCCGAAGACCGTCTTCACCGCACGCTGGTTCTGATCGACCGTGTAGAACCCAGTGAGCACGCAGCGCACCAGAATCCAGGCGATCACCCCGATCACGATTCCTACAACGACATCCATGACGCTTTCCTCCTCCTCGTAACTTTCTAGAGCATACCCGCAATCCCAATTTTGGTTGGCCCTATGCTACAGTAACCCCAAGGAGAAGAGAAGTTGCGTGTCATAACAAGTGCGGACGAGCTCTCGCTTGGCTGGCTCAGCGCCGTGCTCAACGAGCCCGTGGTGGATTTTGTCGCCCGAACCGAGTCGAGCAACTGGTCGAGCCAGGTGCCACTGACCGTCACGCTCGCTAGTGGTGAGCAAAAATCGCTTCGTCTCAAGCTCTGCCTGGGGGAGACATTTGGGCCCTCCGAGGTGGCGTTCTACACCCAGGACTACCGCACCCTCCCCGACCCGCCTCTGGTGCGCTGCTACGATGCCCAGTTCGACCCGGCGGTGGGCTACCATCTCCTGCTCGACGATCTCTCCGAGACCCACCACAACCGCCGCGATGCGCCTCCCACGCTTGAATATGGCCTCGCCGTCGCCGAGGCGCTGGGGCGGCTGCACCGGCACCACACGGGCGCGCAGCCTATCCCCGATAACGCGACCTGGGAGCGCTACTTTGCGGAGATTCGTCCGGGAGTCGTCCCCTTGGAGCAGGCAACGGGTCGCGCCTTTGCCGAGCGCTTTGGTGCCCATGAAGCCGCCCTCCGTGCGCGCTGGAGTCACCCGGTCGGGATGAGCCTGCTCCACGGCGACCTCAACTCCACCAATATCCTCACGCCAAAAGCTGCCGAGTCGCCCGTTTATTTTCTCGACCGGCAGCCCTTTGACTGGTCGCTGACCTACGGAGTCGCGGCCTACGATCTGGCGTACTTTCTCATCCTCTGGTGGCCTGAGGACGCCCGCGCGGCCCATGAGGACGCGGTCCTGCGGCGCTGGTTCGACACCTTCGCCCAGCCCGACTACTCCTGGGAGCTAGCCCAGTCGGACTGGAAGCTCTCCGTGGAGCAGTGCCTTCATGTCCCGCTAGAGTGGTGCTCCAAGCCAGAGACCGTCGAGACGATGCGCTGGCTCTGGAGCTTCCAGCTCGCGCGGGTTACGGCAGCACAAAGCTGGTCTTGACGGTCTGGCCGTTGCGGAGCAGGGTCAGGGGAACCGTGTCGCCGGGACGCTTGACCTGGAGGGCGTGGGCGATCAGCTCGACCTCGCGGGTGGGGTTGGTGAAGGTATCGAAGCCCACCAAGATATCCCCCTTGAGCACGCCGGCTTTCTTGGCGAGGTCGTGCGGCGCGTACTGCCCAACATTGGCCACCAGCAGGCCCTGGCCTCCCGGGTTGGGATCGAGCTTCATCCCGCCGAGCGCGGCCCGGCGTAGCCCCCAGGTACTCACCCGCCACGAGATATCGTCGCGCTTGCGCCAGCCATCGGGGAGGGTCAGGGTCAATGTCTTGGGCTTGCCCGCCCGCACGATCCCCAATGTCAGGCTCGCCCCGCTGGCAGGCGTGGTATTGAGAACCCACTGCATGTCTGCCAGGGAGAGCAGCGGCTGGCCGTCGAGCGTGGCAATCACATCCCCGGGCAGGAGCCCCGCCTTTTGGGCATCGCTGCCGGGAGCGGTCTTGAGCACGGTGGGGCGCTCTTTGGGGTCGAGGATCAGGCCGAAGGACTTGGGGTGCGGGTAGGGGTAGAGCACGGAGTCGGTGAGCTGGTGGCGCTGGATCGCGAGCTCCTTCTGGGCATCGCTAATCTGGTGGCAGTGGATACAGCTCGGCACTACCTTCCCTTCGTAGTTGAGGAACGGCGTGTACTTGGCCCGCAGCGACGGAAACAGCTCGGGCTTGGCAAACTCCGGGGCGGGGCCGCGTTTGGCGGCAAGCTTGGCCTTGTTCTTCGGGTAGTCTTTGTGGAGCGCCAGCGCCCCTTCGAGCGCCTTGGCCATCCCCTCCACCGAGACATCGCCCTGCCACTCCGTGCGGTGCGAGCGTGTCCCGTAGCGCCCGTAGATCGTCCCATCGGCGTTGAGCAGAAAGACCGCAAAGCTCTGATCGGTGTCGTACTGGAAGAGGGAGAGATCCAGGCCATTGGTGGAGATCTGCCGCACCCGCACAAACTTATCCAGGAGCGCCTTCATCTGCGCATTCGCCTCGATCACGTCGTCGTCGAGCTTCACGCACTCCTCGCAGGGGATGCAGCGTAGCACCACGACAATGGGCTTGCCCGTGGCCCTCGCCTCCGCAAACGCGGCGGGAAGGTCGTTGTAGTGCCAGTAGCCGCTCGCCTCCAGCTTTTTCTTATCGTCGCGGACCTTTGTCTCCCGGTCCACTTTCTGCTGGGGGAGTGCCGCGCCCGCGACGAGCATGCCGAGAAGTGCCAGTGTCAAAATCGCTTGCTTTTTCATCGTCGTTTCCTCCGAATTGCCTCAATGATAACCGCATTGTCGAGCTCGCCCTCCCCTGCCTCCACAGCCTCGGTAAGGAGTGTGTGGTGCACCTGGCTCAGGGGTAGCTCCTGCCCCGTAGCATGGGCGGCGGCCAGGATCAGCCCCACATCTTTTTTGTGCTGTAGGACCCTCGACTCAGGGGTAAATTCGCCCGTGCGCATCTTTTCTCCTTTTATGTCCACCGCCACGGAGTACGCCGGAGAGTTTTTGAGCACGTCAAGAAATACCGCGAGATCCAGCCCCAGTGCCTCCGCAAAGACCAGCCCCTCGGCGAGGGCGGCGCGGTTGAGTCCCAGAATCAGGTTGGTTGCCAGCTTCGCACGGCTCCCACTCCCGGCGGAACCAAGGTGGAAAACACGGTCGGTGACACAGGCAAGGAGGTCGGCGCTGGCGGCGTAGGCGGCGGGAGTGCCCCCCACGAGGAGGGTCGCCTCGCCGCCACGCACCTGTTTGCTGGAGCCGGAGATCGCCGTGTCCATGTAGGCAATTCCCCGCGTGGCCAGTGCCGCCGCCAGTGCCTCGGTCTCGCTCGGGTCGCCTGTGGTGGTGTCCAGGATAGTTGTGGGCAGCGAACTCGCGGCGAGAATCCCGGAAGCTCCGCCTAGGACGTCTAAAACCACCTCGGTTGTGGGAAGTGAGAGCACGAGCCGCTCCACCCGCTCCGTGACTGCCGCGGGGCTCCCCGCTCCAATGCCGCCCCGCTCGACCAGTGCCTTGCGCTTTTCGGTGTCGAGATCGTAGCCAACCACCTGGTAGCCGTGCGCCAGAAACCGCTCCGCCAGCGCCGAGCCCACCAGGCCCAGCCCGATCAGCCCGACTCGCTTTTGTGGATCGCTCATGGGCTCAGGATAGCACACTCGCATTTCCTAAGGAACCTTGCACTCCTCCCGACCATACGTAGTGCCAAGGAGACTACAATGACACGACGAAAAACATCGATAGCACTTGCTATCGCAACACTGGGGATGATTCCCCTCCTTCAGGCATCAGCACGGGCCCAAGAGATCTCGGTGCGGGTCAATGGGAACTCGGTCGCTTTCGCAGACACGCACCCGCAGCGCCGCGATGGCCGGATACTGGTTCCTCTGCGTGGCGTCCTTGAGGAGATCGGAGCGGACATTAGCTGGAACGAGGCGACCCAGACTGTCAAAGCACACATGGGCCAGCGCGATATCCAGCTGACGCTCGGGAGCAATACCGCGATGGTCAACGGCCAGAGCGTGGCCCTGCGCGTCCCCGCGATGCGAATTGGCGGGAGCACGATGGTTCCTCTGCGCTTTATCGGGGAGGCGCTCGGGGCCAGCGTGGACTGGGACGAGCCCCGGCAGCAAGTCAGCATCACGACCAACGCCGCCTCCGGCTCGAACCGTCCGCCGGTCGCACGCAACCGGGAGCGCGACCGGAGCAACGACCAGAACCGAGACCGAGGCCAAGATCGGGGTCAAGGACAAGACCGAGGCCAAGGCCAAGACCGGATCGCCCTGCGGGTGAGTGGCCGCGACGAGCCCTTTGGCGCGGCGCGGCCGTACATGCGCGGCGACGATGTCCTGGTACCGCTGGAGCAGCTCTCACGGGTCGCGCGCTTCAGCTACCGCTACGATGCCACACAGAACACCCTGACCGTGCCGGACAAAAAGCTCAGCAATGCGGTCGGGAGCCGCTGGGTCGAGAAAAACGGGCAGCGGATTCGCCTGGAGAGCCCCACCGAAGTGCGAGGCGGCACGCTCTTCGTGCCTCTGGAGTTTATCGAGCTGGCCTCAGACCAGACCGCGACCTGGAACGCGGAGACACGGACCATCACCATCGCGCCCAGTCGCCCCTGAGCCCCCCCACTCAGGGCTGGGCAAGCTGGCGCACGATCGCCTCGTGGTGCGCCACTCCCCAGACCGCGAGCTGGTCGAGGACCGGACCGAGCGTGCTCCCCAGCTCACTCAGCCGGTACTCGACCTTCGGCGGCACCTCGGCGTAGACCGTGCGGGTAATTAGCCCATCGCTCTCCAGCTCGCGGAGCTGCTGGGTGAGCATCTTGGGCGTGATCTCAGGGAGCTGCTTGCGCAGCTCCCCAAAGCGCACCACCCCTTGCTGGTAGAGCTTCCAGAGCAGGCGTGGCTTCCACTTGCCGCTCAGGAGCTCCAGGCTGGTCTCAACCGGACAGCCGTGGATACGCTCACGACAGCCTGAGTTCTTGGGACTATTAGTTTCTATTTGGGTACTACCTTCCTAAAAAGTGCGTACTTGCGGGTTTCGATTGTAGGAGGGTATCACAAAACCCAAGGAGTAAACCCCATGAGCCTTAAAGACCCCAACACTGTCACCCCGACGCGCCGCAAGCGTGTCGCCCTTGTTATCGCCAACCCCGCTGTCTCCCCCACCACCGGCGGCCCCGTCGGTTTCTGGTGGGCGGAGCTCACCCACCCCTACTACGAGCTCACCGAGAAGGGCTACGCGGTCGAGATCTTCAGCCCAAGCGGCGGCCCGTGCGTCCCCGATGCCATGAGCGATCCGCGTGACCCGAGCGGCTACTCGTCCAGCGACTTGATCAGCATGGGCTTTATCGCCACCCCAAGCCTCGCCGCCTTGGTTGAGGACACCAAGCCGGTCAGTGCGCTCACGGTCGCCGACTTCGACGCAATCGTGGTCGCCGGTGGGCAGGCACCGATGGTGAACTTTGAGAGTGCGACCGCGCTCCACGAGAAGTTTGTCGCGTTTTACGAGGCCGGAAAGCTCGCCTGCGCGCTGTGCCATGGCACGGCTATCCTGCGCTACGCCAAGCTCGCCTCGGGAGAGTATCTGGTCAAGGGGAAGACCGTCACCGGCTTTGCCAACGTGGAGGAGGACTTCGCCGACAATGCGGTCTGGAGCTACGGAGTTCTGCCGCACGGGACGCACCTGATGCCCTGGCGGATCGAGGACGAGCTCAAGGCACTCGGGGCCAACTACATTCAAGCCGGGCTCTGGCGTGGGTTTGCGGTGCGCGATGGCAACCTGATCACGGGCCAGCAGAACTTCTCGGGGGCGGAGACAGCGCGGGCGATTATCGCAGCGCTAGGGGAGTAAGAAGAAGATGAAGATTGCAGTCATTGGTGCCGGCAGTGTCGGGGCGACTCTGGGCGGGGGCTGGGTAGACGCGGGCTACGACGTTATCTTTGGTGTCCGGGAACCGGAGAGCGAGAAGTACCAGGCGCTCCCTGCGCCCCGCGCAACACCCGCCGAGGCCGCCGCGCAGGCCGATGTGATCCTTCTGGCGACCCCCTGGCCCGCTACCGAAGCGGCGATTGGATCGCTAGGCCCACTCTCCGGTAAGCTCGTGCTGGATGCCACCAACCCGCTCAAGCCCCAGCTCGCGGGTCTCACCCACGGACACGAGACCTCCGGCGGCGAGCTGGTGGCGCAGTGGGCGGCCGGGGCGCGTGTGGTGAAGATCTTCAATACCACCGGCTTTGACAACATGGCCAACCCGCACTACCCTGACGGTGCCGCGACCATGCTCTACTGCGGCGACGATTCCGAGGCCAAGGCGGTCGCCCACGCGCTGGCACAGGCGCTGGGCTTTGAGCCACAGGACGCCGGCCCGCTCACCCAAGCACGCCTCCTGGAGCCCTTTGCCCTGCTCTGGATCTCCCTCGCCTACCAGCAGGGGCTTGGGCGGGACTTCGCCTTTCGCCTCGTGCGGCGGTAGGCGCGGCTCGGGTATCCTGGGGGCATGACAACCGACTGGGAAGCTCTCTACCAAGCGGGCGAGACGCAGTGGGACAAGGGCGCCCCTGCCCCTGCCCTAGTGGAATTTCTCGCCCAAGCCCCTCTCCAGGGCCGGGTCCTCGTCCCCGGCTGTGGGCGCGGCCACGATGTGCGGGCGATCGCGGCGGCGGGCGCGGACGACGTGATCGGGCTGGACCTCGCGCCCAGCGCGTTTGCGGGAGTCGAGACGTTTCCCAACACGCACTTTGTGGTCGGGGACCTCTTCGCCCTCCCGAGCGAGTACCACGGTGCCTTCGATGCAGTCTACGAGCACACGTGCTACTGCGCCATCCCCCGGGAGCGCCGCGACGACTACGTGCAGGCAGTGGCGGGGGCGCTCAAGCCCGGCGGCCTGCTGCTGGGGATCTTCTACCTCAACCCGCGCGACGATCCCGACCCGAGCCTTGGCCCGCCGTTCAACGCGACGCTCGACGAGCTCGACACGCGCTTTGCGGAGCACTTCACCCTCCTGCGCTCCGAGACGCCCACGGTCGCGTTTCCCGGTCGCGAGGGCCGCGAGGTGCTGCGCCTACTTCAGCGCCGGGGGGACAGTCACCGTCACGGTCTCTGAGCGCCCGACCACCTTGAGCGTATGCCGCCCCGCGACAAGCCCGGCAAGGGTCACCTGCCCCGCCTCATCCGTGCGGAACTCGACCTCTGGGGGAGCGGGCTCCAGCCGAACCGAGGGCAGAGCCTTGCCTGCCTTGTCACGAACGGCCACGGTCATGGGCAGGCCTGGCATCGGGATATCGAGGGTAAGAGGGGCCGATTTTCCGTCCCAGCGCACCGTGCGCTCGGGGGTCTTCCAGAGGTTGTCCACGGTTGCCTGGAGCTTGTAGGTTCCGGGGGCTAGATCGAAGGCAAAGCGGCCATCGGCTTGGGGAGTGGCCTCTTGGGTTAATCCTGGGACCAATACTCCCTGGCTCGGCGTCTCCGCCACGGCACGAACCACCACCTGTCCCGCGGGCCAGCGGCTCAGGGGCTTGCCGGCGAGAGTCACCTGGCCGGTGAGAAATGCCCTCGGCTTCAAGACCGCTCTCGCCTCTGTCACCCCAGGCGGAAGCGTGAGCTCCCCTTCCCAGCCTTGGCACCAGAGCTCTACGGTCACGGGTTGATCCGCGCGTAGCGAGGCAACGGGTAGCTGCCCCCGTGCATCCGACCGCAAGGAAGAAAAACGTGGAAAGCCTCGCACCCCCACCGCAACCCCACCCAGCGGCCTCCCGTCTAGGGTCTCGCAGCGCAGGGTCACGGTGCGTTTTGGCGCTTTCCCCCACTCTTCCAGTTGCTTCCGCTGCTCCGGCGACGGCCCCAGCTGCGGGACTTTCTTGGGATCGAGGACCAGCCGGCACTCCGTACGCTCGCCCGCGCTGACGGTGACCGACTGAGCAGCTCGCGATGCCCCAAGTGCGCCTCCGGACACGATGTTGTAGCGCCCCTCCGGCACCTCCGTAAAGAGCGCCTCGCCGTCGGCGTTGCTTGTGGCCGTCCCGCGGGGGGCCATCGTCACGGTCACCCCCGCGCGGGGCTTCCCTTGCGCATCGACCACCTTCACACGGACTTGCCCCGGCCCATGCCAGACACGGGAGAAGCGTGCGACTCCCTCCAGAGGCACCAGCGACGATACCAAGACCGTCGCCTGCTGTCGCCATCCGACGGGTTCCAGCTCGGAATCTCCCCGATTCCAGATCGTCACCACACCCCGTGCCTGCGGGGGAAGTTGAAACCCTCCGCTGCCTGCCCCGGACATACCGCTGCCTACCGCATTCCCCAGGCGAAACGCCCAGCCGCGCCCCAGCTCCGCGAGATAGTCGGCTCCCCACTGCGGCGTTTTCGGAAGCCGAAAGACCACACGCGTCTCCTGATTCTCCGGCACGAGAATCCCCCGGGCAAGGACGCCTGGGAACCCCGAGTCGATCTTCTCCCCTAGGGTGTAGTTGTTTGGTAGCAGCCCTGTAAAGCGCACCCGCCCCTGGGAGTCCGTTGTCTGCGTGGGCTGGAGGAGGCGGAGCAGGGTCAGCTGCGGCTCCTTCTTCCATACACGCTGATTGCCCTGCCCGGGGTAGAACAGCGCGGGCATCCCGATCCCCAGCACAACGGAGCGCCCTGCTGAGGGCTTGCCCTCGGGCGTCAAGAAAGTCGCGGTGAGGGTCGCACCAGAATCGGGGAGAACGAGGTCGAAGGGTGCGTCAAACGGGGACTCGGGTGTGCCTCCAAAGCGCAAGCCGCCGCGCTCCAGGGTTATCAGAGGGCCGCCGGGGCGCTGGGCGAAGACCGTGATCGTGTCGTAGGTGGCGGGGAGCTCGGTGAAGCGAAAGTGGCCCTGGGGGTCTGGATGCACCTCGACCACATCCCCGACACCGCGCTCCCCGCCGGGTCCGCTGTAGCCCTGGTAGGTAGTCCCATACTGGACAAAGACGCGCGCGGTCGGCACGGGCTTGCCTTGGGGGTCGCACACGCTCCCTGAGATGATCCTCGGCAGAGCCTGCGTGGGTTGTCGCTGTCTGGTTGCTTGCATTGCACTCCTCCTCGTCTCTTAGTTCCTTTTGGACACTTGATTGTTCAGCCCATCTTCAAAATGGTCTTTTGGTGTAGAATCAGCCATGAAACAATCCTCCAATAAACCCAATATTATCGTGCTCTACACCGATGACCAGCGCTGGGACGCACTGAGTGTGGTGCAGCGCGAGCAGGGTGCCAGCGGGCGCTTCCCTTGGCTCAAGACCCCGAACTTAGACAAGCTGGCTGCGGAGGGGACGCGCTTTCGCAATGCCTTTGTGGTCAACTCACTCTGCGCTCCCAGCCGCGCGACCCTGCTGACGGGCCAGTACGGCCACACCAATGGGATTGTCAACAACCACACGCCCTTCTCCGCACAGAACGTGACCGTGGGGACGCTCCTCCGGTCGGCGGGCTACCGAACGGGCTATGTCGGGAAGTGGCACATGGGCAGCCAGCGCGAGCGCCCCGGCTTCGACTTCGCGGCCAGCTTTATCGGGCAGGGCAAGTACGACGACTGCCCATTTGTGGTCGATGGCAAGGACACCCCCACCAAAGGCTGGATCGACGATGTCTCGACCGACTTTGCGCTGCAGTTTGTGAAGGAGAGCGCGGGCAAGCCGTTCTTTCTGATCCTAGGGTTCAAGACCGCACATGGCCCCTTCTCCCCGCCTGAGCGCCACGCCAACGACTACGCCAGCGACAGCGCACGCCCCGTCCCGAACCTCGGGCTGGCCCCCATCTACGCCGCAGAGCGCCGGCCCAGTGCCACCCCAACCCCGTCCACGGCGCTCAACCGGGGCTATTTCCGCTGCATCAGCGCCATGGACGACTGTGTCGGGCGGCTCTTGGCGGCGGTCGATGACAATACCGTGGTGATCTTCGCGTCGGACAATGGCTTCTATCTGGGCGAGCATAGCCTCGGGGACAAGCGCACGGCCTACGACGAGAGCCTAAGGATTCCTCTGCTCGTGCGTCTTCCCAAGCGGCTCCAGAAGACACAGAAGCTCGACCAGCTCGCGCTGAATGTCGATATCGCCCCGACCGTGCTGGAGCTGGCGGGAGTGCCCGTCCCCAAGGAGATGCACGGGCGCAGCCTGGTCCCCCTCCTGATGGGCAAGACCCCGCCCGACTGGCGCAAGGCGTTTTTCTACACCTACTTCTTCGAGCAGGGCTTCTCCGCTCCCACCACCCAAGCCGTCCGCACCGAGTCCGCCAAGCTGATCCAGTTCCCCGAGCACCCGGAGTGGACCGAGGTCTTCGATCTCAAGGCCGACCCCTACGAGACCAAGAACCTCGCGCGCGACCCCGGTGCCGCAGGGCTTCGCCTGGCCCTGGAGCAGGAGTTCGAGCGCCAGCGCAAGGCGATTGGCTTTGAGATTCCCCCCTTCGCCGACAAGCCCAGAGCGGCTGCCGCCACGGCAGCCCCCGGACTTGTCGCGCCACGCAATGCCTGGGTGCTGGACTGGAAAGACGCGCAGAAGTTCGATGGCACCAAGCTCATCAGCATCCCCAGCACGCCCGCGCTCCGGCCCAATGTCGGTGCCTGGGCAATCGAGGCGACCGTCACGGCGGAGAAGCCCGACGGTGTGATCCTGGCGCGGGGCGGCGAGCGCTTTGGCTACTGCCTCCATGTCCAGAGAGGCGTCCCTGTCTTCACGGTCACATCGGAGGGCAAGCGCTCGCAGATTGTGGGGAAAGAGAGCCTTGTCGGGCGCTCCGTGGTTCTGCTGGCACGCATCACCCCGGACCAGCGGCTCACGCTCACGGTGGATGGCAAGGAAGTGGCGGCGGGGCCGCTCCACCGCTTTATCACCAGCGATCCTACCAACCCCATGGAGATCGGGGGCGATGCGGGCTCCAAGGTGGCGGATAAAGACCTCCCCAGCTTTGTCGGGACCATCACCCGCGTCCGGCTCTACAGCGGGAACCTGCCCTAGGGAAAGGTCACCGAGCCGAGTGTCACCCGCCGTGCCGCGCCCGTGACACTCGGCAGGTTCGCCGGGTTGCCGAGAAGGGTCTCATTGGCGAGCACACAGAACGCCAGCGCCTCCTTCGAGTCGCCGTCCATTCCAAGCTCCGCATGGGTCAAGACCGGGACCGGGGAGAGCTTGGTGCGGAGGAACTGCATCAGCGCCGGGTTGCGCGCCCCGCCCCCGCCGACAATCACTTCATCGGGGAGCTGCGGCAGGTAGCGCTCGTAGGCATCGACAATCGAGAGCGCCGTAAACCAGGTCAGGGTAGCCACCAGCTTCTCGGGGATGAGCTCTGTGCCTCGGGAAAAGGGCAGGTAGCGCCGTAGTACCTGCTGCTCCAGCGATGTTGGTGAGAGCTGTGCACGGCGGCACACTTCCTTGTAGAAACTCTCACCAAACTCCTCCCGCCCGGCGGACTTGGGTGGCTTTTGCGCCAGAAACGGGTGCTCCAGGAGCCACTCCAGAAGCTCGTAGTCCGGCTCTTCCACACTAAGCGCGAGCTTGCCGTCGGTGTCGCAGCGCAGATCGCCGTTGCTCGCCCACTGCGCGGCCCGGTCCATGAGCATGTTTCCCGGCCCGGTGTCAAAGCCGACAACCTGGTCGGGGGTGGCGTTGGGCGGCAGGAAGGTTACGTTGCCAATGCCCCCAATATTCTGGATCGCGCGCGCCTTGGTGGGGTGCGTGAGCAGGCACCAGTCGACATAAGGAATCAGCGGCGCGCCCTGCCCCCCCACCGCCACATCCGCGCTCCGAAAGTCCGAGACCACGGGGACACCAAGCCGCTGCGCCAGGACCGCCGCACTGCCGATCTGGAGGGTCGCGCCGCCCCCAAGCTCCCCCACATGTGGGGGCGGGGGGGGCGGCGTGTGGGAGATGGTCTGACCGTGGCTGGCGATAGCATCGACTTTCCCTGCACCTAGCGCGCGGACCGCCTCGGCAAAGAGCTCGGCCACCGCCACCGAGACCTGGGAGACCTCTTCGGCGTTGCCTTCACCATGGCTCAGGGCGAGAATGCGACTACGAAGTGCCTCAGGGATCGGGAAGTCCAGAGCCTTCAGCAGCTCCGCCTCCGTGACACGCCCACTGCCAGCGAGCTTCACCAGCGCGACATCGACACTGTCGACACTCGTGCCACTCATCAGCCCGATCAGCAGGCGCTCCGGCTTGGCGGCATAGTCCGCAAAAAACGCAGCAGGTCGCAACAGACTCCTCTTCCTGGCTGCGCAGGCAGCCGTCGCCCTCGTAAGCCCGGAGACTCGTTCTCCGGGGCGACTAGCTCAATTCTAGCAGGTGTTTGAGAAATCCCGCGAACCCGAAGCGCTCGGCAACCACCTCGGCGGCGTTTTTCCCTAGCCGCTCGCGCTCCACAGGGTCGTCCCAGAGTGCCGTGAGAGCCGCCCGAAGCGCTTGCTCGTCGTGCGCCGGGACGAGCACCGCGGTCTGGTTCTCGTCTATATAGTCCGTCACCCCCGCCACACGGCTGACAATGCAGGGCTTCTGGGCCGCCATCGCGCGGAGCAAGACGGTCTGCCCCGACGAGAACCCGGTGGGATGGAGCGGGATGACGTGCAGGCGCGCCGAGGCGATCAGGGCGTTGGTGGTGTTGTGGTCGGTGTTGAAGCGCACGGTGACATTGGGCGGCGGCACCTCTCCCCCAAACGGCGTCTCATCGGCAGCGACCACGGTCACGGGCAGCGCCAGCCCCGCCACAGCACGAAAGAGAGTCGCATAGTCCCGGTTTGACTGCCCCAGCGCGAGCGCAAAACCGCCATCTGTGGGAGCGGGAACATCGTCGGGCGCGGCCCACGGGGTCGGCAGAAAGACAAAGCGCTCCGCCGTGAGCCGCAAGAGCGCCGCGTAGTCGTCGCGCTCCGCCGAGGAGAAACAGACAATCTTCGCGGCATCGGCGAGGAGAGGCCGGAGGAGCGGGAGCAACTTTCGCACGCCCCCCTTGAGGATCGGCCCTACCACGATCACGGGCGTTTTCGCCCGCTGGAGACGTCGCAGGAGAAGTGTCGCCAGGGCGCAGCGCAGCTCCCAGGTGAAGACCGTGTCGTAGTGCGCGAGCCGGTAGCCTCGCCCGAGCAGGCAGAAGAACTCGGCAAGATAGGGCGGGAGCTTGCTGGCACGCGGTGAGCGATCAGGGTGGGGCTCCGGGGCGGCAAAGAGCAGCTCTCCGGTGTGCTCCGTAGGCAGGTGCTCAAAGAGCCAGCTTCCCAGATCACGCCAGGGAATCGCAAAGGCAAGACGCATACTACCGCTATTATGGCTCTCCGAGTCCCAAACGCCAGGAAGGGGCATGCCTCCCAAAAAATTCTTCGTTTTTGGGAACTGCATCTCGGGAAATGCGTTTCGATTCGTGATACAATTTTCGCGATTAAAATATTGCGATTAAACTATCAGGAAAGGAAGATGCACTCAATGCGCTCTCTCACAACAAAACTTGGCTTGCTGGTTCTCGGGCTTGCGCTCACGGGCTGTGGCTCGAGCTCCAATGTTCCTGTTGGGCGGCTCCGTGTGGTTCACACCTCGCCCAATGCCCCCCTGGTAGATGTCTTGGTAGACAACAACCGGGAGCTCGCCAGTGTCCCCTATAAGGCGTCGTCGCCGTACCTCGCGCTACTTTCCGGGACTCGCAATATCAAGGTCAATGCCGCCGGGACGACCTCGTCGGTCATCAATGCCAATGTCCCCATCGAGACCGGGAAAGACACCACGGTTCTGGCGGTCGGGCGCTTGGCCGGTATCGAGCCGCTGGTTCTCTCGGACAACAACACGGCACCTGCGGCAGGCAATGTCAAGCTACGGCTGGTGCACTCCGCTCCGGGTGCGGGCAATGTCGATATCTATGTCACCGTCCCCGATGCCGTCCTGAGTGTCGTCCCTCCGACTCTGACCAATATCCCCTTCAAGGGAGTCTCCCCCTATCTCTCCGTGCCCGCTGGGAACTACCGGGTGCGGATCACCCCCGCCGGGACTAAGACCGTCGCCATCGATAGCGGGACACTCAGCCTCGCCGCGGGTCAGATTCGCACCGCCGTCGCTGTGGGCGATCCCAGCGTCGACCAAGCGCTCACCGCGATCGTCCTGGCGGACAACTAGTCACTTTTCCTTGATTTGCTCTTCACTTTGATAAGACAACTCCCCCTGGTCTTAGCCGATCAGGGGATTTTTTTACGATGGACCCGTCATTTCTCCAACCACAGCGCGCCAACGCGGCCCTCTTTATCCCCAAGCCCACCCTGACCGTCGGCCTGCGCCACCAGCAGACAGCGAGTGCCGAGCTCGCGGGGCTGGATCGCCGTGCCTCGGTAAACCGCACCACACTCGATGCGGTCTGGCTCAAGCCGGGCCTCAAGCAGACCCAGAACCTCACCCTGCGGGTGGACCGGAGCACCTTCGACTTCGCGCGAGCAGCAAACCCTTTTGAGGATGCCACACAGGTTCGGCTCGGCGCGACATTTCTCACGCCGCGCAGCAAGACCCGCTCACGCGTGGTGGGCCTCAGCGTGGACAGTTCCGCCTCGGCGCGAGGAGACTTCTCCCGAGGTATCGCCGGGGGAGTGATCCTTGGGGAGCGCCACGTGGCCCGCCCCGGCCTCACCTGGACCTATGGCGTCGCGCTACGTTCCCAAGTGGCGGACACCGACTTTCTCGTCATCCCCGCCATTGGCCTCGACTGGCAAGCCCGTCAAGACCTACGGGTACTCTTCCAGGGCCAGGAGCTCCGTGCCACCAAGACTCTTAGCCGCACCTGGAGCCTCGCCAGTGTCACCAGCTTCGACGTGCGCCGCGCCTGGCGCCTCTCCGACCAAGCGGCGGTGCGCGACGGAGTGGTGCGCGAGACCAGCTTTACCAGTGGCTTCGAGGCGGGCTATACCCACCGAAACACCACGGCCGCGCTGATTCTCGGCTGGCAGTTTGGCCGTCAGTTCCAGCTCGATGACCGCTCGGGCCGCGGAGTGCAGACCATTGATGCGGGCTCCGCACTCACCCTGGGGCTACGCCTAAGCCGTCGGCTCTAGTCCCGCTGCCTGCACCCGAATCTCTTCGACCACGCAGTCCTCACGGCTCATGGGAACGGGGGCATCGTTGCGGATGATGCTAATCTTGCCATCGAGCTCCAGTACCGCGTAGCGTACCTCGGAGACGGAGGCGATCCCCTGCTCCCGAAACGCCGTGAGCAGGTCGTTGATGGCCACACTCTCCTTGCGCATGGCCTTGTCGAGGACCTGGCCATTGTGGACCAAGAGAGTCGGGGAGCCCTCCAGAATCTTGCGGAGCAGCGGCGAGCGCGCCGTGATTTTATTGAGCCCCCACGAGAGAGTCAGCAGCACCGCCACCCCTGCAAACGAGCCCCCAATGGAGTTGTCATCACCGATCATCGCGTTCTGCACCACATTGGAGATCAGCAGCAGGATTAGGAAATCAAAGAGAGTGGCCTGGCCCAGCTCACGCTTACCCGAGAAACGAAACGCCACCAGAAGAAACCCATAGACCACAAGCGGCCGAACCACTTTTTCCAGCCAAGAGATATGCGGGAGGAGCAAAGGCTCCAGCTCCCACGGATGCATCCATAGAGTACCCATGGGCAGAGTATGCCCAATTTTGTTCCGCAATGGCGAGTGCCTGATCTACCGGCAAGACTTGGGGGAACGAGTGGGGCCTGGTGTTCACAACCGGCATGGATCCGCCATTAGCCTACTGCTTTAAACGATGGATCGGTACGCACACCTCATTTCAGACATCGAAAGCGGTGCTGCTACTGCCATGCAAGATACTGTCAAAAACGAACGAAGGGGGCGATTCTGGGGCAGAATCCCCCCCTTCGTAGATAAGCCGACAACCGGATTCGAACCGGTGACCTGCTGTTTACGAAACAGCTGCTCTACCGCTGAGCCATGTCGGCGCGAGTCAAATTTTATCATAGGGGTATTATGCCTGCAAGGCCATTTCCCGCTATACTAGCCTCATGGCCCGAGAGCTTGATCCCAAACTTGTCACGGTGACATTTTTGTGTACCGATATTGTGGGGAGCACTCGCCTCTGGCAGGAGAATGGGGCACTCATGCGTGAGCGTCTTGCCTGGCACGATGCCCGTGTCCACGAGCTCAGCGCACGCTATCAAGGGGATGTCTTCAAGGCACGGGGCGATGGCTTCTTTATCGCCTTTCCCACGGCGCTTGCAGCGCGGGACATGGCAGTCGCGCTTCAGCAGGCGCTCTTCCAGGAGTTTGGCGAGGCGTTTGCCATCCGCACGGTTCTCAGCACGGGCGAGGCGCAGTACCGAGACGGCGACTACTTTGGGCTGGCGCTCAGCCGGGCGGCGCGGGTTCTGGAGCTCAGTCATGGGATGCAGCTTGTCCTCACCGAGACGACCGCTCGGCTCATCGAGGAAGCGGAGCCTGCCGCAGCCACGCAGCTCAAAGACCTCGGCACACAGCAGCTTCGTAGCCTGGAGCGCCCTGAGCGCCTCTATCAATTTGTCGCACAAGGCCTTCCCACCGACTTCCCTCCCCTTGCGAGTGCCTCACTGCCTCCTCATAACTTGCCACGGACGCTGACCACCTTTATTGGGCGTGAAAAAGAATGCGCGGAGGTCGAGCGGCTCTTATCCCAAACCCGCCTCCTGACGGTGCTTGGCGCAGGTGGAAATGGCAAGACACGCCTCTCGCTCCGCGTGGGGGATGAGCTCCTGATGGAGTACCCGGGTGGGGTCTGGTTTGTGGACCTCGCCCCTGTCGCAGATGAGGCCCTGCTTCCCCGTGCGGTCGCGGCGGCGCTTCGGGTGCGGGAGGATGCGAGGGCAGACCTGCTGGAGACACTCCTTGCCCACCTGGCTCCGCGTAAGCTCCTGCTGATCCTAGACAACTGTGAGCACGTCGTCGCCGCCGCCACGCGCTTCACGGAGCAGGTACTGGCCCACTGTCCCGCGGTCACGGTTCTGGCCACCAGCCGCGAGGCACTGGAGCTCTTTGGCGAGGTCGCCTGGCCCCTGCCCGGCCTTGCCCTCCCCCCCGAGACACTCACCCAGCCCGCTCGACTGCTACGCTATGAAGCGATTCAGCTCTTTGTGGAGCGGGCGACGGCCACGTCCCCGAACTTCCGCCTGACCACCGCCAACGGTGCCAGTGTCGCCCGAATCTGCCGCCGCTTAGACGGCATCCCCCTCGCGCTGGAGCTGGCAGCAGCGTGGATGAGCGCGCTCTCGCTAGAGCAGATCGAGAAGCGCTTGGAGGACCGCTTCAGGTTTCTCACACGGGGCAGCCGCACCGCCCTCCCCCGCCAGCAGACCCTCCGCGGCGCTCTCGACTGGAGCCACAACCTCCTCACCGACGAGGAGCGCATCCTCTGGCGGCGGCTCTCGGTCTTTGCGGGTGGCTTTACGCTGGAGTCGCTTGAGGCGGTCTGCTCCGACGATACCCTCCCCGATTATGCTGTCCTCGATGCTCTCTTTGGCCTCGTCCGCAAGTCTCTCTTGCTACGTGACAGTGATTCTGATGAGCGCTACCGCATCCTAGAGACCGTCCGCGAGTACGGTCTAGAGAAGCTCCAAGAAGCCGACGAGCTCTCCACGTTCCGCCTGCGCCACCTAGAGCACTTCACCGCCCTCGCCGAAGAAGCCGAGCCCCATCTCCGCGGCCCTGAGCAGAAAGCCTGGCTAGATAGGCTAGAGACAGAGCATCCGAATCTGCGGGCCGCCTTGGCAAAACCCCAAAATGGCGAGCTTTCCCTGCGTCTTGCAAAGTCTATTCTCTGGTTCTGGCTTATCCGCGAGTATCTGGTCGAGGGCCACAACCGCCTCACGGAGCTTCTCACCGCCTTCCCAGATGCACCACCACTGCTACGTGCACATGCCTTACGCTCACGCGGCTCTCTCGCCATGAACCTACACCGTCTACCAGAGGCTAAAGCAGATATGGAGCAAGCTCTGGAACTTTTTGCGGCGGAGAAAGACGCGGCAGAAGTGGCTGTGATGCAAGGAAACCTAGGAACGCTTGCCAGTGATGAGCACGACTACGACAAAGCACATCTCTATCTGGAGCAGAGCCTCTCTTACTACAGACTTCATCCTCACCCTCAGCGTCTAGTTAGCATACTGTTCAACTTGGGCACTGTACAGATGCGTGCGGGGCATCTTGATGATGCCGAAGCCATCCTGCGCGAGAATCTTGTACTCAGCCACCAGCTAAAAGATGGATTAACCGAACTCTATACCCTAAATAATCTAGGCATAATAGCTCTGGAGTGTGGACGTTCTTCCGAAGCACTTGCACTTCTTTGCCAGGCACTAGAGTTAAGAATCGATATTGAGGGAGAGACGGGCCTTGGAATGGTCACAAACCTTCTCTATCTTCTTTTTTGTTTGAACCAGATCCAAGCACCATCAGCTACCTTAGCACGCTGTATCGGAAAGCTCGAGACGATCCGCAGTCAACAAAACACTCCTATTGCACTATCAGAGGATGATCGTTATAATCGCATCCAAGAGTCCGTACAACAAAATTTAGCGGAACACTACCATGTAAATGTGGTTGAAGGCACTTTACTACCTCTCCAGGGCTTAGTGAAGCATTTCAAGGAGTATCTATTATGACAGAACAACAACGCAAACAAGACTCTACCAATGAGTTTCGCCTTCATGGCGGCCCCCATCTCCCCATTACTATTATTGTGGGAGGAGACGATGTCAATCCTGATGGCGGAGGCCTCTTCACAAGGCATCCATTTGCCTCAAAAATAAAGATAAAACCATCAGGAAAAACAAAAATAACGTTAAAAATGAACTTCGAAAAAGACATAGACCCGGATTTAGTACAACATAAAACACTACTTTTTGTGACAAATATAGATAACAGCAACGCAAAAACCATTAAATCTTCATATTTCGATAAATCATTCAAATGGGAATTCAACATAACAAAAAAAGAAAAAAGATCAATCGAAGCCACAGTTGATTTTGATTTCAGTGATATCAACGTAAGTGAATCACGTGGGTATACATTTATTTTTGCCTGCGAAAGCCCTCAGGGACAAGATCATGATGACTTCCAGGGAGCAGTAACTTTTCAAGTCATCAAGTAAGGCTTCGTGTGTCTCGAATACTCGTTTGGCAACGAACCGCGGAACACTTCGCCGGGCAGTATCAGCCCGGCGATTTCTTTGTTAATGAGCATGTGTTAGTCTCTGTGCCTCCGTGGACACTCCGTGTTGAGGTGGAGCCGACGAGCCTGATTCCGATGACGCGGGTGGGGGCGGCGTGTGTTTTGCGGAAGCCGTTCGCCTTTCGTCTGGAGCGGACGAATCAAGGGACAGAGCTGGCGACGAGCCATGCACTCGTGGCGGAGAGCTTGCTGGCGCTTCCTGGCTACCGGGAGGCGCTGCTCTCGGAGCGCTTTGTGCTGGAGCTGGGGCCAGGGTTGCTGACCTGTGATACCTACGGGGTCGTGACCGAGCAAGAGCGGTTGATTCGGCTGATTGAGATCGTCGCCGAGACACTCCAGCGCCTGCGAGACTTTCGGGTGATCGAGGGCTGAGCGGGTAGAATAGCCCTATGGACATCGCCGATACGGTTCGAGTGGTCGAGGTTGGCCCACGGGATGGACTACAAAATGAGCCGATCCTCCTCCCCACCGCCACCAAGGTCGCGCTGATCGAGCGCCTCGCCGATGTAGGGTTGCAGGAGATCGAGGTGGGCGCGCTGGTGCACCCTAGGCTCGTCCCGGCGATGGCGGACAGTGAGGCCGTGATCGCGGGGGTGCAGGCCGTTCCGGGCATCCAGCGCCATGTGTTGATCCCCAATCGCAAGGGCTGGGAGCGACTGGACAAGACCGCCGTCCAGACCGTGAGCCTGTTTACGGCGGCCTCAGAGAGTTTTTCGCAAAAGAACACGGGGCGGAGTGTCGCGGAGGCCTTGGCGGAGTTTACGGCACTAATCCCCGAGATTCAGGCAGCGGGCCTCCGGGTCCGGGTCTATCTCTCGACCGTCACCCACTGCCCGTATGAGGGCAATATCGCCCCCGAAGCCGTCGTCCGTGTCGCCGAGCGGCTGGCAGCTGCCGATGAGCTCGCCTTGGGAGAGACACTGGGACGCGCAACCCGTGCGGACTTTGCCGCGCTACTGGAAGCAGTCACGAAGGTTGTTGCGCCCGCACGGCTGGCGGGGCACTTCCATGATACTAGCGGGGAGGCACTGACGGGAGTCGCGCTGGGGCTGGACTATGGGCTACGCTGCTTCGATAGTGCGGTGGGCGGGCTCGGGGGTTGCCCCTTTGCACCGGGGGCTGCGGGGAACCTCGCCACCGAGCGCCTCGTGGCTTTTCTGGAGGGCCAGGGGATCGCGACGGGGGTTGATCCCGTGAGGTTGGCAGCGGTCGGGGCCTGGCTTCGGCAGGAGCTGACCCGGTGACCCGACGGGCACGGGTATGAAAGCCACCGGGCTGGCGCTCCTGGCAGGGATACTACTGGCGCTCGCGTTTCCCCCCCTAAGCCTCTGGCCGCTTGCCTGGGTCGCGCCCGGATTGCTCTACACGCTCTCCTCCACGCGCCGCTCCGCAACGCTGGCGGGGTATCTCTTTGGAGTCGCGCTATTTCTGCTGGGGGCCGAGTGGGTGCGTGTCTTGGCCGTCCCGCTCTGGCTCCTGCTCCCGCTCTTTCCGGGTGCCCTCTTTGCGCTCTACGGGCTCGTCAATGGCCTCAGCCTGCCACGCTGCCTCCCCGCGCTACGGCCGCTTGTCTTTGCCCTCCTCTGGGCGCTGTTTGAGTGGCTCCGTGGCCTGGGCACCTACGCGGTTCCCTGGTTCACGCTTGCCAGCGCCCACGCTGCCCCGAGCGCAATCCCTCTGGCGACGTCGGTCACCTGGCTTGGCGCACCATGCCTCGGTTTTCTGATCGCCTTCACCTCCGCGACACTGGCGGAGGGAGCTCTCCAGCGCCGGGGCCGCTTTGCCCTCGTGCTCCTGATCCCTATCGCCCTCGCGCTGATTCCCCGCCCCACCCCGCACCGCCAGCGCTTTCTCCACCTCGCGCTGATCCAGGCCGGGCGCGCCGACTCTAACGCCTACGAGACCTACCTCGCTCTCTCCCGAAAAGCGGCACGGAGCCACCCCGACTTGATCGTCTGGCCCGAGGGCGCGGCAACCGAGCTCGGAACGACTCGCCTCTGCGCCTTGGCTCGGGAGCTGGGCATCCCCCTCTTGGTCGGGCTCTACGAAGACGGCCCTGACCAGCGCCCCACCAACCTCGCGCTCCTGATCGACGGCGAGGGCCGTGAGCTCGGGCGCTACGCCAAGCGTCGCCTGGCACCCTTTGGCGAGGTCTACCCCTTCCAGCGCTGGATTCCGGGGGTCTACGCCGCATTTGGTATCCACCACGAGAGCTTTCGTCACGGCACGGCCCCTGGAGTCTTCACGCTTCCGTCGGGCCAGCGGATCGGCGTGGGAATCTGCTTTGAGAGTGCCTTTCCTTGGGTGGCCTCGCAGAGCACCAAGGCAGGCGCCCAGCTCTTGCTGTTTCTGACGTCGGATCAGAGCTTTGGCCAGAGCGCCGAGCTCGCCCAGCACCGGGACCAGGCGATCCTGCGCGCCATGGAGAACCAGCGTCCCGTGGCGCAGGTTGCGACCACGGGACTCACGACCCTGATCCGCTCCGATGGCAAGGTCGTGGCGGCACTTGCACCAGGGACGCCAGGGATTCTCTCGGTCCGTGCTATACTTCCCGAGTGAAACCGCGTAACTGGAGCTGGCTGAGTGCTCCCCTCTCCGGCGTCTTGCTGGTGCTGGCCTTCCCCAATGCAAACCTCTGGCCCCTCGCCTGGGTGGCGCTGGTTCCGTTCTACCGGGCGCTGACCACTCCTTTGATCGCCCCCATGAACGGGGGCGTCTTGCTGTCGTCGCAGGCTCCGACACAAAGGCCGTTCCGGCCATGGGGATTTTTATGGGCGGCACGCCCTTTCCAGCCGCAGGCTCTCCAGCCCCCCCGCTCCAACCGGGGAGGCTTAGGCTTCTGGCTCGGCTTCACGATCTTTCTCACCGGCGTCTACTGGATCTCCGAGCTCAACGGCACCACCCCCGCCGACAAGCTCTTCCCCTGGATCGGCCTCGCGGCGATTCAGGGCAGCTTCTTCGCGATCTTTGCGGCGCTCGCGGGCTGGGCGCTTCCCAAGCTCCCCGCCCCAATCCGCCCCGCTGCCTTCGCGGCGGGCTGGGTGACCTTTGAGCTCGTTCGGAGTCTCGGAACCCTGAACTTCCCGTGGATGATCCTGGCTGTGAGCCAAGCGCATGGTAGCGGCCTGTATTGGCTCCAGTTCGTCAGTATCGGCGGACAGTGGCTGCTCTCGTTTGCCATCGCACTGGTCAATGGTGAACTCGCCGAGGCATGGCAGTCCCGATCAAAGGAGCCTGTCTATTTTGCAGGCATTATTTTTGTTAGCATCGGGATCTGGGGATTTTTTACAGCGGTCAAGTTTGACCTGCAAGACTTCAGCGCACATAAAGCTCAAGCCAGTAATACTATAGCTGTGGCAGCACTTCAGGGAGGGCGGGAGGCATCCGACGGCGTCCCAGACTACGCACCGCTGACGGAGCGGGCAAAAGCACAGCTTATCGTCTGGCCGGAAGCTGCCGCAGGACCACTGATCGGGGCGGAGTGGCGCAGTAAGTACCTCTCGGAGCTGGCGATTCGGACGAAAGCAGACCTGCTGATTGGCTCGGGTGAGGCGCGGCCCCACACCAACACGGTCTGGCACCTGCGGCCCGATGGGAGCACAGGAGGCCGCTACGACAAGCAAGTGCTCGTCCCCGGTGGCGAGTTCTTTCCGCTCTACGAGGTCCTGGGCCCGATCTATGCCCGCTTTGGCGCGACCCCGGAGTGGAACCACGTGCCGGGAAGCAAGCCCGCAGTCTTTACGCTGGCAAATGGCACGAAAGTGGGGACGATCATCTGCTACGAGTCCGTGCTGCCGTGGGTGGCGCGCCAGGAGGTGCAGCAGGGCGCGGAGCTTCTGGTTCAGCCCACCTCGGACTCGTCGTTTGGTAAGACCGCCGGCCCCTACCAGCATCTTGGTATCGTGATTACCCGTGCTGTGGAGAACCGCCGCTATATCGTCCGCGCCGCCGCCACGGGGGTCTCGGCGATCATCAGCCCCGAGGGGAAAGTCATCGCCTCGCTGGATCTGGGCCAGACCGGAGCGGTCACGGGAGGCGTTCTCCCCCTGACGGAACGGAGCCTTGCGAGCCAGATCGGCGATCTAGTGGCCTATCTCTGCGCGGCTGGGAGCGCTGTAGCACTCGTTGTGGTGGGGCGGCGGCGGGGATCGACGGGCGGGCAATGAGGCGGGCAGTAAAATACTCCGGCCTGAAGGCCGGAGCTTTTTATTAAAAGCGGACACCGCAGAAGCCTCAAGAGTTCCCACTTTCTCATAGACCGAGCATCA